>JBKPAL010000001.1:0-16034 GCA_046726395.1 Acidobacteriota bacterium
ATCAACATGTTTCAGCCCGAGGTGCCAACCTCCGACTCCTATCGCCGATACCTTTTCTCCTGTGCTGCCCAGTGTTCGATAGATCATGCTTCCCTCCTTGGTGTCGATGTCTGTGGAATGTCAAAGGAAGATAGCACCATCCAAGTTCCCAGTGAACGGGTTGTGAACTCCAACATCATCGTCAAAATAGTTTTTGAGCAGCGTGTCACTTTCAACAGTTATTATCAAAATCCTGAGAGCAAACTACGATTGATTAATTCAGGGATAAACGCCGATGAGCGCTGAGTGATGCACGAGGTGGGGACGATTGGGCGCTACGAAGGCGGTTCCTTACTAGCGCTTGCCATCAAGATTGGCCCACTCGCCTGATTGAATGAAGTTGGCCCAGTAAAAGGGATGGAGTTCTTTGTTCTTCTTGAGTGCTTCGAGCTGGACCTGACGCAAGGCTGCGCCACGGCCTAGTCCTAATTTAAGGTTTCGATAATAGTTGGCCATCAATGTTCGGGCAGAGTAATCGCTGACCGGCCAAAGACTCATAACCAATGACTGCGAACCAGCCAACACAAAAGCTCGTCTCAGACCATAAACGCCTTCGTGATTGTGCACCTCTCCTACGCCAGTGTCGCAAGCTGATAAGACGACGAGCTTCGTACCCCAAAGATTAAGTCCTGATGCTTCGAGTGCAGTGAGGATTCCGTCCTCGCCTTTGCTGGTCCGCAGGTTTGCTCCCGCAAGGGCTAACCCCGACCGCAAGAGAGGATTTTCGATCTTGGCATTCGCACTAATTCCCCGCGTCGCGACCTGTAGATTGGCGCTCGCCGAAGCCGTCGCATCTTGTAGAAAGAACCCATGCGTTGCTACGTGGAGAAGGGGCGGTGCTACCACTCCCTTGAGTGCAGATTCAGTCGCCTGCGACCCGCTTAAGATGTTCGCGCTCGGAAACAATTTCTGGATCCTGCGGCTTTCGTTAGCTGTGCCCTCCAGCGGCGCAAAGTAGATCTCTGAAAAATCGTGTGCATTAGTCACGCTTCGTCTTCTATTGGATAAATCGGAGTTCCGGTTCGCACGAACCTTCGCTGTCGGCTCGGCGGTAGGTTCACCAAATGACGGATTTGCGATCACAATCGGAACGCCGCTGCCCTGTTTCGCAACTTCCATGCGCAGCAGGTCGCGCCCACTCGTGAGGTAAGTAACTGCGTAGCTCTGCACCAGATAACGACCGTGTTCGTCCACTAGAGCCTCAAAGGGGATCAAGTTCATTTCACCATCGGGTGAGATGAGTAGGTGCATGGCCCCGGCCAAGAGACCGCGAACGGGCTGCATGACTTTCTGATCAACGACACGCGCTAGCTCGCGCACGTCGCTACGGAGCGGGTCACGCAACGCTTGACGCAGTTTCTCAATCGCATCATCAATCGCTTGCGCGTCACCTAATTCTCTCCATTCCACTTCACCTTGCTGCCGCAAGATGTAGGCGACGTAGCGAGGTTTTCCGTACTGATTGCCCTCGAGCTTTGGATCGAAGGGACGATAGATTGTGAATTCAATCAGCGCTGCATCTTTCGGAATTGCTGCCTGCACTTTGGCTAAAGTGACTGGCTGCGACTGGGCTCGAAATTCGGCACTGCGATTACTGATTTCCGTTTCAAGTTTTTCCTTCTGCTCTTGCAATTCGTTGAGCTGTGATTGGTAGTTTTCGGTCGTATTCTGCGGGCCGCCGAGCACGAGTTTAGCCAGCTGCGCAGTAATCGCGTTCAGACGGTCCAGCAGTCTTTGATCATCTGGATCGGATCGCTGACGTAAAGCGGTCAAGCTGCCGGACATCGCATCCAGAACTCGTCCCTTGCGTTGCAATAGAACGAGCGCTGCCAACGCGCAAGCGTCCCGATCATCTGGGGCTAAGTTGACGTGCAAAGAGATCGTGCGATCCGTACGTTCGGCAATTGAGTTGAAGTAGTTGAGTTTTTGACGTTCAGAGCCGACCGTCAGGTTCAAGCCAAGGGCCATTTCCAGGCGTTCGTCCAGGCGTCTTTGGAATACGATGGCATTAGTAGCGTCACCCTGCACTCTGTAGAGATTGGCAATATTGCCAAGCAGTATCGTACTTGCAACGTGGTAAGGTCCCGCTATCATCTCGGCGATCCTCAGTGCACGTTGGTACATCTCCAGTGCTTTCGCATAATCGCCCGTTGCTTTGTGAATGTTCGCGATGTTGTTAATCAGACCAGCAACATCGATGTCGTCTCGTCCGAGCGCGTGTTCACGAATAGCCAACGCGCGCCCGTACATTTCAAGAGATCGCGCGTAGTTTTTCTGTTTCCGCTCGTGAGCAATTCGCCCGAGATTGATTAGTGGGTACGTGAGATCTGGGTGGTCAGGCCCGAGTGACTTTTCGTAAATCTTCAACGCCGTTTGCGCAAACGTTTCAGCGCGTTCGAAATCTTTCTTAACCACGTAGAAATGTGCGAGATTGTTATAGATCCTCCCGAGCAATGGATTGTCCGGCTCAAGGGTTGTTTCGGCAATCAAAAGCGCACGCTGCAAATCTCGATTGGCCTGTTCAAAGTCGCCCAGATAAATGTGAACCAATTCAATATCGGTTAAAGACGCGGCGAGTTTCGGATGCGTGGGACCGAACAATTGTTCGGTTAATTCCAGCGCCTGTTGTAATGCCCTCAGAGCTTTCGGGTAATCACCCCTGCTTCGATAAACCAAACCCAGACCGCTGATAGATTCAATTGTCTGCGGATGTTCGAGCCCAAACAGTTTCTGGTTGATGGACAGGGCGCGTTCAAGTGAGGTTTCAGCTTTCGCATATTCCCCCTTCTCCCGCTGAATCTTTCCCAATTCATTTAATAGATAACCGAGATGGGTTTCCGGCGCCGACGCCTTCTGGGCAATTGCCACGGCCTGCTCGGCGAGCATACTAGCCTCTTCAAATTTTCCCGCGCGAAACCGAATAGAAGATTCGGTACTAAGCTTATTCACTTGCATTAATGATCGATCGTGATCACTTGCAGTTCGGATGTCGTCAATTCGTATCCGATAAGTCCCCGCCTGGTGTTTGATTTTCGCCTCAACATCCAACCGGTAGACGCCATCGACGTCACCCACAAACTCGGACTTATATGCTTTCTGCACTCCTTGCTCAGAATTGTATTGCACGATCAATTTTCCGTCGGGTCCGAAGACATTCTCAGCGACGTCAATTCCGCGTTGTTCGACCGTCAAGTCAACTGATTGCCCAGCCCTGATCTCAATTTGATAGCTGTGTGTTTGGCCGCCTGCGATTTCGCGTTCGACGAGCTTGCCCACTTGGAGTGGCAGAGCATTGTCAACGTTGGCAGCTGTAGCCGGCCGTTGCGAAAGCTTAAATTCCATCCTTGGTCGGCTTCGCACCGAGACCGCGCATAGAGCTATGAATAAGACTGCTAATGTTGGGCAAAGTTTCTTTTGCAGGCCTTCGCTCATGTTGAAACTTGAGGATGAACGAACGTGTGGCGAATACTTAAACTCGCGATCGGCTACGCCCTTTTACTCGTTGAAGTCTACGAAGACAACACATCTCCATATGTATAAGACAAATCGGAAAAAACGTTTCACGAATGATTGATTAGAGCAGTCATTATACTCGCCAAACTACTGGGTCAGTGCACAGCTTCCGTAACTTTAGGCGTCGTATCGGAGATTCCAATAGAAGTGGTATGTTCGCGTACTTTTCGTTTGTTTGCCTCTGTGCGCCCTCTGTGTCTCTGCGTCTCTGTGGTGTTCTTTTGCTTGAGACTCATTTACGCCTAAGAAAACCACAGAGACGCAGAGACACAGAGGGCGCACAGAGACAAACAAAACGAAAACAACACTCGAACCAATAGATTTCCAATTAGAAATGTCCAATGACGATTGAAAAGTTCCATACTACCGTGGCGCCGGGTTGATCCGAACAGGCATTTCGGTGAGTGAAATGCCCGTTGGAAGTTGGGAAGGAAGAAAACTACCCTTGTTCTATTCCAGGGGTTTCAGGGCGTGACCATGAACCCACTGTGCTACGTGCCGGCCTTGTTTCCGTCCCTCCTCGTCGGCGAAACGGAAGTGGATACCTTCATATATTCGCGCTACTACAACTTCGTCGGCGGCATCATCGAACCGGTGAAACGTCTTGCTCTGCGGAATTCCAGGCGTAGTGTTCGTTGTGTTTACAGTGAACGTCATTTCACCCGTACCGAAGAAAAGAGCGAAACTTCGAGTAGCCGCTCCTGTCACATTGTTTGCACCCGAAGTGTGATCGGAATAGTTCGGGGTGTTGATGAGTGGTTGCCATTCCGAATCTCCGACCGTGTCGGGGTTTGTATCGTCGTTCCCTAATCGAATGGCAGTAAGCGGACGCCAAAAGTTGTATCTAACCTTACTGTCCCACGCCGTTATCGCTGCATCACCCATCGAGAGCGTCACCAGTGCAAAAAGCCGAGAACTCTCACTGATGCTGAGGTTCTGAGCGGCCGCGAGTTCACGAGCGACACGGTTCCACAGCACTACATAGTTCGAAGCCCAAAACAAAGCGAGGTTAGTCTGGTCCACAGTTCTGGCACTGTTGAAGCGAGCTCCCATAGACTTCGCTTCATTGTAGGCGCGCGTATATTCGTTGCTATTCAATCGAGGCGGTGGTGATGCGCGGTATTGGTCCCCGCTTCTCAACACGAACGGAGTGACGTTAGCTACCCAAGGCGCAGCCATGGGCGAGAACGGCGGTGGTTGGGGTGGCATTCCGATGTACGAGTCTGTCGGGCGCCATTGCCCCGGTTCAGTGCTACCGACAAAAGGAACTTGGCCCGGTGGAAAGCGGCCATCGTTGGCCCTTAACGCGATGATGCCAGCAGCGGCCGTCGCTCCCACGGCAATACCTGGATCGAGCGATGAGATTCCTTTGTCGATTAGATATTGGTTGTAAATTCCAGCGATCGTGCCGGCTTGATTTGGAAGGAGATAAACGAGTACATCGCGAGCGGCCTTCGCTACAGCAGCCGAAGGTGAACCTGAGGCGCCCGGAATATGGACGTGATACGGCCTGTAGTCGCGCTCGATGGCTTGAACCGCGTCGTAGATTGCAGCATGGACAATCGCTATGTCGAGAAAAGTGACTGGTGGTGGATGAGCTGGAGTTTCGGCGATAACTCTCTGCACCGCTATGGCATTCCAATCGGCCACAGCGTCAGCACGGGCGCTAACTGGTCCAACCAATAGAAGGGCTAGAATGGCTAGGACCACACAGAGTCGATGTTTGAGATTCATTTGGTTTTCCTTCCTGGTGAGAAATTCTGTGTTTCTTCGGTGATAAGTCGCAGGCGAGACGACGACCGGTGCCTTCGGTGCCTCTGAGTACGGCCAGTCCAGCTTTATCCGGTAAAACGTCGCGCCAACTTTCGCCCGTGCAGACTTGCGATACCTGGGCAGGAACGAACGAGATTTCGAGTGGCGGCGTCAGAAGAACCGCCTGAATTGAATGTCCGCCCATAACGCGAGAACCAGAAGCAAAACCTCTAACAATCGAGAAACATTTCCTTTGAATACAGCAATTAGTGTGAGGATGTAACGTTCTGAAGGTATAATCCAGTCGTTTTCGTGGTCAGTCCGCGCCGAAGGAAGGCTCTCCAATGGAGCCCCCGCCAGCAGACGTCACTCAACTGCTACTTGCTTGGAACGATGGTGATCAGGTCGCCCGCGACGAATTGATGTCGGTCGTTTACCAGGAACTGCGGCGACTTGCTCACCATTACATGAGGCGAGAATCGCCCGGTCATACTCTGCAAACGTCTGGTCTGGTCAACGAAGCCTTTCTACGGCTGGTCGACCAGAGAGATGTCCAGTGGCGGAACCGAGCTCACTTCTTTGGCATTGCCGCGCAAATGATGCGGCGGATTCTCGTGGACTACGCTCGCAGCCGTCGTTACGCGAAGCGCGGCGGTGGCATTCCCAATCTCTCCCTAGAGGAGGCATTAATCGTATCGGACGGAAGGACAGCGGAGGTTGTGGCTCTGGACGAGACACTTCAACGGCTCGCTGAAATAGATCCGCGCAAGAGTCGGATAGTTGAGCTGCGATTTTTTGGCGGGTTGAGTATTGAAGAAACAGCCGAAGTCCTGGCGGTCTCACCAGGCACCGTCATGCGCGATTGGACTCTCGCGAAAGCCTGGTTACGACGTGAGATGTCTAGGGAAACAACTGCTTAGGCATCGGAGACCGCACCTTTCGTTAGAGGCCTCGCTCACGAATCTCGCGTTAATTCTAGATTGACCCGTCGCTTGAGAGTAGACGAATGACGCCCGAACGCTGGCAACAAATCGATCGCCTGTTCCACTCCGTCCTGGAACTGCCGCTGAGCGATCGCGCTGACTTTCTGCAGCACGCGTGCGGAGGTGATGAGTTCCTACGCTCCGAAGTGGAGTCGTTGATTGAGTCTCATGAACAGTCAGATGGATTCGTCACTGCGCCGCCGGGAGACATCGCCGCAGAATTTCTGGGACATCGGCAAAGACGACTGAGACCCGGACAGGTCGTGGGCCATTACACGATTACTTCCCTGCTGGCTACCGGAGGAATGGGTGAGGTCTATCAGGCTCGCGACGATAAACTCGGACGCAAGATTGCTCTCAAGCTGCTGCCTGCCGAGTTCACCAACCATCCGGAACGGGTCAGGCGGTTTGAACTAGAAGCTCGTGCGGCGTCGGCATTAAACCATCCCAACATCCTGACCATTTACGAGATCGGCCAATCGGAATCCTCACACTTTATTGCGACGGAGTTCGTCGACGGTCAAACACTACGCCAATACATCTCAGGAGTGACTGCCTGGTCCACGATCGACATCATTCCCGTCTTGGACATTGCCATCCAGATCGCATCGGCCTTGGCCGCAGCCCACTCAGCCGGAATTGTGCACCGCGACGTCAAGCCTGAGAACATCATGCTGCGCAGCGACGGGCTGGTGAAGGTTTTGGATTTCGGTCTCGCCAAACTGGCCCAGGAACAACATAGCGAGGCTATTACTGAGAAGGCGACACTATCGATGGTCAGTACGAACCCTGGCGTGGTGATGGGAACACTTCGTTACATGTCGCCTGAGCAAGCACGAGGACTCGAAGTCGACGCTCGCTCGGACATATGGTCACTAGGTGTTGTTCTTTATGAGACGATTACTGGGACCGTGCCCTTTCAAGGTAAGACTCCCAAGCAAGTCATCCTCTCTCTTCTTCAAGATGAGCCGCCTGCCCTCCGTGATTCTGCAGAGATACCATCGGAACTTGTCCGCATCGTCAGCAAAACTTTACGAAAGGATCGACAACGTCGATATCACCACGCGAGTGATCTCGTTCTTGATTTGAAAAATCTCAAGCAACAGATAGAGAGTCAGGGGTGGTTCCGGCCGCTCCGGCGATTGCAGTTCACATCATCTATTCGTCAAACAGCATCCGAACCAAATGATTCAGCGATAAGTACCGTTCAACTCGACGTATCACCCTTCACGGCTACGCGCGATCATCCTTCTTTCAATCATCGGAAGGCAGCCGCACTCATCCTCGCTCTATTTATCGTTGCCTTAGGATTTGGCATTTATAAACTCGCCAGCCGCAAGCGATCCGCCGCAACATCTCCCACGCCGTTTCAAGCTATCGAGCTTCTGAGGCTCACAAACTCGGGACGAGTTTACGACTCTGCAATATCGCCTGATGGCAGATATGTGGCGTACGTGGTCGAAAAAGAAGGTAAACAAAGTATCTGGTTGAGACAGATCGTTAACTCAAACAACATTCAAATAGTTCCACCGGCCGACATCCAGTTCTATGGCGGAACCTTCTCACAAGCAGGCGATTACCTCTACTACATTGCCAAGGAGCATAACAACAGTATTGGCATACTCTATCGAGTTCCTGCGCTTGGGGGTGTACCGGTCAAGTTAATTGCTGATGTGGATGGTCCAATTACTTTATCGCCCGATGAGAAACAGTTGGCGTTCGTTCGTGGTTCAAGCACTGGAGAGAGAGCCCTGATGATTGCAGACGCAGATGGCAGTAACGAACGCAAGGTTGCGTCGCGGATGGGATATGAGGCCTTTTCTTTTGGTGGGCCCGCCTGGTCACCTGACGGTAAGGGTATCGTTTCTGCCGCCGCTTACACCGAAAGCAATGGACGATTTATGACCGTAGTTGAGGTGGACGTTAGCAATGGCTCGATAAGACCGCTCACATCTCATCGCTGGAAGGGAATGGGTCGTATCTCCTGGCTACGTGACAGCCAGGGACTTGTCTTCACAGCAGCGGAGCTCGGCAGTGGAACCACTTCTCAGCTCTGGTATATGGACTACAAAAGTGGTGAGGTGGATAGGATCAGCAAAGACTTGCAGGACTATCACGGCGCCACGCTGACCAGTGATGCGAAGACGCTGGTAACTAAACAGACCGAGACTGTCTCCAGTCTTTGGGTCGCGCCCAATAATGATCTCGATCGGGCAATTGATATCATCTCTCACAAAGAAGATAACGCCTATAACTACTCCTACTATTACCGAACTCGCTTTTCCTGGATGCCTGACGGTCGGATCATGTACATGACAGTAGTCAACGGCATTCAGAGCCTCTGGGTGATGAGCGCTGACGGAGAAAACAATCGACAATTAACGGAGGGCACAAACAACAGCAGTTTTCCTTCGGTCACGTCGGACTCGCGTTACATCGTATTCATCTCAGAAAGCGCTGGCTTCTCAAATGTCTGGAGAATGAATCTCGATGGTAGCAACCAGAAAAAGCTGACTATGGGCCAGGATGAACCTTGGGCCTGGTGCTCGCCCGATAGTCAATGGGTGGTCTATCACTCTGGCAACCAGGGAAGGCGAACGGTCTGGAGAGTGCCGATAGAGGGTGGGACCCCTGAGCAGTTGACCGATTATCCGTCCACATCACCGGTCGTATCGCCGGACGGTCAGTGGATTGCGATCTACTATCGCCTTGAGATGAAAGCGCCTTGGAGACTCGGGATAATTCCGTTCAATGGCGGACCGCCGGTCAGAAGTTTTGAGGTTCCGAAAGGAGTCATGTTTCAGTCGCTCGTGCGCTGGACACCGGATGGATCTAGCTTGGCCTACATCCTGAATAGAGATGGAGTGTCGAATATCTGGGTTCAACCGTTGGATGGTCGACCGGCAAAGCAATTAACGAATTTCAAATCAGATCAGATGTTTTGGTTCGAGTGGTCACCTGATGGGCAGCAACTCGGTGTCTCTCGCGGCGCTATTACGAGTGACGTTGTGATGATACGGCGCTGAATTTCCTTCCTCGTCTCGAACTTCACGACAAAATCCGGCCACAGATGAATCCGGATGACACGGGTTAAGAAACAATTTTTATCTGTTTTTGATCCGTGTCACCCATGTTAATCCGTGGCCGCATTTCCTAACCTGTCTTGAATCGCAACAAGAACAACTTACTTCGAAAGCAATCGGTACAGAGACCTAGTTCCTAACCTTACCTTAGGCACGACTCCACGTCGGTTAGAACGGCACGCGAGTTGTGTTTCAATTATTGGCAAAAACAACTCGATTTAAGTCTTAACGGCAAGACCTCTCAACATTTTGTAGGAGGGAAGTTGCTTGTCGCATGTTTGTCATTCCAAGGCTCGGCATTTATGAGTACAGCAACACGTAAAGAAAATGTAGCACGCGATATTCATATCAGGTCCGGCACTGCGACGCTGCCCGGCGACCTAATTCTTCCAGTTGGAGCTCCCGGCGTAGTCCTGTTTGCCCACGGTTCCGGAAGCAGCCGTCAAAGTCCCCGGAATCAGTTTGTCGCGCGAACAATTCGCGAAGCAGGTGTAGGCACATTGCTGTTTGATCTGCTCACCCCGGAAGAAGAACTCGTTGACGCTTATACAGGCCATCTCCGATTCAACATCGCACTACTGGCGGAACGATTAATCGACGCTACCTATTGGATTAGCGGCGAATTCTCTAATTTACGAATCGGATATTTTGGCTCCAGCACGGGCGGAGGCGCAGCCTTGGTTGCGGCTGCTGAGTTAGGGACTAGGGTTAGTGCGGTCGTTTCGCGAGGCGGTCGCCCTGACCTCGCGGGAGATGCGTTAACACAGGTCAAGTCTCCAACGTTATTGATTGTTGGCGGTCTTGACTATCCCGTCATTGAGTTGAACGAGGGTGCGTTCGAGCAGTTGCGTTGTGAAAAAGAGCTCGTGATCGTTCCCGGCGCGACTCACCTGTTTGAAGAACCGGGAACCCTAGAAAAGGTGGCCCATCTGGCTGCCGACTGGTTTCAGACACATTTGACCCCCGCAGGAACAAATCAAGATACTGCAAATTCACAGAATGCGCGGTCCCCATAACAAAGGTTATTTGAGAGATGACAACTAGAACCTTGAAAAGTATAACGGTTCCGGAAGTGGCCGTTATTGCAGTAACGCGTGGAGCAATAGGATTTGGAGCGGGACTGCTAGTCGCAGATAAGTTTAATCGTTCAAGGCGAAAGAAGATTGGGTGGTCCCTTTTTCTGTCTGGCCTCGCGAGCACGATTCCTATCGCGATGCATGTTTTCGGTAGGAAGGCGCCGCTCGGCACTGAATGCCTATAGGTCGTTCTATGATTTACCAAGATCGATCAGAAGCAGGTAAACATCTCGCAAGCAAGCTCCTGAAGTATAAGGATCGGCCGGATGTAATCCTGTTGGCGCTGCCGCGCGGCGGTGTTCCGGTAGCCTACGAGGTCGCTAAAGCTCTTCGAGCACCACTCGACATCTTTCTCGTAAGAAAATTGGGCGTTCCTGGTCATGAAGAGTTGGCCATGGGCGCAATTGCGAGCGGTGGTGTCCGAGTTCTGAATGATGAGACTGTCGATTATTTGGGAATTCCAGACGGTGTGATCGATGCCATTACCGCGAGGGAGTTGGAAGAACTAAAGCGACGGGAACTCGCTTATCGCGGAAATCGTCCTGCGCCAGACGTTAAAGGAAGAACTGTAATCCTTGTGGACGACGGACTCGCAACTGGTTCCACCATCCGCGCCGCAGTCCAGGCGCTGCGACAGCAACAGCCTGGAAAGATTATCGTCGGTGTTCCCGTGTCAGCACCGCAGAGTTGTGATGAGTATCGGATTGGCGCAGACGAGATTGTTTGCGCTGTAACACCCGAGCCATTCTTCGGAGTGGGCCAGTGGTATTACGACTTTTCACAGACGACTGACGAAGAGGTGCGAGATCTACTGAGGCAAGCGCAAGCTGAAATCGACTCACATACAAAACACTTCGCCCGCTCCAACTAAGGCTTTAACGTCATGTCAGCTGCCAGATTTCAAGTCGTTACGAACGCTATCCGAGAAGGCGCGCAGCCGCTCTCGGGCGAAGCTCAAGATTACGATTCCCTGCTGGCGCTCGTCGGGGATGGACGTCTTTGTCTACTTGGCGAGGCGACGCACGGCACGCATGAGTTCTATCGTGAACGCGCCGAGATCACGAAGCGGCTTATTAAAGAGAAGAGCTTTACTGCGGTAGCGGTAGAAGCCGACTGGCCTGACGCCTTTCGAGTAAATCGATACGTTCGCGGAATAAGCGATGATAAGAATGCGGACGAAGCGCTCAGTGGATTTAAGCGCTTCCCAACCTGGATGTGGCGCAACACAGTCGTACTCGATTTCGTCGAGTGGCTCCGTGATTACAATTCATCTCTTGCTCCCACCGCACCGCGCGTCGGTTTTTATGGGCTTGATCTTTACAGCCTCTACACTTCAATTGAAGCTGTGCTCAACTATTTATCGAAGGTCGATCCCGAAGCTGCCAAGCGGGCGCGCTATCGCTACTCGTGTTTCGAACATTTCAACGAGGACACGCAGGCTTATGGCTACGCCGCCAACTTTGGTTTGACAGACACTTGTGAGCGCGAGGTCATCGAACAACTGATCGAGCTACGCCGGAGGGCCGCTGAGTATGCCAATCGTGATGGACGTGTTGCGGAAGACGAGTTCTTCTTTGCTGAGCAAAATGCTCGGCTGGTGCTGAATGCTGAAAGATACTACCGCACGATGTTCCTGGGACGAGTGGAGTCCTGGAACCTCCGCGATCAACACATGGCAGAAACACTGGACGCGCTGATCACACAGCTTACTCACCAGGGTCAGCCAGCGAAGGTAGCTGTATGGGAGCACAACTCTCATTTGGGGGATGCGCGCGCTACATACATGGCGGATTACGGCGAGCTAAATGTGGGCCAACTCGTGCGGCAACGCTACGGAAGAGAGGCAATATTAGTCGGATTCACTACTTACAAAGGAACTGTGACCGCCGCGTCGAATTGGGATGGGCCAGCTGAACGAAAACGAGTACGACCGGCGTTGGCTGGCAGTTATGAGGCGTTGGTACATGAAACACTTGCCGGTGATTTCTTTCTGCCGCTTCGCGTTAATGAATCACTTTCTCAAGCTCTTCTGGGACCTCAACTCGAGCGCGCTATCGGAGTGATATATCTGCCACAAACGGAAAGGCAAAGCCATTACTTTGACGCCCAGTTGTCCGAGCAATTCGACAGCGTGATCCATCTTGACGAGACCCGTGCGCTCGAACCGCTGGAACGTTACGCTCTGTGGGATACAGGTGAGCCGCCGGAAACCTTTCCAACTGGAATTTGAGGTCGTAGCTATGACGACACAAGAGATCTCGCGCGATGATTGGGCCAACTTCTTTGACGTCTTCAGCAAACAGCATGAAGGTTGGCTGGCGACGCTCGAGGTGTTCGGAAGCGATCTGGGAGCGCAGACGGAAGGGCTCGAATTGCCGTTCGAAGGAATCAGCTTCAATCCTCACAATGGAGAACCAGAGTCGCTGGTTATCCATCTGGGAAGATCTTCAGATGATCACATAAGTCACACAATCACGCGACCTCAGCATGTTTGGCTGAAACACACTCCAGATGGCGCACACGATTCCCTCGAGTTTGAAGGGGAAGATCAAAAGACATTGCTAAGGTTTCGATCTCCTATGCGACCTGAGTTCGTGGATGGTCTCGTCTAAACCGAACAACAGTTCGAGTCATAGAGTCTTAATCAATTGTTTGCCACGAAAAAAGATCGTCTCGCCGGGTTTCATTTCGTAAAAATCTATTCTTAGTTTCTTAAGCTCTGTCGCAAATCCGTCGGCTGTTTGAGCAATACCAGGAAAAGTCCCAAAGTGGTGAGGGATTGCCAGTCTTGTGCGCAGTGATTGAGCAGCTTTTGCTGCCATCTTTGGTTCCATGCCGAAGTGGCCACCGATATTGAGCAACGCAACGTCAATCAAGTAGCTTTCACTGATTGTTTCCATGTCTTTGAAGTAAGCAGTATCCCCCGAATGATAAAAGGTCGGACCGTTCTTAACCGTTATGAGGAATCCAGCCGGGTTCCCTCCATATGCTCGTTCCGGTTCATTTGGACCAGCTTTGGGATTGAAGACACTGCTCGAGTGGATTGCCGGTGTCATGGCCACCCTCACCTCTCCGTCAGCGATTTGAATTTCACCGCCAATACCCATGATTCCTTCGGTCTCGGCTTGCTTGCTCGGAAAGTCTGCAAGCTTCACCAGATTACCGGCTAACTCAGGATTGCAGATCAGTGCTGCTCCGGTTTTCCGGGCGATCTCAATTGCATCGCCGACATGATCGCGATGTCCATGCGTGAGAAGTATGTAATCAACTTTTGAAATTGAAGACATCGGATCTTTTCCCGATTTAACGTCTGGGTTCACCGGATTACTCAGCCAAGGATCGATCAGAAGCACTTTTCCATTCGGTGTGGTGATTGAAAAGGCGGCATGACCAAACCACTTTAGTTTTGTTTCCTGCGCCTGCGTGTGAGGCACGATAGCAAGAAACAGTGCAGCTAGAGCAAATGCCAGTGATGAGAAGTGTCCATTAATCGTCATGCTTGCTCACGTAGAGATCGTTTCGGACGCGGTGGTTTCCGAAACTTGAAGACTACTGCGATTCGATTACCAACTGCATCAAATCGTCAGCGTTCGTAAATCCATGTCGCACATAGACGGGCCTGCTTCGCTGCGTCGGCCGGAGAATTACCATTTGGGCATGTTTGGTCTTGCTCCAAGCTATGACCATAGATAACAGCTTCCCCCCGATCCCACTGTCGCGGAATTCTTCGCGCACATAAAAATTCGTAAGATAGATGTAATACTCTGGTTCCGCTACAGGATTAGGGATCTTTTCAACGAGGTGCGCCCAAACATTGCCAACGGTTGTTTGCTTCGATTCAGCAACCCAGCACCTCCACGATTCAGGACTCCGAAGTCGCTCCTGCATCCAGAGCGTACACCGCTCAATGAATGGACCGGGATCCTCCACTACTTGATGCAACGATGAACGAAAGTCGTATCTAAACTTCGCCAACGTGTCCGCATCCGAGGCGGATGCTAAGCGGATCTCGATCTCGAGTCCATTACTTGTTTTAGCTTTTTCGCTACTTGTCGGTCCGCCCAATTGGATTTGATTGGTTGCTGTGCGATGGCTCATGGCTGACTACCTCCTGAAGATTTGTCTGTCATTGAGCTCTCGCTACTTCAAGCAACGACATCCGTTTTGTCCCTGGGTAAGGTTGCCCGCCTTTTAGCGCATTCCAAAGGATACGATTGAACGCATCTTCATCAGCCGCATCAACTCGTTCCAGATCCAATTCAATCGAGGCTTGTGCGCTAGGACCAGTCGTCGGATTCATTTCGTTCAATGGTTGCTCCGGCTTTAGGGCGACGTATGGCGACAGGTCAGGTTTGTCGATGAACATTTCTGTCAGCGAACGCCCGTAATAGTCAAACTTGGAAAGCTTGTCGAGACCCAGGATCTCTTCTACGGTTGCAAGAACGTCGGTCGTGTTCACAAAGCGATGGATCACTCCGCGGCGGTTATATGCTGAGATGAGTAACAGCACTGAGCGATGCGAATCAACATGATCGGGTCCGTCCTGTGCGTCATCTTCCAAGACAAAGAAAACTGTGTCCTTCCAATAAGGCGAATTGGATACAGCTTCAACCATTCTTCCCAGAGCGAGATCATTGTCAGCCATATATGCTCTTGGTGTTGGTCTTCCGGCACGGCCCCCCGCAGTGTGATCTCCGGGTAGGTGAATGATTTCCAAAGCCGGTAAATTACCCAGTTGTACAAACTCGCTGAACTCCTTCAACCATACATCCGCCCGAATCTGATCCGAGATTTTCATGTCAAAAGATGGATACTCGCGACTGGTGTAACGATCGAGCGCCGGCTTAGTGGCTCTATAGCGAACCCGCTCATTCTGATTTTTGCTTGGCAGCGGCTCTCCAAACTCACCATAGTTGCGTAGCGTCAATCCCTTCCGAATCGCTGCATTCCAAAGGTATCCCGACGCCGGCTCATCTACGTCACCTCTGTCATTAGGATTACGGCGAAATGAATAAAGCGAAGGAATCGTTTTCTCACCATAATCCGTTACGTATGCTGCTGTGCTCCAGACATGTCCTTGGGAGCTGACCTCGGCGTTACAGAAAAAGCGATCGAACAATCCGAATCGTTCGGCTAAGAAGTGATGATTGGGCGAAATAGCCCGAGGGAAAAAGACCAATGATGCATCACCGTCACCTTGAGGCAGGTCGCCGAAAACCTGATCATAGGTGCGATTCTCTTTAATGATATAGATGACGTGCTTGAATGGCGGATACTTTCTGCTAGTCGATGGCTTTTTATTCCAATTGTTTGCTCTCGCAACACGTCTGGTAAGTCTTGTCAACTGCGCTGAACCCATCTTTGCGGAGAGCGTTGTGATGGTCCCATTCAACTGTCCGAGCGTGTAGAAGAAACTATCGTCGCGCAGCTTTACATCGGGCGTTGGAAACTGTGGATTCGCTCGCGTACCTTTGCCCTTGCCATTCAAAACGACCAGAGAATCCTCCGTCATCAACAGCGCCGTCGGATACCATTCGACGGGAATTCGTCCGACCACTCGATTTGTGCCTCTCGCTTTGCCGACTCCG
>JBKPAL010000002.1:0-16613 GCA_046726395.1 Acidobacteriota bacterium
CCTACAATCTTTGGTCGAACACTTAGTCACTGATAACGTACGAACTACTAGACTTTTAGAGCAACAGGAGTCGCATGAAAATTCGATCAATCAACTGGGCCTTGTGGGCGGGGTTCTTACTCAGCATAGTCGCGTTCATCAGTTATCCGGCTTTCTTTGTTAAGTTCGAAGAGACACGCGATTTCCCCTGGGCGAATCTCGCGTTCTTTGCGGTCGCCGCAGTGCTGGTTTTTATCGGACTCAAGCGCGCATTCGCTAATGGCCGCCCGCTAAGATCAAAAATTGCTGGCGGACTGCTGACTACTCTCAGTCTAATAGTTCTCGCGTTCTTCATCTTTAATATCTTCATAGCCGCAAGATGGCTTCCCGCCTCACAAGCTGCTCCACACGTCGGGCAGAAGGCTCCCGACTTCACTCTCTCTGACACGAACGGCGAATCTGTTTCGCTATCGCAGTTACTCTCGGAGCCGGTAAATGGCAAGACTCCGAAAGGCGTGCTGCTCGTTTTCTACAGAGGTTACTGGTGACCTTCGTGCAACTCCGAGTTACGGAGCATCGAACACAACTTGGATAGGTTTGAAGGAGTTGGAGTGCGACCCGTCGCGATTAGTGTAGATAGTCCTGATGTCTCTCAAAATCTCCGTCAGCAGGCGGGCTACACTTTTACCTTTCTCTCCGATCCGAAAGCAGAAGCCATTCGCCGTTACGATCTGGTCCACGCCGGCGCGGGAGAGAACGGGCAAGACATATCACGACCCGCTGAGTTCCTGGTCGACTCGTCAGGCACAGTGCGTTGGGTGAATCTCACTGAGAACTATTGGGTAAGAGCGCGCACAGAACAGTTCATCCAGGCAGCCAAGTCCCTGCCGGAAAATGATTAGCCGCACAGAACATCGGAGCTAATGACGATTGGCAACACGCACAGAATCAATAGTCTGCGCCATACTGCTGATCACGACTCTCAACCACATGCATTACGCCCAAACAACGAGCGGCATGGCTTCAGTCGATGGAGCTACTCTCTATTACGAAATCAAAGGCGAGGGCCGTCCGCTTATATTGATCAGCGGTGGGGGCATACTCGATCGCCGCGGCTGGGATGATCAGTTCGAGACGTTCGCAAAACACTGTCGCGTGATTCGCTACGATGTTCGCGGTCTCGGCAAGTCAACACGCCCAACCGGACCTTTCTCTCACAGTCAAGATCTTTTTGCGCTACTGAACTTCCTCCGCATCAAACGCGCGCATATCTTGGGGTTGTCGGTGGGCGGTGCGATTGCTATCGATTTCACGCTCGATCACCCGCACATGGTAGACCGCTTGGTCCTTGCGGCGTCAGGTGTGAGCGACGATTCTAAAGGTGAAGCAAACATGGAGGGACTAGTCGCGTTAACAGCGATGACTAAGAAAGAGGGACTTGAGCGCGTAATCCAATTGACTCTGGATGCACCGTTCGTGATTTCCAAGGAGAACGCTGCCGCGCGAGAAAAAATTCGTGCCATCTATCTGGAGAATCGCGACGTATTCGAATCAGGTTTCCCTGTCTACTCACTCTGGCAGCCCACTCAGCCTCCCGCCAGTCAAAGACTTTCTGACATCGATGTCGACACTTTGATCATTCGAGGTGACAAAGACCATCCGGCTTACACGACACTAACGGAGAAGGCCAGTCACGGTATTCGAAGAGCGCGGACGGTGGTGATTCCGGGTGGCACTCACTTCATCAATCTCGAGAGGCCTAACGAATTCAACCAGCTTGTATTTGACTTCCTGCGCGATTCCGAAAAGCAGAATTAATCTTTTCTGCACTCGGAACTCATTTCGGAACTCCATCCAATGAGAGCAAGTAGAGCATCAGTGCCTCCAAGTCACTCGCCGAAAGATGAGAAGTCTTCCAATGGCTTCGCCTTTTGGACTTGAGGAAGGGCACTGCGCTTCCCATCAAGCCGGCGATAGTTCTGGGCTCCGCCCTTACTCAAGGACACGGACTTTTTGTGCTGCGCTTCGTAGATTCTTAGAAGGACGTTGCACAGAAATCGCTTCCGATTTTACCGGGAGGGCGAAGCCACTCCCTCAAGTCCACATGGGTAAATTTAAAATTTTAAGGTTGAACTTTTTAAATTTGCGAAGCCGACTATTCGCTTCACAACGATTTCAAGAACTCAACTAAGTCCTTCTTCTCCTGCTCACTCAAATTCAATTTCTTGAAGTTGTTGTAGTGATTCACCACATCGAGCAACGTTGCGAAGCGACCGTCATGATAGAAACCGCCCTTCATGTGGGCGAACAACCCTTTTAAAGGCGGCGTTCGATACGAATTGTCCGGAGACCGATTGGCTTGAAAATCATCTATGCCAATCTCTGATGGTTTGTGCGTGTTCCACCCAGGTTCCGTATAAAGAGGAGGAACATGACATTGAGCACAAGAAGCCTTCCCTTTGAACAACGCTTCACCCCGAGCCGCAGCGGTTTTGTCATAACTTCCTTGTGGAGGAGTCGGAGCCGGAATCGCCAATTGATAAAACTGAAGCGCCGCGAGTTTCGATGTGACCATATCGGTCGTTCCGCGTTTGTTTCCGAAACCGGCTTTTGCGGCGACCGGATATTTTTGCGCATCGTTCAAACGGGCATCATAGAAAGTTCCCTGCCCTTGTAGTTCCAGGTTAGCAACGTAGGCATTCCAGTAGGTTACTGTTCCCCAACCACCGGTCCATGTATGGTTATTTACACCTGCCATACCGAAAGCCGGCGGAATCAAAGTAGCAGCAGGTTTGCCATCCGGCCGAAACGCTTTGCCATCCAGGTTCAGTTCCGCGTCAAACTTTCCTGGCCCCCAGCTAGCGAGGACTTTCTTCAAGGTGGCTTCATCAACGCCTAGTAGTTGCGTTAAGAAACTCGTGTCAGGGGCCATCGAGATCACTCCACCGACATTCAGATCGCGATTCGCCCATCCGTCCAATCGATGTCCAATTCCCGGCATGAACGCATCATCGACGGTGGAATGACAAACAGCACAGGTAAGACCTACAGACTTAAGACTGCCATCTTGATTAAATGTTCCTTTCACTCCGAGAACCGAGTCGAGCTTGATCAAAGCGAGAGTCGTTGCTGGATCATCCAGGTTGACCTGCCCGTTCTTTACTTTTGCAACAAGGTCCGCTGGCAAAGCATCCATGTCGACCTTCAAGCCCACCGTTAATGCTGCCTTTGGGCTAAGACCTGGACCAACGCCGCCGAGCTTCTCTCCTGCGATCGCGCGATGAAGTTGCAGCTTGTCCGTCCAGAAAACTTCATCGCCGAACGTGTCAAAGCGAAATATGCGCCGCCCTTCCTCCATCATCTGTTGGGCGTTCGCACTGATACGAGCGTCGAACTCACCTTTAGGAGCTGCTTTTTGCGCTTGACCTAGTCTCGTTACGCAAATCACACCAATAGCCAGTACGAGCAGTGCCGCAATCACCTTGGTCAGGTGTGCAGTGCGCGAAGTGATGCTATCCTTTTGAACGTCTAGTTCATTTGATTTTGGAATCATTCCCTTCTCCTCCTTGTTTCTGCGTAAGCCCTCTGTGCACCGCCTGTCGCTTGTGTTCTTTTTTGACATTTGACATCGACACAACTTTCCTCAGCGAGTGTCAGAGAAAAATCGCAAACGGTCTCTAATCGTTGGGGGCGAAGGATTCTCCGGAGGAACCGTTTTAGGTTACGCCCTAAAACAGTCTTCTGTAAAGCAAAAAGGGCAAAAAATGGCAAAGTCTGCTGATCTAAACCGTCTTCATTTTCCTTGTGAATGTGTCTCTGGTGCCGCTGGTGGCTACAGTGATCCCTGGGCTGAGATCACGAAGAGGAAGTTGCTGCCGAATGGCACTAAAGAAGAAATCCTGAACCTCGTTGCTATGGAGCCAAAGACAATCTCACAACTCGCCGCCCAGCTGGGACTTTCAGCTCCAAGCGTCTACACGCATATCAATGACTTGATGAAGAGTGAGCTGCTCAGGGAATCGGAAGAGTGGGAGAAGAAGCACCCGACCGAGCGCTACTACGAACCAAACTTTCCCGTGTTTAAGCCTGAGGACTGTGCGGCTTTCAAGTCGTTATGTGACCAGATGGCCCAGGGTCTGGTTTCTCTCTTCGAAGAGAAGCGCGCGCAACTCGAACGCATTTTTAATCAAACGGACCTCAGAAATCAGGGCTGGCAGTTTGCTGACATTACGCAGTGCTTTTACGCTAACATGCAACGCAGTGCACGCACGATTCTTGAAGAACGCGGACGGCTGATGCCGCGGCAGGAACATGCAAACGGTGCTAAGTGGATCTTCTGGGCCGAAGAAAAGGCGACAGACTAATGACTCGGAGTCTTGAGCGTAGCCAATCGATTCATCCGCTTCCGCCATACTCATCGCTTCGAATTTGACAGTCGAGCACAGTTTGCAGACCCCTAGCTTAAGTAGCGAAACCCCTATGGCGATCGGAGCAGGAACACACCTCGGTCGCTACTAACGCTGATGGGCCAGATCTCGACGTAATAGCCTGGCCGAGTTGATTACATCCCAAGAAAGGAAACTCGGATGCCAAAGATCAAAGTCAACCAACTCACCATTCACTATGAGCAACAAGGAAGCGGAGATCCGTTGATCCTTATTCCGTACCTCGCTGCCGATCACGCCTGTTACGCCTTCCAAGTGGCGGATTACGCCAAACACTTCACCTGCATTTCACTGGACCTACGTGGCACCGGCGAAAGTGATAATCCCGAGAGTCACTATTCAACTGAAGACTTAGCAGACGATGTCGCCGCGTTCATGCAAGCACTGGGAATCCAGAAAGCACATTTCTCCGGGTTATCGCTTGGCGCCGCCGTAGGAATGTGGCTTGGGATCAAGTATCCGGACCAAGTGAGATCCTTGTCACTACACAGCGGTTGGACCAAATCGGATCCCTTTTTGAGAACGGTGGTCCACAGCTGGCAGATTATGGCAGACGCACTACAGAGCGTGCCCGAGATGACTATTCAGTCGATCTTTCCCTGGTGCCTTACTCCTGAGCTGTATGCGTCAAACGAGGACTACATCAAATCATTATCCGACTTTGTACGAAGCCGGCCAGCTCAATCCGTGCCTGCCTTCATAAACCAATCGAATGCTGTCATCGGTCATGATCTCGAGGCTCACGTAACTCAGATCACAGCGCCGACTCTGATTACAGTTGGCAGTCGCGATTTCCTTACATCCACTCGTTTTGCCGATCGGATGCAACAAGGTATTCGCAACTCTGAACTCGAGATCTTTGACGGGTGCGCTCACGCTGCGATGTATGAGAAGGTCGAAGAGTTCAACCAGAAAACCATTGCATTCCTGCAGCGCCAGGCCGCGTCTAAACACGCCGTTAACTGAATGGTCGTTCAAATATCTACCATCACACTCAACCGAGGGTGTCTCATGGTTGGGAAGGGTAGTTTACCCCTGCTCAAGTATCGATAAACTCGACCTTAAACTAACAGGGGCCGCATGCTTTACAGCATCGGCCCCTTTCTATTGCAGCTTGGCTTACTTATTTCCTTGGCGCAGATTGAATGCGGCCCATTGATTCGATCGCATTCCGGCCGTGACTTAGGATGTTCTTGAATGACTGTCGCAACTGCACAAGGTCTGGTTTGTCTTCATTGAGTTGATCGACGCCCAACTTCGCTTCGTCAACAATCGCCTCGAGTTGTTGGTTCACTTCGTGCGCAATTGAGGCTGCTGCTTCACCTGTTGCCGCGGCCTGAGTAGCCTGGGCCAGTTGTGCTTGTGTCCGTGCCAGGATTTCCTTTGCTGCTTGACGCTCAATCGCGAGGCCTGCAATCCGTGTCGCCACTTCTGTAAGAGAAGACTCCTCACCTGTAGGCGTCCGCGGTTCGCGGTAGTACATAGCAAATGACCCAAGTACTTTTCGGTTTCCCGAAAGGATTGGTGTGGACCAGCAAGCTCGCATGCCACTCGTCTTCGCGAGTTCGCGATAATCCTCCCAAAGTGGATCCGAAAGAATGTCGCTGACGATCACAGGTTCGCCGCGATACATGGCTGTCCCACAAGAGCCATGTTTTGGTCCAATCGAACCGCCGTTGATCCCTTTTACATAATCCTCGGGAAGGCTCGGTGCTGCGGCATGTCTAATATGGTCGCCATCTTCGCTCAGCAATAAGACGGAGCAGAACATGTTTGGAACTTGAGCTTCGATCAGTAGGACTAATTTGTCGAGGATTTCGCTGAGCGGCGCGTTGGCGGCAATCATTTCAAGAATCCGGCTCTGGCCAATGCGGAATTCCTCTTCCGATCTTTCAGCCGTGGTTCGGAAGCGAGGCAGCTCCTGCGTCTCCTCCAGTGCTTCAGGACGTTCTGCCTGCGTTCGAAAGCGAGGCATCTCTGCCGTCTTATCCATTTCTTCAGGACGTTCGGCCTGGCTTCGAAAGTGAGGCATTTCTGCCGTCTTGTCCAATGCTTCAGGACGTTCTCTTAATGGTTGTAGATCTTTCATCTCGGGTTCCACCTCGTAGGCGCCTATTCTACGCTTGAAGCCTTAAATGGTGGATGGGTTTAAAGAACGTCTCGGTCGCCGCCCACGCGAATCGTCAATCGTCAATTTCAATCGTCAATTCCTGGCGGATCTTCGCGCCAACACTGCTATCGGTAATCCAACCAGGAAGGCGTGTCCCAGAATTTCAACTATCAAGATCGAGAGTCGCGGCACTGGTCGTCGCCCGATCGCTGACAGCGGTGTCACGATAAACTTCATACCGAGATAAGCAATAACTCCGTAGATCAATCCACTGACAACCGGGTGTTGGATCAGGATCGGAAGTTTCAGACTCGCAAAGTAAAAAACTGTCGCAATGCAGGTGGCGACTACGATGTGAAGCCCAATGCCGAGAAGAAAAGTCTTGGATCCGCCCGCGTAAGCTCGACTCGTACCTATCAATCCTGCGGCGACAGTTTGGAAGATGCGCAATTTGGGTACGCCAAGAATTAGTCCGTAATAGGTAATCGCGAATATGCCATCGAGCAGGGCGACAACCAGACCACCCAGAACGATGGTGCCAAACGCTGTCGGTCTCCCCACGAACTTCCCTACTCTCTCGCCTGCAGCAGTTGATGTTTCTCGTCGACCGCCTAAAACATTCTCACTCATTGTCTCTCCGTTTCTGTCCGGGACGTTATTTCATCAGCGCGCTGTCAATCGATTGTCTTAAAAGACTGCCGCGGTCACGCCCGTAACCAGCCCAATGAGTGATAACGCGTCCTTCACCATCGATCACTAAGGTTTGCGGAATCGCACCACGACCATTCATCAACGTCCGCGCCATGACACTGTCAGCCCAGCCCAGTCGAAAACCAAACTGAACATCGCGCACAAACTTATTCACGCGTCCGGCCGATGTAGCCGGGTCCTCCGTAGTCAACGCGATAAATTCCACATTGCGCCCACTGTATTCCGCCCGCACCTTCTCATACTCGGGAATTTCTCTACGACATGGGCCACACCACGAGGCCCAGAGGTTTATGACGATGACTTTTCCTTGGAAATCCGCGAGTCGAAAATTGCTATTGTCGAGTGCCCTGATGCGACGCTCACGGACACTTTCAGGAATCACCATTAACGGTCCGGTTGGTCCGGGAAGGGGTTCAGTTTCTCGTGTGAGTGCCGGATCAGGCGTGAGTGAAGGTTGACTCGGCGCGATGGGTGCTGGGTTACGGATTCTTCTTCCGGACTGAGCCAGTACGTTAGCGCTGAGCGCAACACCGAAAACAAGTAGCATTGCGAGTCTATTCATAAGTATCGAGTTGACTGATCCGGGATTGAGATTCGCGAGTTTAAATTCGCTATGAAAGCGGCCGCGATTCTATCAAATGATCAAGAACACTGTGCACCTGGGAGTGGACAAAAACGCCGAAGGCGTTCGCGAATTTCAGCCCAGGGCAACGCCCTGGGGTAAAGCCATGCAAAGGATTTTGTGAAACCCTGAAAGGGTTTCGTACGCATACGATATAGTGACGCGCACGTTCCATTAGTAAACTAGCGGCAAAAATCACAAAGGAGACTACCTCACCATGGCTCAATCGCTTGCCCGATTGTGGACGCACCTCATCTTCTCAACTAAGCATCGATTTCCCTTCTTGAGTGATAAGCAGATCCGCGAAGACATGCACAAATATCTTGCTACCATGCTTCGTAACCAGGACTGCGAAACATCGATCGTTGGTGGCGTTGAAGACCATGTCCACGCATTGTTTGCGCTCTCCAAGAACTCTTCGATCGCCGATGTTGTGAAAGAGATCAAACGGACGTCGTCGAAGTGGATCAAGGAAGTCGCTCCAGAACAGTTCAAGTTTCATTGGCAGAACGGATACGGCGCGTTTTCCGTCAGTCAATCAGATGTTGCTGACGTAATAAGGTATATACAACGGCAGGAGGAGCATCACCTTCGCATAAGTTTTCAGGACGAGTACCGTGCCTTTTTGAAAGCCTACGAAGTCGAGTACGACGAGCGTTATGTTTGGGACTGATCCTCTCAACTGAAACCCGTTCAGGGTTTCACCGATTTTTTAAATTATGGCCGGTCCCAGGGCGTTGCCCTGGGCTGAAATTCGTGAACGCCTTCGGCGTAACAAAAGCCCTTCTTCGAAGGAGACGCGGCTCCCGTGGAAAGTCGTGGCCTCACGCGGCCAGTCATCTCGATTGCATGACGAAGGCTAATGAGAAACAGGGACGGCCATCGAGGACCGTCCCATAAGTTGCCCATAATCGGAAGAGCGCGATTTTTAGTCATCTTGCAGACGCGTTCTTCAAAAGTCTCATCAGCTATGCTCCGCTGCCGTGAGCTTTGGCAAGCCTCTTCTCCATCTCTTCTGGTGTCACATCTTCCTTATGTGTTGCTATCGTCCAGATGTGACCAAATGGATCCTTCAGGGTTCCTGAACGATCTCCATAGAACTGGTCCTGTAGCGCCTTCAACTCCACTCCACCTGATGCGATCGATCGTTTGTAGACCGTATCCACATCATCAACGTAGATCATCAGACTAACCGGTGTGCCACCGAATTTTTGTGGTCCTACGTAGCCCATGCTCGGTTGCTCGTCAGCCAACATCACTGGCGAGTCGCCGATTTTGATTTCAGCGTGGCCTATCTTGCCACCATGGTCCATGCGGAAGAGCTCAGTAGCACCGAACGCCTTCTTATAAAAGTCAATTGCGTCGGCGGCTCCGTCTACGATCAAATACGGTGTCACGGAATGGTAGCCATCGGGAATCGGTTTTACGTTTGCCATCATCTTCTCCTCTCGTTGTTGGTTGATTCATTAATCCAGAAATGGTGATTCTCTGTGCGTCTCTCTCTGTCTCTGTGCCGCTGTGGTCTTCTTGTGCGTGTATGATTTCTCAACCCAAAAAAACACAAAGGCACAGAGACACAGAGACGCAGAGAAGAATCGGAACGAACTTTCATCCGGGTTCGTCGAATAGTTTATGGGAAGATAGATCTTACTTACCAGCGCTGTGTGAAATCCAGGTAAAGTGTTGTTAAGAATTGTGAAGTTTCGGAATCGTTTGGCTGCGGATTAACGCGGATGACACGGATCAGAAGGCTAGAGGTCGGAAGTCAGAGGTCAGAACTCAGCACTGGAGTTTTTATAGGCTTTGCCATGGGACTTGAGGAAGTGGCTCTGCCCTTCCGGGAGGGCCATCGACCCAAATGATTTTGGGCTGCGCCCTCCACGACTTTTTCTGCGAAGATTTAACTGTCATCAGAAGGGCGAAGCCGCTTCCTCAAGTCCAGATGGCAGAGCCTATAAAAACTCCAGTGCTGAGTTCTGACTTCTGACTTCCGACCTCTAGCCTTCTGATCCGTGTCATCCGCGTGAATCGGCGGCCACTATTCTGGTTTGACTTTCGCGGTCGTCGTTAGTAAAACCGCGCCACATTAGCTGGTTCCGGCAACACTCTCATTCAATCAGGAGCTAACCATGAAATCGATACTTACAACCTCGATTCTCGTCCTCATCTTTTCCGCAGCCGCATTTGCGCAAACTTCCGGCTGGGATCCAGAGATGCAAATCAAACTTAAAGCTGTCGGCACACCGAGAGTTTCTCCCGACGGTAAAAAGATCGTCTACACCGTCTCTGAGGCTGCCACTACGCCAGAAAAAAGTGAGTACGTCAGTCAGATATGGATGGCAGTCGTCAGCGGTCAGAAGTCAGACGGCAAGAGTAAGAATGTGCAGCTCACGTTTGGCGAGAAGTCTTCCACTAACCCGAAGTGGTCGCCCGATGGGAATTGGATCGCCTTCCTCTCCAATCGTAAGGACAACAAAAACAATCTCTACTTGCTGAGCCTGAACGGTGGTGAGGCTGAACCTCTGACGGACGTCAAAAGTGCGGTGACGAACTTTGAATGGGCGCCAGATGGTCGCTCGATCGCCTTCACGATGGCTGACGCGAAAACTGAAGAGGAAGAAAAGAACGATAAAGCCAAGAACGACTTTCGCTGGGTTGACGAAAACATCAAGATGTCTCGCCTCTACGTGCTCTCAATCCAAAAGGACGCGAACGGCAAACGCGAGCCGCGCAAACTAACGACTGAGAACTACAACGTCAGTGACTTTGATTGGTCGGCTGATGGTTCGCGCATCGCCTTCGGCCACACCAAGACGCCAATCGCGAACGACTGGACCACCTCCGATGTCTCCATCATTGAGTTAGCATCAGGAAAAGTCAGCGTCCTGGCCAACACCCCTGCTTCTGAAAGCAATCCTCTGTATTCACCTGATGGAAAATCGATTGCGATTCTCTTAAGCGATAACCCGCCACGATGGGCGCAGGCGGGTGCCATTCAGATTTTTTCCACCAGCGGCGGCCAACCAAAGACTATGGTTACTTCACACGATGGTCAGCCGGGTGTCGCAGGCTGGTCGGCTGATGGCAAGCGGCTCTTCTTCGCCGAAGCAAAAGGAACCGGAACGCAGATCTACTCGCTCGATGTCGCGGCCAATCGAATCGAAGAGATCAAAACTACGCCGGCAGTTTATTCCGCCATCAACCTCAATCGTTCGGCAACCACGTTCGGTTTTGTTCGGCAGACACCTGACACTCCGGGCGATGCATTTGTTGCGTCAGCGTCTGATTTCACTCTTGTGCAGATTACTCATGCGAATGGTGATTTAAAGCTGCCGGCGTTGGGGCGGACTGAGGTCATTCGTTGGAAATCGAAAGATGGAAAAGAAATTGAAGGTTTGTTGACTTATCCTGCCGGATACCAAGCTGGTCAACGCGTGCCTTTGATTTTGAACGTACACGGTGGACCGGCCGGCGTCTTCCAACAAACGTTCATCGGCGGCCGTGGCGTTTATCCACTTGCGACTTTTGCTTCACGCGGATATGCGATCCTGCGTCCGAATCCACGCGGCTCGAGTGGCTATGGCATGGAGTTTCGTCGTGCAAACATTCAAGACTGGGGAGGCGGAGATTTTCAAGACTTGATGACTGGAGTCGATAAGGTGATCGAGATGGGCGTGGCGGATCCGAATCGTTTAGGTGTTATGGGCTGGAGCTACGGAGGATTCATGACGTCCTGGATTGTCACTCAGACATCACGGTTCAAGGCTGCGTCGGCGGGTGCGCCGGTGACTAACCTCATGAGCTTTAACGGTACCGCAGATATTCCATCGTTCATTCCGGATTACTTCGGCGGCCAGTCCTGGGAAGTGATGGATCGGTATCAGAAACATTCGCCGATGTTCAATGTTAAGGGCGTGACTACGCCAACGATGATTCAACATGGCGACGCTGATGTTCGAGTACCGATCTCGCAGGGCTACGAGTTTTATAACGCGCTGAAAACGCAAGGAGTGCCGACGCGAATGCTCGTGTTGCCACGTCAGCCTCATGGGCCCACAGAACCAAAAATGCAGTTGGCCGCAATGAAGGCGAACTTGGAGTGGTTCGAAAAATATCTCGGGTCAAAGACTACGACAGCGAGTAAGTAGGAATAGATCTAGCCGCGGATTATCCCGGATGAAAAGGAACTAACAAAAAGCGATCCACGAATTAGCGCGAAACAGCGCGAACAAGTCTTACTGCCGTTTAGTGTTGTTTCGTGGATCGCAGCTTTTCAGATCCGTGTCATCCGCGTTCATCCGCGGCCAATTCTTTACTGGACTTGCTTCAACTCTGGAGCAGTGAATAACATGCCTGAGCTACCATAGATTTATTGCATCGTTCGGAGGTGTCGATGTTTTCAACCCCCAGGTTCTTCTTAACTGCGCTTGCAACTGTACTCCTACTTCAAATCAACGTATTGGCCCAACAACCCAGCCCCTCTCCGAATCCTTCAAACGTCAAGACCGTGGAAGTAACTGCGCCCGTGAAAGAAGCCGAAGTTGGGCAGCATGTCAAGCTCACGGTGATCGCTAAAGATGCGTCAGGCGCTGTCTTGAATGAAGTGCCTTCGACCTACTTTGCTGGACCGTTTGATATCGCCGCCGCCGACGAGAGCGGCAACGTCAAGCTCTTTGGCCCGGGCGAAGTCATTGCTGGTGCCATTGTCGGCGGCAAGCCAGGGTTCACAACGTTCATGGTTAAGTCGGCCAGCATTAAAACTGTCGAGATCAAGTCGATCAAGAGTCCAATCGCCACCGGCAACACTGCACGGCTCGAGGTCATCACGCGTATTTCGAATGGCGATCCACGCACGGGCGTGCCAGTCACTTGGAGTTCCGATAACTCAAGCATCGCAACTGTTGATGCTAGGGGCGTCGTAACAGGAGTGGGGCCCGGCACTGCAACGATCTCAGCAACATCCGGTACCGCAAGCGGCACGACTAAAGTTCTTGTGGTGAAAAGCAATCTTCGCAGTTTGAAGGTCGGTATTGGTGCTCCGAGTGCCCGCACGGGCGACGTCATTTATTTCACTGCCAATGGTGATCCTACGAATGACTTCACTCCTCGTTGGTCTGTGAGCGGAACCGGCGCGAGCATTGATTCGGACGGTGGATTCGTCGCCGAGCAACCCGGGACTTACACCGTCACGGCCTCGGCTGGCAATCTTTCCGACAGCGCGACTATCGCGATCACGCCGCGCAACCTTGATCGTGAACTCGAGGTCATCGGACGAGCACCGATGAAGGAAGTTCAGGGTGCGGAACAGTGGATCATAGGCAACTATGCCTACTACTCGACGATATCAGATCGGTTCATGGTCTATGACATCTCTGACCCTGCGAATCCGAAGTTAACTGATACTGTAAAAGTTGATGCGCGGTTGGTGAACGACATTTCGTCGACCGCTGATGGCAAGATTTTAGTGATCTCTCGTGAAGGGGCGTCAAATCGCAAAAATGGAATTGCGTTTTACGACACTTCCGACCCGGCCCATCCAAAACTGATTTCCGAATACACGACTACCGTTACGGGTGGTGTACACAGCGCCTTCGTCGACGGCCATTATGTATACCTCACTGATGATGCGACGGGGTCAATGCGCGTCATCGATTTTGTCGACGTGAAGAATCCGAAAGAAGTAGCTCGATGGCAAAGTGAAAACCCAATGGCCGGTATGATCCGCACGAAAGAAGGCGAGACTATTGCTGGCCGTTATCTTCATGACTTGTACGTGAAAGATGGCCTGGCTTATCTAGCTTATTGGCATGATGGCTTAGTTATCCTGGATGTCGGCGCTGGCTTGAAGGGTGGTAGCCCGGAACATCCGCAGCTTATAAGTCAATTTCGTTTCAATCACTACGAACTCTATGGCGACGGATGGTTGGCCGGTACGCATTCTGTATTTCGGTATCGCAACTATGTGTTTATTGGCGATGAAGTCCTTCCCTCGTTCTTCGATATTAATTCACGTAAGCGGATCCTGACGCGCGGCATTTGTCACGTGATTGATGTCTCAGATATCCATCATCCGCGCAAGGTCGCTGAGTATCCCGTGCCTGAAGGTGGCGCGCATAACATGTGGGTCGATAACGATGTGATGTACATGGGTTACTACGGCGGCGGTGGAAGAATTGTCGACGTATCAGGCGAGCTGCGTGGTGATCTTTATCGCCAGGGTCGCGAGATTGCGCGGTTGTGGACAGGCGATCCCGAAGGGTTTCGTCCGAACCTGCCTTTTACCTGGGGCGCACAGCCACACAATGGTTTGATCTACTTCAATGACATCAACTCAGGGTTGTGGATTGTGAAGTTGGGAGAAAAGATTCAGAAGGGATCGACTACGGCGCCGGGACGGTGACAGCCAGAAGTCGGTAGACAGAAAGCAGTAGGCAAAAGAAGGCAAAGTCGCAGAAGAACATTTTCCATTCGCCATTTGGCATTTATCATTTGGTCATCCCAGTCATAAAAACCCCACGCAAACGGCCGAGGGTTGAACGCGGAAACGACAATTACCAAATGACAAAGGTCAAATGACGAATGGAAAATTTGTTTTGCACTCTTTACTGCTTCGGTGTCTCAACCTTGTAAAAGTCTAAACCAGCTGCTTCCTCGCCAACATCTAACGAAGCGACTGTTTTCATCGAACTAAGATCGATTACTTCAACCGTGCCTGGTTCTGAGCCCACGCCCTCCACACTTACAAACGCATAGAGATCATCAGGTGAGACGATCACTCCGTGTAGAACTTTGCGCTTCGTCGGCAAACGTACCAGTTCCCTTCCAGTCTTCAAATCATAAATTGAGACTGATTGGTCTCGTTTGTTTGTGGCGAGCAATCGACGACCATCATGCGTGACCGCCAGATTATAAACGCCAGGCCGTGCGGGTATCCGCCTGACCAGCTGCCAGGTGTTGGCATTGACTTCAACAATCTCATTGGACTTATTGCATGCAACATAGATTGAAGAGCCGTCGTGTGATGGCTGCGCCCATGTTGGCGAACACGAGTTGTCTCCTGGCTTAGGCGGCTCCATACCATGGCCGCCGCTATCCTTCATCTCATGCACGTTCGAGCTGTGCATGGCTGCCATATCTCGCACGGGTGGCCCGTTCATCCCCAGCTCTTTTGCTTTCGTTACGATGAAATGTCGAGTGGCTTTCAGCGAACTTGTGTCAATCTCAACCAGCAGATCATCCATCATGCACGCGGAATATTGCTTTGTTCCTTGTGGGTTCAAACGCGAGCCATGCGGCATGGTGCAGGTCGGAATGCGTGCGACCTCCGTCATCGTCTGCGTTGAGACGACAGACACCGAAGACGGCACCATATCGCCGTGCAAATTAAAGTTGACGACAAAGAGAAAGTTGCCGTCCCGCGTGATATCAACAGTTGCGGGAAAATAGCCGAGTGTGGTCTTCGCCACCGGGACGTCGTCTTTCGTCCGATACTTCCAGACCCATCCGTACGGGCGACCATGAGCGATTGAGACGTAATAGAATTGTCGATCAGGAGAGATTACGATGCCGTGCGGGCCATCGATATCAACTGGCATATCGCCAGTATCGAGTTGATGATCGATACGTGCGCCATTGGGACCAAAGCGAATGAGAGCGATCTTGTCGGCTGCTTCAGAGACAACGTAAACCAAGTAATCTTTGTCAGGTTTCGTCTGAGCAATTATTGAAAAAAGACATACGACAATCAAAAGCGCCGCGGCGATCGTGAAATACAGAAGCTTTAACATCGCACCAAATGATAGAGGGAAAAAAGACGCGGAAACAAATGGAGAGCGTGCGGAAGTTTTGGGATCTGACCCTTGCTGATGTTGAGCGGGGGTAAACCGACCTTCCGAACCTTGAGATTCTCAATGTTGAATGATCGCACTTTGAAACGCTCTCAAGCACAATAACGATCGCCAATCACTCCCACTTTATCTTTGCCTTTGCCTTGACAATCTAGGGGACGCGCTATACCCTGCGCCCTAGAAAGTCCAGGTAGCCCGTTAGCATGCCACATGCCCGCACAGATTTGATGCAAGGAACACTCGAGTTACTAATTCTCAAGACGCTGTCTCGTGACTCGATGCACGGTTATGGCATTGCACAACACATACATCAGTCCGTTGATGATGTGCTTAGAATCGAAGATGGTTCCCTCTATCCAGCCCTTTACCGGATGGAAGAGCGCGGTTGGATTTCTTCCGAATGGGGTGTTTCCGATAACAATCGTCGAGCTAAGTTCTACAAACTAACAAGAGCGGGGCGAAAACAGCTTGACGATCAGACCTCCAATTGGGAGCGCATCTCCAGGGCGGTCACGAAGATTTTGCAAACGGCCTAGCGAAAGTAGGTGATGAGCTGTGGCAAGTCGATTATTCAAGCCCATCGATAAACAAACAATAGAGCGCGAAGTCGATGAAGAGTTAGGTTTTCATGTTGACCTACTGACGCAGGAGAATCTTCTGCAGGACATGTCTCCGGCAGAAGCAAGAGATGCCGCGTTGAATCGTTTTGGCAATCTCAAGCAGATTAAAGAAAAATGCGTCGAAATTAGCAGAAACAGGCATCCTCTTGTACGTGGTCTGAAGTCTTTAATGATTGGCGTATTCTTGGCTGGAGTCTTAATTCGTGTTCTTGGCACTGAGATCCACGTCACGCGCGTGGGCAGCATCTTGATTTTCGTCGCAATTTTGACTCGATTGCT
>JBKPAL010000003.1:0-25483 GCA_046726395.1 Acidobacteriota bacterium
ATCCACTCCACGCCAAAGAAGAATCAATTGAGTCTTTCTCCGTGCATCTCGGTGTCTCAGGGCTGTGCCATTTGGGCTTGAGGAAGTGGCTTCGCCCTTCCGCGCGAGACTATTAACAAATATTCTGGGCTACGCCCTCCAGAGTTCAAGCCGCTCGGTTTTTAAAAAAGGGCGGAGCCCAGAATATTGTTAATAGTCTCGCCGGAAGGGCGAAGCCACTTCCTCAAGTCCAAATGGCACAGCCCTGAGACACCGAGATGCACGGATAAAGACTCAATTGATTCTTCTTTGGCGTGGAGTGGATACTGAACAACGATCGACGAAAGTTATACGAGACTCGCTAAGTGTTTCTTCTTCGTGCCCGTTTGTGTGATTTCGTGGATCGCTAGTGATCGATGACACCAATACTTTCAATCATTCTTACACTCGTCTTTACAGCAGCGGTGTCGCCGCCTGAATTTAATTGGACCATCCAGGACAGTGGTACGACTGCACGTCTACGCGGTGTGAGTGCTGTAAACGAAAACGTCGTGTGGTCAAGTGGTTCATCCAGCACCGTTCTGCGCACGGCAGACGGTGGCGCTACCTGGAAAAAGCTCGCAGTCACGACTGATCAGCTCGACTTCCGCGACATCGATGCTGTGGATTCCAACACTGCATACCTTCTCAGCATCGGCAATGGACCCACATCTCGTATCTACAAAACGACTGACAGTGGCCTCAATTGGAAACTGCAGTTTAAAAACGAGGATCCAAAAGCGTTCTTCGACGCTATGTCGTTTTGGGATGCGGAGCATGGTCTCGTCCTTGGCGACTCTATCAATGGCGAGTTCTGTATCATGATCACAGAGAACGGCGGAAACGTATGGAAACGAGTTCCCTCGAATGTTTTGCCTCCGGCACTGGATAACGAAGGCGCCTTTGCTGCAAGCGGCACTAATATCACTCTCATCGGGAAAACCCATGCTTGGGTTGCGACAGGCGCCGCGGCCAAGGCTCGAGTCCTACGCACAGCAGATCGAGGACGTACCTGGCAGGTTTCTGAGACCCCGATGACGTCGGGTCCATCGGCCGGAATTTTCTCGATCGCTTTCCGCGATACGAAGCATGGAGTGATTGTCGGAGGCGATTATCAAAAAGAGACTGAGGCCATTAACAACGTTGCGTTAACAGATGATGGGGGTGTTACCTGGAACCTGGCGAAAGGACTTACCGGTTATCGCTCCGTGGTTATGTATGTTCCCGGTTTGCGGATGACATTCGTCGCCGTTGGCCCGTCGGGAGCTGATTATTCGGTTGACGATGGCCGCACGTGGAAACCGATTCCGGGTCGTGGTTTTGACACTCTAAGTTTCGCCCGAGGTAAGAACGTAGGGTGGGCCACCGGAACGGGTGGCAGCATAGGCAAGCTCACCTTTACTCCCCAGGAATGATCCACAAATTTCACAGATTACTCAGATTCAGAATAGGACAGGCGGGAAGAACACTATGGGTATTGTAGTTGGCTACCATCCGCGCTTCTCCTTTTATCTGTGCAATCTGTGGATTGTCTTCTTATTCTTCTTCTCACCGACATCTCCCACCCTCGCCTCAAATGTGTCTCAGGGTGGGAACATCAGTGGCAAAGTTGTTGCCGACATTCCGGATCAGCGTAAGGCACTGCCCGGCGTAACCGTGCGCGTGAGAGGCGAACGACTTGGGAGTGAGGGACTTCAGACAACGAGTGACCAAGATGGTGTCTACAGTTTCGCTGGACTGCTCGCGGGCGATTACGTGTTGTCAGTTGAGCTTTCCGGTTTCAAAAAGTACGAGCAAAAAATCAGCCTCCAGATCGATGCAACTGTCGAGCAGAACATTCTGTTGCAGCCTGTACCTGTCACTGAGACGGTGACGGTCACGGCGGATAAAACCGATGCGAGCAAAACCGAATCGACCGCACCGGGAGTGATCACCGGCACGACTTTGCGTGATGCGCCTCTCGTGGATCAAAAGTTTCAGGACGCTTTGCCACTTCTGCCCGGCGTTGTACGTGGGCCAGACGGCACGTTGAACCTTAAAGGAACGCGGCCGAGTCAAAGTGGAATTCTCGTATCGAGTTTGAACGTAACCGATCCCGTAACTGGTAACCCGGCCATCGAACTCCCGATAGAAGCGGTCGAAACCATAAATGTCTATTCGAATCCCTACTCGGCCGAGTATGGCAAATTCACTGGAGCCGTTACGAATATCGAGACTCGTTCGGGTAGCAACGATTTTCGTTACCTGATAACCGGCTTGCTGCCCAGACCACGATGGCGGGATGGTCACTTGTTTGGACTGAGCGGTGTCTCTCCTCGGCTTGCTGTTGGTGGACCAATTGAGAAGGACAAACTCTTCTTCTTTCAAAGTCTCGAGTACCGGTTCACACGAACGAACGTGCCGAGTCTTGAGGATCTGAACGAAGAGCAACGTGACATTCAGCGTGAGAGTTTCGACTCTTTCTCGCGGCTTGATTACGTCATTAACTCTGCGAATCGACTGACGTTTAGTTTCTCTGTGTTCCCGCAGAAGCTCGATTTCTACAACCTGAACACCTTCAATCTCGCACCGACGACTGCAAACTTTCATGAGCGGGGCTGGTTTGTCGCATTGAACGAACAGGCCGTGTTTAAGTCCGGCGCTCTGCTGCAATCCAGTTTCAGCGTCAAGCAGTTTGATGTGGACGTCTTCGGAAATAGCGGATCTCCTTATCTAATTACTCCGGATCGGAATTCAGGTGGCTGGTTTGACCGGCAACACCGTGAAAGCCGTCGTTACGAATGGCTCGAGATCTACAACTTCGCGCCGCATCAGTGGCGGGGATCACACTTGTTCAAGGTAGGAGGTAATTACAGTCACACCTCCTTTACTGGCAGTGATCGAAGTCAGCCAGTGCGGATACTCCGGGAGAACGGCACGTTGTATCAACTCATTCAGTTTGTGGGAACCGGCTTACTGAACCAAAGTCAAAACGAACTTTCCCTTTTCGTTCATGACAAATGGTCCATTAACAAAAGACTGACTCTCGACCTTGGTCTACGTTTCGATCGTGATCAGATTGGTGCTGAAAACAACTTTGCTCCTCGGCTTGGATTTGTATTTGTCCCGATGATTTCGGGCCGAACGGTTGTGCGCGGCGGTGTCGGTCTTTTTTACGACAAGATCCCGCTTAACGTAGGCGCCTTCGGTCAGTATCAGAATATTCTGGTTACTACGTTCGCGAGTGATGGAGTAACCATTGCGGATGGACCACGGCTCTTCCGGAACACCCCGCCATCTGATCTAAAAAATCCCTACAGCATAGCCGCCAGTATCCAGATCGATCGGGAACTATCCGAGCGTTTTCTTCTCCGCTTCGGCTACGAAGAACGACACACCCGTCGAGATTTCATTATTGAGCCCTCTGCGTTCCAGGAAGCACTGTTGTTACAGAACTCCGGTCGTTCAAGATATCGCGAATTCCAGGCAACATTGCGTTTCAGATTTCAGGAAGGACGGAACATTTTCCTATCGTATGTCAGGTCGCAGGCCCGTGGTGATCTGAACGACTACAACACCTTCTTTGGCAACTTGCGTGATCCGGTGATCCGGCCGAATGAATTTGGTCGCCAGCCGTTTGATGCGCCTAACCGGCTGCTGTTCTGGGGAGCTTTTGGGCTTCCCTACGACATCGTTGCGACACCCGTAGTTGATTGGCGAAACGGCTTTCCCTTTTCCTTGTTGAATGAACAGCAGGATTACGTTGGTCCGCGAAACGCAGGTGGACGCTTCCCGCAATTGGTTACTTTGGATCTGCTAATTACAAAAGGGTTGAGGATTCCATTTCGCGGGAAGAAGTACAGGGGTCGAGTGGGCGTGACGATCTTCAACATTACCAATCATTGGAACCCGCGAGACGTGCAGAACAACATTGATAGTCCACAGTTCGGCACTTTCTATAACAGCCCCGACCGTAGCTTCAGAACTAAGTTTGAATTCGTGAAGTTCTGAGGAGCGTAGTCAGACTATGTAAGAGCTCGGAATTGAATGTAACGAACCTTGAGCGGGGGTAAACCGCCCTTCCCAACCATGAGACTTTTCATTTGGAAGGGTGGCATCTACGTTGAAGGGCTCTCAAGCCTTGACAGTCAAGCCGTGTCTAAGAGTCTCATGGTTGGGAAGGGCGGTTTACCCCCGCTCAGGATTCGTTACACTCAATGCCGAATTCTTACACTTTCTCTCCCGCGGGGTGGGATTTTCGCTCTTGTGTAAAGCCAACGCAATTTCATTTTTTATAGGTTCCCCGATTCCGACTGAACAGTTTCTACGCGTTTCATTATTAGAGGACAGGTTTATTTACTGTCGGTACGGCTAAAGGAGAAGTCGATGAGATCCATCAAAGTTGCGCTTACATTTTTCCTGTTTGCGATAGCACCGGCGGTCGTGCTCGGGCAGCATTCCCATTCAACAAAAGAGATGGCTCCCGCGTCAGTCATTCCGGGATTTGGTGAGGTGAACTTCAAGGTTTCGACCAAAAATCCAGAAGCGAAGAAGTTCTTCAATCAGGGGCTAGCCTGCATTTACGGGTTCAATCACGAAGAGTCGTTGCGCGCATTCAAGCGAGCCGCCGAACTCGATCCACAACTGGCAATGGCGTACTGGGGTGCGGCGCTTGCGCTCGGCTCAAATTACAACCTGCAAGCTGATGCACCTCAGCTGAAAGAGGCCTACACAAATCTGCAAAGAGCGCTGGCGCTTTCGTCGCAAAGTTCCGAACGTGAACGTGCGTACATCGCAGCTCTTGCGAAGAGGTATTCAGATGACCCGCAGGCCGACCGGCAAAAGCTCGCTCTGGATTACAAGAACGCCATGAGCGAGGTCGTGAAGCAGTTTCCTGATGATCTTGATGCGGCGACTCTGTATGCAGAGAGCATGATGAATGTTCGTCCGTGGAAGTTGTGGACACTGGACGGCAAACCAGCCGAAGGTACGCTGCAAATAGTTGCTGTTCTGGAGAGTGTGCTTCGTCGCAACCCTAATCACATCGGCGCGAATCACTACTACATTCACGCTGTAGAGGCTTCTACCAATCCTGAACGTGCGGTACCGAGCGCGGCGCGTCTAGGAAAGTTGGCGCCAAAGGCGGGCCATCTGGTCCATATGCCATCCCACATATACATCCGGACTGGTGACTACGAGCAAGCAGCGCAAGCCAATGCTGATGCAATTGTGGTCGATCGAGAGTACATCGAGAAGACTGGCGCAAGCGGCGTCTACCCGATGATGTACTACAACCATAACGTTCACTTTCTGGCGTCGGTCAGAGCGATGAACGGACGTTTTGCTGACTCGATCAAATCGGCACGAGAACTCGAAGCCAACGTCAAGCCGCATTTGAAAGCGATGCCGATGCTGGAAATGTTCGCGATCTATCCGACAGTGACGTTAGTTCGATTTCGCAAGTGGGATGACATATTGAGTGCGCCAAAGCCTGACAGTGAACTCAAGATATCGACTGCGTTGTGGCACTTCGCACGTGGCACGGCTTACGCGGGAACAAACGAACCTGCAAAAGCCGAGGCTGAGTTGCAAGCGTTCCGATCAGTCGTCGCCACTGTTCCGGCCGACGCCGGGATTGGAAACAGTGCCGCGCATGACGTTCTCAAGGTTGCTGAATTAATGCTCGCTGGCAAGGTCGCATTGAGTCGCGGTGGTGAGAAGACGGCATTTGAAATCTTAAGGCAAGCAGTCAAAGCCGAAGACGTTGTTAGTTATAACGAGCCGCCGGATTGGGACCTGCCATCGCGTGAGCTGCTCGGTGGTGCCCTGCTCCGAAGTGGTGACTATTCCGAAGCTGAAAAGGTGTTTCGTGCGGAGATCGCCAAACATCCACGCAACGGTCGTGCGTTGTTTGGTTTGGCGGAAAGTTTGAAGGGCCAGAAGAAGAACACCTCGGCGAAAACGGTTGCGGTCGAATTCGCAGAGGCTTGGAAAACGGCAGACACGAAAATGTCGATTGAGATTTTGTCAGGCATGCCAGCCAAGCGTGAGGCTGTTTCAACGCAGCTTCGTTTTGCTGATACGAAGATCAAAACGGGCATTCGGCACGGGTCAAGACGTTCTCGCAGTGATCTATCAATTACAATCTTCACTTGGGCCAGTGAGTCTTGACCTTAATCAATCTTGAGCGGGGGTAAACCACCCTTCCCAACCATGAGACTTTTCATCTGGAACGACCGCAGCTTGCCTTGAATGGCTTCCAAGCATCGACAATCAACTCAAGTCTAAGAGTCTCATGGTTGGGAAGGGCGGTTTACCCCCGCTCAAGTTTCGTCAGATCTCAATGTTCCAAATTTCTCAGACTGCTGGTTTTGAGCGAATCGATCCCTCACCTACACGCAAGACTCGGGTCATGGAGTCAGTACTATCTGACTCATTCAAGTGAGGAAATTACACCGCTCTGTGCGTCAGCTGTGAATCTGTGACTCTGTGGTAATCGGCAACGGGTCGATCACGCACGATACAGATCACCACAGAGGCACGGAGGCACAGAGGGCGCACAGAGAAGAGCGCGTTACCTGCTTAACTCCTTCCCTTCCCTGTGACACAATCCAAACCTCAAATCATTCCAGAAGGTAATCGTGAGCACAGAACCCAACAAAGTTATCTATTCAATGGTCGGCGTCAGCAAGTACTACGACAAAAAGCCGATCCTTAAAGACATCTATCTTTCCTATTTCTACGGCGCGAAGATTGGCGTGATCGGACTGAATGGCTCCGGCAAATCCTCGCTGTTACGCATCCTCGCCGGCGTCGATAAAGAGTTCAACGGCGAAACAGTGATCTCTCCCGGCTTTACCGTCGGTTATCTCGAGCAGGAGCCGCTGATTGATGATTCGCGTACAGTGCGCGAAGTCGTCGAAGAAGCAGTGCAGGAGACTGTTAGTCTCCTTAAAGAGTTCGAAGAAATAAACGCTAAGTTCGGCGAAGAGATGTCGGATGACGAAATGACTGTTTTGCTCGATCGCCAGGGACAGGTGCAGGAGAAGTTGGACCATCTCGATGCCTGGGATCTCGACTCGAGACTCGAGATGGCTATGGACGCGCTGCGCTGTCCTCCGGGAGAGACGCCGGTAAGAGTGCTATCGGGTGGCGAACGTCGCCGAGTCGCTCTATGCCGCTTGCTCTTGCAGAAGCCCGACATTCTGTTACTCGACGAACCCACTAACCATCTTGACGCCGAGTCAGTTGCCTGGTTGGAACACCATCTCCAGAATTACGCCGGCACTATCATCGCAGTCACTCACGATCGTTACTTTCTCGACAACGTTGCTGGTTGGATCCTGGAACTAGATCGCGGTGAAGGCATTCCGTGGAAAGGCAACTACACTTCTTGGCTCGAGCAGAAGCAGGAACGGCTGCGACGTGAAGAGAAATCGGAAACTGAGCGGCAAAAGACGTTGCAGCGCGAGCTGGAATGGATTCGCATGTCTCCGAAAGCTAGACGTGCTAAGGGCAAGGCTCGCATAAACTCCTACGAAGCACTTCTCAATCAGGAGTCGGAGAAACGACGGGAAGATCTCGAGATTCATATTCCACCTGGACCTCGCCTCGGCAATGTAGTGATCGAAGCAAACGATGTGAGCAAGGGTTATAGCGATCGACTGCTAATGGAAGACGTTACTTTCGCACTTCCTCCGGGTGGCATTGTTGGCATCATCGGGCCAAACGGCGCCGGCAAGACCACTTTGTTTCGCATGATCACAGAGCAAGAGAAACCTGATAAAGGCACTATTCGAAAAGGCGAGACCGTTGTGCTGGCGTATGTAGATCAGAATCGCAAGTTGGATCCAGAAAAGTCTATCTGGGAAGAGATCTCAGGTGGTAATGATCAACTGAAGCTGGGCTCACGTGATGTGAACTCGCGTGCTTACGTCGCGCGCTTCAATTTTTCGGGGTCCGACCAACAGAAGAAAGTTGGTATGCTTTCCGGCGGTGAGCGCAACCGCGTCCATCTGGCCAAGATGCTGAAGGAAAGCGCGAACGTGTTGTTGCTGGACGAGCCGACCAACGATCTTGACGTAAATACTCTTCGGGCTCTCGAAGAAGCACTCGAGAACTTTGCTGGTTGTGCCGTAGTCATCTCTCACGATCGCTGGTTTCTCGATCGCATAGCAACGCACATTCTTGCGTTCGAAGGTGACAGCCGCGTCGTCTGGTTTGAAGGCAACTATTCTGAGTATGAAGCAGATCGTCGAGAACGACTTGGCGCCGCTGCTGAGCAACCCCATCGAATTAAATATCGACAACTCACACGCGGATAGGCCGCGGCGTAAGCGCAACCCTGCTAATCACATTTTCTTCCTGGATGTTGCGGCACGCGTTAAGGGGACGCTTCAAGGTTATCAAGCTCTTCGGAGTTTTTGTTCGAGGATCCGACGCGAATCTGGGTGCTGGCGTACTTGCAGCGTTTATTCTTCTCTTGGGCCTCTTGTCTTTGTCTCAGCAGTTTTCAGACTCGATTGCTAGAATGCGACAAATCTTGATGCGGGGTAAACCACCCTTCCTAACCATGAGACTGTTGGATTTGAGTTTGATGTCGATCCTTAATGGCGTTCAACGCCAAGATGCAATCTTCAAGATGGAAGTCTCATGGTTGGGAAGGGCGGTTTACCCCCGCTGAAGGATCGACACCCTCGATTTTGGTGTTCTCACACAGTGCCTTAAGAGATCGATTAGAGATACTCTTTCTTCTTGCGGGCTAAAGGAGAAACAGATGAAAAACCGAAGCCGGACCGCAGCATTCGTGTTAATGAGTTTGACCTTTATCCCATCCCGTGCCTCGGCGCAGGAAGACCTGAAACTGCCAACCCATCCCCTAAAGTTTGGCGTGTTCATTGCGCAGTTTGATCCCGCAGGTACATTCAAAGTAAGTGGCGATCGCTGGCCCACTCTCAGCGGTAACTGGAAAGCTACAGGATCCGAAATCGAGCTCTCCATGGCTGGTGGTCCAAATGGTTGCGAGGGTCCGGGTCGATACCAAGTTGCAGGCGACGGTACGCACGTGACTTTTAGTCTTGTCTCAGACGGTTGCGTTCCGCGCCGAATGATTCTCGACCGCAGCACCTGGTCCCCTGTCGACGAGCGACAAAAACTTGCACCACGGGTTCTTAAGCTCACAAGCGGCACTCACTCACTTCGTGGTTCAACTTCGTCGGCAAATGGTAGCTGGCCGTCATTCCGCGGAGCCAACGCCTCGGGCATCGCGGAGAAACAAGATCTTCCTGAGCGTTGGAATGGAACGACAGGCGAAAACATCCTGTGGCGAACAAAGATTCCAGGCCTTGCTCATTCCAGTCCGATTGTCTGGGGCAACCGGATCTTCGTCACCACTGCAATCAGCACAGATCCGAAAGCTAGTTTTCGTCCTGGTTTGTATGGAGATGGTGACGCCTCGGCCGACCGATCAGCGCACCGCTGGGTTATTTATGCCATTGACAAAAAGAGCGGCAAGATTCTTTGGGAAAGAGTTGCGCACCAGGGTGAACCGATAGACAAGCGGCACATTAAGGCGACTTACGCGAATTCAAGTCCAGCAACTGATGGACGGATCGTTGTAGCGTGGTTTGGTTCGCAAGGTCTTCACGCCTACGACGTTAATGGTCGTTTCCTTTGGAAGGTTGATCTCGGTCGTGTTGATATGGGCGCGTATGACATCCCAACTTATGAGTGGGGTCCTGCCAGCTCTCCAATCATTTGGAAAGACCTCGTCATAGTTCAATGCGACACCCAAGCTGATTCGTTTCTCCTGGCACTCGACGCAGCCACGGGCAAAACGGTTTGGAAGACTGAGCGAGATGAGTTTCCGTCATGGGGTACGCCAACGATCGCAACAACAGGAAATGGACCGGAGCTGGTAACGAACGCATCGAAGTTCATTCGCGGATATGACCCGCGTACGGGAAAGGAATTGTGGCGGCTCGGCGGGAGTTCAAAGATTACCGCGCCGACGCCTATCTTTGATGATGGCGTATTTGTGTTCGCCAGTGGCCGCGCTCCCGAACGACCAATTTTTGTGGTGAAGCCGGGCGCGCGGGGCGACATCACCCTTTCCGACGGTAAGACGAGTAATGATGCAGTCGTTTGGAGTCGCACTGGACGTGGGTCTTACATGCCAACCCCATTGAGTTACAACGGCATGCTGTATGTGCTTTCTAACAATGGCTTGTTCGATGCGTACAATCTGCGCACAGGCGAGGAGGTTTATCGTCAAAGACTTTCTGTCGTTGGCAGTGGGTTTAGTGCCTCACCCGTAGCAGCTGACGGAAAAATATATCTGTCAAATGAAGATGGAGAGATGTTAGTGATCGAGGCTGGCCCAAAGTTCAACCATGTCGCGACGAATTCAATGGGTGAGCTGTTGATGGCTACGCCGGCGTTATCGGATGGAGTGATGTACGTGCGATCGGTCTCCACGCTCTTCGCGATCGGCCGCAAGAAGTGATACTTATCCACAGATTACGCAGATTACACAGATTAAGAACACGAGAACTATAAAGTGTTCTCGATCGCCTTCTTCTTAATCCGTGTAATGTGTGGATCAAAAAGCGCGAGGCGTTTGAAACGCCTCGCGCATTTTTGTCCCCTGTATTAATCCAAGACCTGATCAAAATTCACAACCGTATGTCTTCATCGATTGTTTCGCCTGCTCGATAGTGTTCTTGCACGTCACTGCCAAAGACGCCTTGGTTTGTGGATTAGCCGCCAAGTCACGCCATGTTTTGGTCCATTGGGCCATAGTTGTCTGGTACTGAGCTCGCGCTGCCTGCGGAACCCGTTTGGAAACGCAAGCGGAATATTTCTCTATAAACTCATCACATTCTGCAATGCCAATCTTGGCTGTTGCTGTGGTACTTGATGCCGGAGTAGTTGTCGATGTCGGGGTGTTCGAGGTTGTTGCAGTATTCGCGGCTGTAGAATTGTGATTGTTTGAGTTCGTTTGTGAGGTGCACGCCGCTACAGCCAATGCAATTGCAACGCAAAACACCAGGAGAGTTCTCTTGAACATCTGCAGCTCCTTAAGGTTTAGCCCGATAATTAAGGGTAAACAATGGATTGAAATGAAAAAGCAAATGCATCATACAAGAAAAATGCCCAAGTGGATTCTTACTAGCCCCTCTACTCGAAACGCTCCACGAATCACACGAACTGACACGAAGCCAATTTCGTTTCTCGTTCGTGTCTTTTCGTGGATCGTCTTGTTTGAGCTGTACAAGTATCAATGACCACTGAGGCAGAGTGCAGCGAAGCCACAACCAAACGCTGCAACGGCTTGCCGCCTGGTGTGAGGCGTCGGCTTGCCGCGCCGTTATCGCTCAATTTACTTGTGGGCTGCGCCCTCGGTTCGAAGTCTGCCCTAAACTCTACGTGAGAGGTTGAGCTCGTAATTGGGCCAGAGGCCGAACCAAGGGCATAGCCCAATTCCGAGCGAAAGGCTTAAGGCGCGGCAAGCCGGCGCCTCACACCCGGCGGCAAGCCGTTGCGAAACAAACCTCGTTTGGAAAACAAGATCCCTGGAACTTGCAACACAGACGTCGAGAATAGAACGAATGATAGAATCCAACCATGAGCTCGGCAGAAAAAAGTAAGCAAATTAACTCCGAAGAACTATTCAATCGAGCAGTTGAGGCCATGCCGGGCGGCGTGAATTCACCCGTGCGAGCATTCCGCGGCGTTGGCGGTACTCCGCGTTTCATTCGCAGCGCACAAGGCGCCACGATGACTGATGTCGATGGTGTCACGTACATCGACTATGTTGGTTCGTGGGGTCCAATGATCCTGGGCCATGCGCATCCTGACGTCCTTACAGCACTCACAAATGCGCTCCATTGCGGCACCAGCTTTGGGGCACCAAATGAACTCGAGGTCGCACTTGCTGAAGAGATCATTGATGCAGTGCCTTCAATCGAGATGGTGCGAATGGTGAACAGCGGGACCGAAGCTACGATGTCCGCTATCCGCCTCGCGCGAGGCGCCACCGGACGAACGAAGCTGGTTAAATTCGAGGGTTGTTATCACGGTCATGGCGATAGCCTGCTAGTGAAGGCTGGTTCGGGTGTTGCGACCTTAGGCCTTCCTGATAGTCCCGGCGTTCCCGCAACACTTGCCGAGAACACGCTGACCTTGCCTTTCAACAACATCGAAGCTCTCGAGCAACTCTTTCAGCAGCACCAGGACATTGCAGCACTAATTATCGAGCCGGTGGTGGGAAACATGGGCTGCGTGCCACCGCGTGACGGCTACCTGCAGTCCTTGAGAGAGATCACGCGTCGTAATGGAACGTTACTGATCTTCGATGAAGTGATGACTGGGTTTCGCGTCGCTCGCGGTGGTGCCCAAGAACTTTATGGAGTCACGCCTGACCTGACGACGCTGGGGAAGATTATTGGCGGAGGATTACCCGTCGGGGCGTACGGTGGAAGCAAGGACTTAATGAGAAACATAGCTCCCGCGGGACCGATTTATCAGGCTGGAACACTATCGGGAAATCCTTTAGCGATGAGTGCAGGTCTGGCGACATTGCGTCTCCTGCGTGATAAGTCTGTCTACGAGCAACTCGAAAGACTTACAGCAAAGCTATGTTCAGGCTTACGAGAAGCTGCACGCGAGGCAGGTGTTGAGACCATCTGCAATCGAGTAGGTTCAATGTGGACCAGCTTCTTCACACGAGACGAAGTTACTGACTGGACAACGGCAAACCGAAGCGACAGAAAGAAATATGCTTCATTCTTTCACGCGATGCTGAACGACGGAGTCTATCTCGCGCCATCGCAATTCGAGGCTGCCTTCGTTAGCACAGCACACACCGAAGAAGTTATTGATAGAACGATTGAGGCGGCGAGAAAAGCTTTTCGGGCGGTTGAGAATTAGAGCGGCAGATCGATTACGACGCGTGATCCCTTATCCGGTTCGCTGTCGACAAGAATCTTTCCGCCATGTTGTTCGACAATCTGTTTGACGATCGACAATCCCAAACCAGTTCCTCTCTTCTTCGTGGAAAAGAAAGGTTCGAAAATGCGATCGATAGTCCCCTGATCCATGCCACTGCCTTGATCTGCTATGGTCACTTGCGCAAACCGGCGAGGAGCACCGTCTTCGTGACCATCAATACTGACTGTATTCGTCATGATCTTCAGTGGTGCGCGCTCCGGGCTCGCGTCAATAGCATTGGCCATCACATTCACGAAGACTTGTCGCAGCTGATCGGCATCCCAGTTTCCAACCAGTCGCTGCTGAGAAAAGCTCTTCTCAACCGGTGTGTGCTTGTCTTTAACTCGATCGGCAACTAAATCCAAACTGCGCTCTAGCAATTCGTGAAGATCAACATCAGAACGCTCCAGAGCCTTCTGTCGTGAAAACTGAGTGACGTCTACGACCAACTTGTTCAGGTGCTTGATGCCGCGCTCAACCAATTCAATCGTACGCAAAGCTTCTGGTTCGACCACGCTGTCTCGCAGCATCGACACTCCTAATCGAATACTCCCAAGCGGATTCCTGATCTCATGAGCGACTTGTGTCGTTGCTCGTCCCACTGCAGCTAACGATTCGCTTCGACGCAGCACACGTTCGGACTCGGTCGCCTCTGTAGCATCTACAAGAGTCAGAATCTGACCTCGATCCCCATTGATTGCCAAAGGAGAAGAATAAACGTCGAAGGTTTTCTGAATTCGATCCTCCTCGACCCATGAAACGAAGCGCCCGCGGTAAGTTCCTCTTTCAACTCGCGTCGCGGTAGCAGCCTCTAACATCCTCATGGCATCGTCGTTCCCAAACTTCTCGAAAACTGAAGCACCAATGCTGGCTTGAGGAAAGATCTTGAAGAAGGCCGCGTTAGCGCTACGTATCCGATCGTTCTCGTCAATTGCTGCCACTGCACTGACCATACCTTCGAGCAGTTGAGTCGTGAATGCGCGCTCGCGTTGAGTTTCGAACATGCTCACACGCATTCGGCGAAACCACCGCTGCACCTCCCACATGGTCGCGGCTGCTACGATGGCGCCCACCAACAACGCCAAAAAGGTCCAGAGGCGAATCGAACGTCTCGCCTCCTCTTCCATTACTTCACTCTTCGCGATGATCTGTTCCTGTTCTGGTCCGGTCTTGGCCAGCAGCGCATCGAGCTCTTGGTCCACCGTTTCGAATTTTGAGAAACCCTCGAGCGAATAGCGACGCAGATCCAGGGTTACATCGACAAGGGATCGCAGGTCGGTGGTGATCTTTTGCCAATCAGGATCCTCGGTGATGCGCGTTTGATCCAACACACTCAACAATCGCACCACCTCTTCGCGTGCCGTGCTCAAACGGAAGTCAAATGGAGGCTTCAGCTCTCTGCGAGATTCTGCTTCGTGTCTGAGGCGTGCTTCGTTATTGAGTTTAGTGGCAGCGAGACGCAGTTGCAGCAAAAGCCCCAAGCGTGCCGAATGCTGCCGCTCTAAATCAAGAACAGCATTATTCACTTGATCCATTCGGCTCCCGCTGAGGTATCCGAGCACCAGGATCACTCCCAGTAACAACGTAAATCCGATTAAGAGCGGACCGACGGTAGGAGCAATCTCGCGAGCGCGTTCGCGTATATTTCCGGGACGCGATTGGTTGGCGTTGTAAGTAGACGGACTAAGGCGGCGGTAGACCACCTCAGAATCGTGCAATTCACTATCTGTCGGAGGGACTGCCGAAGTGGGCTGGTTGGAACCGTTGTCGTGAAATTCGGAGTCGTTACCGTTCTGCGAGCCGTCGTGCTCCGAATCTTTTGCGCTCACAGGCGCAATTACGTCTTGCTTCGACATGTGCTTGCCACCAGTGACCGAATCAGTTGTCGGGGCTTATGAAGACTATAGTTGATTTTGCAGCTTGGGCCTAGCTTCGCATCTGACGCAGTCGTCAAGGTTTTGCCTCCATCCAATTGTCGGCAATACCAACATCGACTACTAACGGAACGTCGAGTTCGACCGCAGACTCCATCTCCCTCTTGAGAATCTGCGCCACATTTGCACTTTCACCCTTCGGCGCCTCGACAAGCAACTCGTCATGTACTTGCATCAGCAACCTGGCTTTGACGTTGGCGCGTTTGAACTCTTCATCAACATGCAGCATCGCGATTTTCACAATGTCGCTGGCCGTCCCCTGAATCGGCATATTTATAGCCTCGCGCTCCGCAGCCTTGCGGATGTTCGCGTTGCGATCGTTAATGCCGGGCAATGGTCGAATCCGGCCATAGATCGAACGAACGTATCCGTGCTCACGCGCGCGGAGTGGCACTTCCTGCATGTAGCGACGAACACCTTTGTAAGTATCGTAGTAGTCCTCGATGACTTTCTTGGCCTCCTGACGTGAAATCCCAACGCGCTGGGACAAGCCCCAGGGTTCGATTGCGTAAGCGATCGCAAAGTTGACAATCTTTGCAAAACGCCGTGCTTCCCTCAGTTCATCCCGTGTCTTCGCGCCAAAAACGAGCCGCGCCGTTCGCTCGTGAATGTCCTCACCCTTTTGAAACGCCTCAAGCATTACTGGATCTTGGGTGATGTGGGCCAACAAACGGAGTTCCAGTTGCGAGTAATCGGCAGAAATGATCTTGTTGCCGGATTCGGCTACGAACGCATGTCGAATGCGACGGCCCAGCTCTGAGCGAATCGGAATGTTCTGCAAGTTCGGATCGCTAGATGACAATCGACCTGTAGCCGCCACTGTTTGGTTCAGCAAGCAGTGAATGCGACCATCGGCTGCAATCTGATGAGGAAGCGCATCGGTATAAACGCTTTTCAATTTATCGAGCTCGCGGTACTCGATGATCAATCGCGGCAACTCAAAAGATTGGGCTAGCTCTTCCAAAACTGCTTTGCTGGTCGAGATGCGTCCGGTCGAAGTCTTCCTGCCTGATTGGATGTTCAGGTCTGACAAAACCTCGCCTACCTGTTTGGGCGAACCAATGTTGAATTCTTTTCCGGCGAGCTCGTAGATCCGTATAGTCAGTTTCTCTAGTTCATTGCCGAGATAATTCGACAAGTCAGATAACACACTACGGTCCACCTTCAACCCGGCCTGCTCCATCCGATACAACAACGGAGCAAGCGGAAGCTCTACTTCAGAATAAATCGTCTCCAGGTTCTTCTCGAGAACTCGTTGACGCAGGACTCTTGCAGTTTGACCTGTGAAGTCTGCTGCCGCGGCGGTTTGCCACTGAAGCTCGGTCCAACCATTCGTCGCTGCGGGTAGCTCAAGGCCGCTTGCCTCTCGAGCTAAATCTAAAAGTTCGTACTTACTGCGATTGGGATCGAGTAAATAAGCTGCGAGAAATGTATCGTCCTTAACACCCTCGAGCTTCACATTCAACCGAGAAAGTAATCCCACAGCTCTCTTAACATCGTGAACTGATTTCTCGAGCAACCCGTTACTTAATACATCGCACAGCGGACCAACGGCTGCGTCGATGCCGCCTGCAAACCTCTCGAGGTCGATGTAAGCCGCGACGCTTGGCGCGGTTGAGAGCGCAATGCCCGCAGTGGTCTCATAATCGAATGAGCATTGCTGTTCTCCGGAACCAGCAGGTGTGACATCCGCTACTGCTATTGCGAGCGACTCAGCATTCCAGACCTCTTTAAGTAGTTTCTCTAGTTCGGCCGGAGTGCTAATGAGTGAATAATTCCGAGGCGTAGTGGTGCTGACCACCGGAGCTGCAGCGTCAGCAAACTCGCGTGTTAGAGCTGAGAACTCGAGCTCCTTGAAAAGTTCGTAGGCGGCGGTCCGATCGGGGTCTCGCGACTGCAGCGAGTCGAGGTCAAGTTCAACATCGAGGTCGCATCTGATCCGCGCGAGCTCACGTGACTTCCTAATGAGATCGGCGTTGTCTCGCAGCGATTCGCGGTAGGTCTTGTGTTTGACCTCTTCCCATTTCTCGAGAGCATTCTCAATTGATCCAAACTGCTGGATGATCTGGACTGCTCCTTTGGAGCCAATCCCTGGGGCCCCGGGAATGTTGTCGATTGAGTCACCCATCAGCCCTAACAAGTCGACGAGCTTGTCTGCCGCCACGCCAAACTTCTTCTCCACCCACGCCTCATCACACCATTCGACGGGCGGCACAGGTTCTTTGCGCTTGACCACCTGTGAGTTCTGCCTGAGGCAAACGACTAGAGGATCTCTAACCAACTGGCACATGTCTTTGTCGTTAGAGACAATGACGGCTTGCATGCCGTTCTTCGCAGCGCTCGTTGCCAATGTGCCGATCACGTCATCAGCTTCATAGCCAGGTGCATTGATGACCGGAATATTGAATGCTTCGCAAAGACGAATGATGTAGGGAAGCTGAGACGCGAGGTCGTCGGGCATCGTCTGACGGTTTGCTTTGTAATCAGAAAACGTCTCGTGTCGAAAGGTGCGCTCACGCGATTCAAAGATTGCTGCGATGTAGTTCGGTTTTTCATCGGTCAATAGTTTCCGCAGCATGTTAGTGAAGATATAAACCGCCTGAGTAACCTGGCCTTTTGAGGTGGAAAGCGGAGCTACGCGGTTCGCCATCGGCGCAAAGAATGCGCGGAAAATGTGCGACATTGAATCGATGAGAAAAACGCGTTCGAGGGGGCGATCCCCATTCGACGACTGTTTGGTTGGCATTTGACATCGATCATAAGGAGCGTGTTTGAGCGTGTCAAACGAGCCTTTGAATGAGTTAGTACCATCGCGCAGCAGCAAACTCGGCCACAGATGAACACAGATAATACGAGTCAGTACCATCTCGAGGTAGCGGATGGATAGGCAAACGCAGAGGTCAACGTCGAACAGCGCAGTCAGGAAGGGGGCAGTCGATACATTCAAGGTTGGCTAGATTCAACGCGCCCCCGCTCAAGGTTGAGTGCCAATCTCGATTGTTCGTTACTTGGGCCTTCCGCGTTCCTGGTTGGTTCAATGATGAAGCTCATGAGAGTTGAGCGGGGGCGTCTTGAATCTGTCGAACCTTGGATGTATCGACTGGCCCCTTCCTGACTGCGCTATTCAATGTTGACCTCTGTGTTTGCCGATCCATTCGCTACGCGCGATGGTTCTGACTTGTGTTGCGTGGAAGCATCGGTTGCGCGGGAGCAGTTGTCTAATTGCTACAATTACAGCTCTCACATGCGTCACTTTATTCAATAATCTCGAGGCACAATCATTGCTCTTAAGGATTCGCTCAAACGATCTCGCTTGACGAGTCACGCGATTGAACAAACAGACCACCTTAGCTTCTATCGTAACTACTGACGGTATCGGCCTTCACACTGCCGTGCCGGTCCATGTTCGATTGGTCCCAGCCCCGCCTGATACTGGTTATGTGTTTCGCCGGACCGATCTCGGCGGCTTTGAAATCCCAGCAACCGTTGAATCCGTCGCCAACTGCGGGTACGCGACTACCCTCATGCGTACTGGCGTCATGCTCTCAACAGTTGAGCATCTCTTATCAGCATTGCGCGGACTCGGAGTAGATAACGTTTACATCGACATCGATAATCTCGAAGTGCCGATACTGGACGGCTCTGCTGAAGTGTTTGCGGAAATGATCGAAAGTGCCGGAATAGTTTCGCAGCCACTGGCCCGTCGTGCACTCCTAGTCAGGGAGAAGGTTTCTTTCGAACAAGGAGAAAGGCGCATCAGTGTTGAGCCTGCCGACAGTTATCAGATCGACTGCCTCATCGACTTCCGTCATCCACTGATTGGCGTGCAGCATTTTTCAATTGAGCTGAACAACGGAGCCTACAGTCGGGAAATTGCTGCAGCGCGCACTTTCGGATTCACACATGAAATAGAAGCACTGCGGCGGGCCAACTTGATTCGCGGTGGTTCACTCGATAACGCTCTTGTACTGACGACCGATGGGATGCTGAATGAAACTGGTCTAAGGTTCGAGGATGAATTCGTCCGTCACAAGATTCTCGACATCATCGGAGACCTGGCGTTACTGGGTATGCCGATACTGGGAAAAGTGGTCGCCGTGCGAAGCGGTCACATTATGCACGCGGGACTAATGTCGAAACTGCTGCGCGTGCGTTCCGCGTGGGATATCGTTGACATGCCGCTACGCAACGGAGTGTCTAGTGTGGCCTCCATGAGAACTCCGACCATGGCCGATGTTCACGGCTAGCTCGAACACCTAGCAATCAAAGAAACGATCCACGAAATCACACGAACGGACACTAAAGTATTTTCGTGTTCGTTCGTGTAATTTTGTGGATCGGTATTTGTGGATTACAGGCCGCTGCGGACGATGTCGTGCAATCGAATTAATCCCACGCAAACCCGCTCATCATCCACGACCGGCAAAACAGATATTTGTGAGGGCCGATCTTCCATCAAGCGCAGCGCGTCATAAGCGAGTAGCTCAGGATTCGCTACCACCGGATCACGGGTCATGATTTCGTCGCAGCTTAAACCTTCGAGAGCAGAATGATCGCGTGATTGAATTGCACGACGCAGATCGCCGTCAGTGATCACTCCAGACAGCCTTCCCGCTGCATCGACAACGCTGACAGCTCCCAATCCTCCGTTGCTTATTGCGCGTACACATTCAACCCAGGCTGAGCCACTTGGAATTGTCGGATTGCGTTTGCCTCCATGCATTAGATCAGCAACCTTCAAAGTTAACCGCTTACCGAGGCGACCTGCTGGATGGTTGAAGGCGAAATCATCAAGAGTCAGCCCTTTGACCTTCATTAATGTCATTGCGACCGCGTCGCCAATCGCGAGCGCCACAGTCGTGCTAGTAGTGGGAGCGAGATTTAAAGGACACGCCTCCTGATCTACAGATGCATCAAGCACTGCGTCGGCACGACTCGCGAGCGTAGATTCAAGATTTCCGACAATCGCGATGATTGGAACTTGCCGTTGTTTCAGGTAGGGCAACATTTGAACCAGTTCGTCTGTCTCGCCGCTGTTACTCAACACTATAACTAGATCATCCGAGTTAAGAATGCCTAAGCCACCGTGAAGAGCGTCAGATGGATGAAGGTGCAACGCCGCCGTACCCGTGCTGGTCATGGTTGCAGCAATCTTCTGAGCAATGATTCCCGATTTACCAACGCCGAGTATCACAACCTTTCCTTTGCACCCAGCGAGCAATTCGATCACATTCTCGACTTGACGCTGGTCAAGCCGTGTAGCGGTGCAAGCTATGGCGTCGGCTTCCACTTTCAGAAGATTCACAACTTCATCGAAATGAGATTTTGTATCCATCTGTTTGACTTGATATACGACATCGCCGCGCTTTGGCAAGGCATGAGACAAGCCGCGCGGATTAACACGAAGTTCAGATTGCGTTAAGTCGAACCTCTAGTCTATATTGCGACTTCTCTTACATTAATACATAGACAGGAGCACTAACCTGCTGCATGGGCCTACTGAACTTTCTGCCTCGAGAGGAACAATACTTCGACCTCTTCGCACAAATGACGCTTTACATCTCCGACGCTGCGCGAGAATTAAAGGAGATGCTGTCGGACAAGAACCGCGACTACGAAGAGTATGCAAGACGCATCAAAGGTCTTGAGCATGCATGCGATGAATTAACTCACAATATCTCTACTAAGCTCAACAAGTCCTTTATTACTCCGTTCGATCGCGAAGACATCTACATGATGTCATCAGCACTCGATGACATTGTGGATCTGATTGACGATGCTGCCCGCGCAATCATTATCTTTGACGTCCAGGAGATCACACCGTATGCGCGCGATTTTGCCGTTGTCATTGAACGTATGGCAGAGCAGCTCAAGGAGATTGTTTCGACCCTGCAACGGCCGAAGAACGTGACCCAAAGATTGGTGGAGATTCATCGTCTGGAAAACGAAGGAGACGACATCTATCACGCAGCAATTGCCGAACTCTTTCATGATGCTCACGATCCACTTACCGTGCTGAAGTGGAAAGAGGTGTACGAGAAGCTCGAGGCCGCTGTTGACCGTTGCGAGAATGTGGCCAATATCATCGAGAGCGTGATCATCAAACACACCTGAGCCGGCATCCTGAGATCTTCCCTTTGTTCTGTGCCTTCGCCTTTGATCTTGTGCCGGGCCATTCAAGTCCCCAAATCAAAAACCAACTCTTATGACTGCCACCTTTGCCTTCGTCGTTCTGCTGGTTACGCTGGCTCTCATCTTCGACTACATAAACGGATTTCATGATGCTGCCAATTCAATTGCCACAGTCGTATCCACGCGAGTTCTCTCACCGGGCATGGCAGTGATCTGGGCCGCCTTCTTTAACTTCATCGCGTTTGCAGTTTTCGGGACTCGCGTCGCTAAAGCGATCGGCGATGGAGTGAGGATGGATTTGATCCAAGCGGACCTTCGATTGTACGTACTACTTTGCGCACTGCTTGGCGCGATTATCTGGAACCTCATCACGTGGTATTTGGGTTTACCAACGTCCAGCTCGCATGCCTTGCTCGGAGGGTACGCAGGAGCGGGCATCGCAGCCTACGGCGGGATCAGTGGTCTGCTGAAACCTGATGTGTGGATACGAACTGTCACGTTCATTGTGTTGTCGCCCCTGATTGGGATGCTGCTCGGATTCACGTTGATGGTGCTGGTGCATTGGATCTTTCGAAGAGTGCAGCCAGATCGCGTTGACAAGTTTTTTCGTAAAGGGCAGCTGTTTTCGGCGGCAGCATTTTCGCTGGGCCACGGAGGGAATGATGCGCAGAAAACGATGGGAATAATCACTGCGGTTCTCGCCGCGGGAGGGTTACTCGCTTACGGGCCAAACGGCGCAATTCCACCTATACCGCTCTGGGTAGTTTTGGTCGCTCACGCTGCGATTGGGTTGGGTACGTTGTCTGGAGGGTGGCGGATCGTTCACACGATGGGTTCTAAGATAACCAAGCTTCGCCCAATCGGCGGTTTCTGTGCAGAGACTGGCGCTGCGATAACCCTAGCCTATGTGACTTTGACTGGGACTCCTGTTTCTACGACTCATACGATCACAGGAGCGATTGTTGGTGTTGGTGCTACGAGGCGGTTGTCAGCGGTGAAGTGGGGAGTGGCGGGTCGAATTGTTTGGGCATGGATACTGACGATTCCCGCAGCTGCGTTTGTTGCTGCTGTGTCATTTCTCATTGTGGAATTCATTCATGGACTGGCCATATGATCGTTCATGCGAAAGAACGCGAAGTAAGTTCTTGGTCACTGCTTCAGGTTAGGAGACGAACCCTTTGGAGTGCGGTGGCAAGCGCAGCGGAATTTCGGATTGCGGATTTCGAACTGCGAAGTTCATTCTTGGGCATAGATCGGAGATAGCTAAAGCTAGATGAAATCTAACTTGAATCACCCGTAATAATTCGAAATCCGCAATCCCAAATTCGCAATCCGAAATTCCTACGCGCTTGCCACCGCACTCCAAAAGTATAGGGTCACCAATCTGAACAGAACCTACTTTCACTTCGTTTGGCACCGTTCGTCTTTGGTGTGTTATCTTTTCATCTCCATTCAATGTGCCCGCGTAGCTCAGTGGATTAGAGCGTTCGCCTCCGGAGCGAAAGGTCGCAGGTTCGACCCCTGCCGCGGGTACCACTTTTCTTATAGTGATCTTCGCTTTGATCTCCACATTGCAACACCGCGCTAGATGGTGAGATTGCCATTTATCACGGCCTTAAGACTTCACTCTTAGATTCGCTTTCGATTAGAGAGGAGCTCGCATGCTTGGTGCAGATGAAGATGAAGATAGAGGACCAGCCAAAATCTCTGAACTTGAACGAGACCTTAAGTGGACCAATGAAGAATGGGTTAGGGCTTTGGCGCAGCGAGACGGAGCAGCACTCAGTCAAATCATAGCGGATGAGTTTGAGTTAGCTTATCCATTTGAGGGCGACGACAAGGATCAGTTTATTTCTAACGTGATCAACGGTGAGGTTAGGGTCGAATCGCTTGAGCCCCATAGCACAACCATCCGTGTGTCGGGCGGGACCGGTCTAGTTTTTGGTACCGAAACCGCGAATTGGCATTATAGGGACCGAAATCTCTCCGGGACCTACAGATTTATCCGCGTTTACACGAGGCAACACGGCAAATGGCAAATTGTCACGCTGCATGTATGCGCGCTACATCACTAAACACCGCGTCCTGCACCGCGTCGCGTGCTGCCAGTTCTAGTCGACTTTCTTCTTTCGATCCAGCCTGAGGCCCAGAAGTCCACCGGGCGCAGAGTCGTTCTCACGAACTCAACTCAGACGATAGCGCGAGAACACCCAGTGGAACTTTTGAGCTAGAGCTCTCTTTCGAGATAACTGCCCGCTGCGATGAGTTCAGTTACATCGACGCTACCTTCAAAATCCCGATTACAGTTCCCATCAGGTGCTCGTGAATCCCTTTAGCTTCCTGCGGCAGCTTTCGCTTTCGAAGAATGCTCACAGATTGATTTAAAAGTCTGCACCACATCTGAATAAGAAATAGCAGGAGCCTTCTTATCCTTTGGCTCGTCCGCCCTGAGAACGATGTCGTTCATAGACAACATGCCCTCCAGTGCCCCCTCTGCAGTCACTACTGGAAGCCGTCGAACCTTATTATCCTGCATCGTCTTCATGGCAGCTCGAACATCATCATCAGGTCTGCAAGTGAACACTTTGCCGGAAGTAACCTCCTCGACAGCAATGTGTTCCAGTTGGCGACCGTTTAAGACACCAGCCATGCAGATGTCACGATCGGTGATCAGGCCCACTACTTTGCCACCCTCTGCTACGACCGGCAGTACTCCGCAGTCGTTCTGCCACATTTTGCCGCCTGCATCTGCCAAAGTATTGGTCAACGTACATGCGGCTGGGCTGGTGGTCATTAGTTCTTTAACCTTCATGATTACTTCTCTCCTTTTCAGTTACTAAGTGGCTCGCGCATTCGCAGCAGCTATTCCGCTTTGCAAATGTATTCGCGTTATCTAAGAAGCAACGAATTTTTGGCAAGGGTTCGTTGAAATACTAACACTTTGCGAGTTAAGGAGTGGTAGTTTGCGAAGAGTTCCGATTATGTAAGTAAAAACTCAGTTCTGGAGGGCACGATCTGTGAGACAAGCAATCAACTTCTTGTTGCCGCCTGATGTGCGGCGATGGCAAAGCCGAATTTAATGTCGCTCATTTGGTTGCGGCTTAGCCACGCTGTGAAATCTCAATAATCCGTGAAGGCTTTGCACAAAAAGTCGCTAGGGGATGTAGAACTCGACAACTGATTACAGAACCGGGAGCGGTAGCGACCGGATGCAACGCTCAACGTATGCAGATCTTCTCGAGTCAATTCAACTGGTTAGCTGTGTGTAGCATCCGGTCGCTATCGCTCCCGGTTCCGTATTGTTGAGTCGCTACAGTCGTACCTGCCACTTTTTGTGCAAGGCCATCTGTGAATGGTATTTCAGATCCTGAATAGAACTGCTTCAGTTGGTAGACCAGTCGATTGAGCAATCGCCTGAGCGTACAAGCGCACCTGATGACGGTATTCGTCAATCCGTCCCTTCACTTCAAAGTCAGTCTTAAAATCGATCACTTTCCACGCATCGGGCGACTCGGGGTCGCGAAACGCAAGATCGACTATTCCCTCCACGATGTTTCCATTTTCCAGTTTCATCGCTACAGGAACTTCGCGCCGGCAGTAACCCGCACCCACAGCCGCTGCAGCACGTTTGATCAGCGGATGATTGAGCGCTCGCTCCACAATCTCCACAGCCGCTGCAACCTCATTATCATTGGCCCCCAATACTCGACCTTGAATCCTAGCCACATTAACTATTTCAGCTTCATCGCTGTCGAGTGGTACGACCGAAAGCACCGTGTGGACCAACGTCCCAAAGCGCTTGCCGTGAGGTCTTGAGAAATCAATATCCAGACTTTCGACTCGAACATCACCATCAGAGCCCACTTTGTCCGACTCAGCCGCATGTGCCGTCGCCGAGACGACGGTCCACTCCGGTTGACTCGCTACCTCGCGGACTTTCGCGCGACCCGTCTGCCATTCGTTATGAGCCTGAATTCCTTCCTGTGAACGCAAGCGTCTGTCGTCTTCGCGCAGAAACTCAGTAAGCCGTGTGCTGGTACGACCTTGAGTACCAGTCGGAAGCGTCGCCGGATCCCACCAAACGACTCGATGCTCACCAACGGAAGGTTCGTGCAGACCCGGACTCACAGATCCAACGGGCCGCGGTGCATTCTTGGGACGCACGACAACGTTATCGTTTCCAAACGGAGGACAGCCTCCCAGTTTCTTACTCATCGGATTAAAGCTGTCGGGCTGCGAGGGATACAAAACAGAATTCAAGGTCGCCAGCCATCCGTCATACTGCTGGTCACCAACTCCGCAAACTACGAGAAGATCTCGGGCCCTTGTGGCAGCTACATAAAGGACGCGTGCTGCCTCTTCCTTCTCGATCCTCGCTTCGTCCTCAGCATGCTCCTGGACTTCAATCGGCGTGCAACCAGCGATTCGCA
>JBKPAL010000004.1:0-15522 GCA_046726395.1 Acidobacteriota bacterium
CGAGCCGGCATCCCGATTCTTCAGGCCATATCGATGTTGCGCAAACGGGCAGCGTCTGCACGGCTGCGTGCGGTGCTCGGCGATGTTGAAGAACAGATTCGCGGAGGTGCTGCGTTGTCGCAGGCCTTTGCCGCGCAAGGAAGCATCTTTCCGAGAATCTATACCGCATCGATCTTAGCTGGAGAGAGGTCGGGAGCACTCGATGACGTCCTCAATCGCTACGTAACTTACATGCGTCGAAATGTCGCGCTGCGTAGAAAGATCAGAGGTGCGCTTGCTTATCCTTTGTTTCTGCTCTTTGCGTCGGGTTGCATGGTTACATTTCTGACCATTTACGTAGTACCTAAGATGTCCGAACTCTTTTCCGGTTTCGGAAACGAGCTACCCACGGTAACGCAGATCGTCGTCGGTATATCGCGCTGGCTGTCAGGAAACGTGATCTGGTTTGGTCCCGCCATTATTGTTGCTGCTGTGGCGCTATATCTGTGGTCCAAGACGCCAAGCGGCAGACTCAAATTAGACGGATTGGTCCTAAAGCTACCCCTTGCTGGCGGCCTTGCGGTGCAGTTATCAGTTGCTCAAGCGACGCGCTCGCTAGCTACGCTCCTGGCCGGAGGAATCACTTTAGTCGAGTCTTGGGAAATAGCAGCTGAGTCGATCACTAATCGTGAACTAAGGAGACGCAGTTCCGCGATTCTTCCAATGATCCGCGAGGGACGTTCATTCACTGAGAGTCTTGAGGCTGCAGGATGGGTCCCTCCATTAGCTATCGACATGATTGGCATCGGAGAAAGATCAGGCAGCCTGCGCGAGATGTTGGACGAAGTGGCAGTTTTCTACGACGCAGAATCAGAGGTTCGACTCGAACAGTTGACGACTACTCTTGAGCCTGCGATTCTTGTGGTCATGGGCGGGGTAGTGATAACGATTCTTCTCGCCATTTACTTACCAATCATCCAATCTATTTCCAGCGGCGCCGGCGTTACCGGTCATCGTTAGTCCTTCAGCCATCAACCAGGTTTTAGTTATGGAGCAGATTACGAAAGATCAACGAAACACAGTCTCTACCGGAACTCTGAACGGAGTTGACGTCGCAGGGGATCACGAGCCTCCCGAGATGCGCGCTGCGAAAGAGCTGGCTCGACGTTATCGTCTTCCGTTTGTCGACTTGCTTCCGCCGGATAAGGAATCGCCAATTGACTACGATCAGTTCAATCAGATCCCTGTCGACTTGATGGTCCGTTATCAGTTTCTCCCGCTGAAGCGAGACGGCAAAGGGTTGCACATCGCGATGGCAGATCCAACTGATTTGGATCGGTTAGATGAGCTCGCTGGTGCTCTACACGTTCGCATCCTTCCGTATGTAGCCACGGCCGGTTCAATCGAAGTCGTGCTTCGTCGTGGAGATGCGACACAACGTGTTCTGCAGGAAGCTGCGTCAGGATTTCGGATATCGCTTGTTAGGGAAACCGAGCATGGCGAGGAAGTACTTGACCTCGATCGATTGGCGACGGATTCGGAGATGTCGCCAATTATCAAACTGGTCGACACCATCATCTATAACGCGATGGAGTCACGAGCATCCGACATTCATATCGAGACTCGCGACACTGAGGTCCAGGTGAAGTATCGGATCGACGGAGCGCTTTACGCGAAGGTTGATCCGATAGATCTTGCTTACCATCAGACATTGATCTCGCGTATCAAAGTTATGTCCGAGTTGGACATTGCAGAGCGGCGCGTTCCGCAAGACGGTCGTTTTCGTGTGCGTTACAAGGGACGTAATGTCGACTTTCGTGTTTCAATCATGCCTACGATTCATGGCGAAGACGCCGTGATTCGTATTCTCGATAAAGAGCAGATCAACGAGTCATTTAAAAATTTGAATCTCGATGTTGTGGGATTCGCTGAAGAGGACCTACGGAAGTTTCGGCGGTACATCGCTGAGCCATACGGCATGGTCCTGGTCACTGGGCCCACTGGCTCCGGCAAAACGACCACGCTTTACGCTGCGCTGAACGAGATCCGGAATGAGGAAGACAAGATTGTCACGATCGAGGATCCAGTCGAATACCAGTTACACGGCATTACACAGATTCCCGTCAACGAGAAGAAGGGACTTACATTTGATCGCGGGTTGCGCTCAATCCTACGTCACGACCCGGACAAGATCATGGTCGGCGAGATAAGAGACACCGAGACAGCCCAGATTGCTATTCAGTCTGCACTTACCGGGCACCTGGTTTTCACTACGGTCCACGCGAACAATGTTATTGATGTCATCGGTCGCTTTCTTAACATGGGAGTCGAGCCGTATAACTTCGTGTCGTCTTTGAACTGTGTTCTTGCGCAGCGACTCGTGCGAATGCTTTGCCCATACTGCAAACGGCAGTATCATCCGAGTGCCGAGGAACTGCTGGAGTCAGGTCTTCGTCCCGACCCGGATCACATACGAACGCTGTATATGAATGTAGGCTGTGACGCTTGTAACCACACAGGCTATCGTGGCCGAACCGCAATCCACGAACTGTTAGATCTTTCCGACAATATTAGGGAGATGATTGTAGAGCGCAGGCCGGGCTCCGAGGTCCGCCGGGCGGCAGAAGCCGAGGGTTTGACCAGTCTGCGGGAATCGGCACTAAAGAAGGTGTTTGCTGGAGTGTCGACTCTACATGAGATTAATCGGGTCACGTTCGTTGAGGAGATTAACGCCGGCAGCTGACATGTAGTTAACGGCAGACCCCCCGAAGGCACCGAGTCTCGTCCAGTGCGGAACCTTCTGAAGCCCGACCGTTTCAGGAACCAAAAAAAAGAGTTGGCGTGTAAGAAACAGGTCAGGAAACATTGCATCTTGACCCGGCGGACGGCATTATATGGCAGCTACACTCGTCCTCCCCTGACTAAGAGAGAAAACCAATGAGAATACCTATAAAGCCCCGGATACTCATTTCCTTTTTACTCACTTCTTGCTTGTTGGCATTGCCCATCACGGCCCTGGCCAAAAAGGGAGAGAAGAACTTTCGGAGAGGCCTGGACTACGAGCTTGCTCAGCAGTGGGAAAAGGCTGCCCAGGAATTCATGCTGGCGGTTGCGGCTGATCCCGCCGATATGGAGTACCAGCTGCACTTCCGTCGCGCGAGTTTTAATGCCTCGCAGTCGTTCATGCAGCAGGGCCGCTCGCTCGCCGAACAGGGTGACTATCAGGGGGCTTACAACGCGTTCCGACAGGCGTATGGCTATGATCCCGTGAACTCCCTCGCCGTGTCTGAAATGGAGCGCATGCTTCGCTTACAGGGCGCAAAGGACGGAACAAACGGCAACGGGAATGGTAACGGAAATGGGACCAGCAAAGGTGCAGAGTTGCCTGAAGGCGGAAACCTCAATGCCACCGGAGCACAAGTGCCCGACTCAGCGTTTACATCGGGTCGGACAGAACAACTCAGGGTTATCAGCTATAGCGGTGATCTCAAGGCGTTCATCCGCAGCCTCGCTGAACAACTCAACCTCAACGTTGTTTTCGATCGTCAGTCGTTTGCGCAGCCAAGAACTATCGAACTAAACCTGCGCGACGTAACCACTGCGCAGGCACTCGACTATTTGTTCTTGCAAGAGAGCTTGTTCTTTCAAAAGCTTAGCCGACGAACGATTCTGGTAGCGGATCAAACTCGGCGACCGCAGTATCAGCAGTTAGTACTTCGGACTTTCTATCTTTCCAACATCGATCCCACTGAAGCTCGAACGTTAGTCACTCAAGCAATCCCGCCGTCAGTTGGTCGTCCTCAGACGATTGTTGTTCCTGACAAGACAACAAACAGCTTAACTGTTCGAGACACAGCCGAGAACGTTCGCCTAATTGGTGAGCTGCTGCAAAGCGTTGATAAAGATCGTGCTGAAGTCGTCATGGATGTGAACATCTATGAAGTATCGAAAAACGATCTCCTGCAACTTGGTAATCAGTGGGGAAGCTCAACCGGATTCAATCTCGGTGGTTACCCGGGCCTCTCCGTTCTGACGAGCAACGCCACTACCTCGGCGTTGCAAACTGGTGTAAATGTTGCAGCCATCACCGGTGGTGTTCCTACTGCTGCTGCTGCGGCTCTGGTTCTGCCGCCCAGCATCCTGACTGCATTTCAACGTAAGGACAACACTAGACTAATCGCTTCCACTCAGGTACACGCTTTCAACAACGAAGAATCTACGGCTCGCATTGGTCAGCGAGTTCCAGTACAAACAGCGCAGGCATATCCGTTCGGTATCCAGACTGGAACAAACACGACGCCTGGTGGATTTCCAACGGGCGGGTTCCCAGTGATCAACTACGAGCCCACCGGCTTAACATTGAAATTCACTCCTCAAGTGTTTCCGAATCTTGATGTTCAAGTGAAGATGTTGATTGAATCGAAGGATGTGCTGAACGCCAGCTCGCTCACGCCGACGTTCACTGAGCGAACCATTACAGGCACTTCTCGAGTTCAGAACAATCGAACAATGATGTTGGCCAGCGTTGCGACAGATATTCAGACCAACGGACGCGCCGGGCTCCCTGTTCTGGGACTGATTCCAGTTCTCGGCCGCTTGTTCTCATCCCCGACGCGTGACAATAAACAAATAGACATTGTCATAGCAGTAACGCCTCGAGTACTTCGCGCACCTGCTGTAACTCCTCGAGATGAAGAGATGCGCCCGAGCGGCACATTGCAATCACCGACTACGGGTTCTTTGGCAGAGATGATCAAGGAATCTGATCGGGAAGACGCGATTGCTGCAGCACGCAAGCTTCCACGCAATGCGTACGTAGAGGTTCGTAATGATGCGCAGGCGGTCGCGGCGCCGAAGGTGGGCGAGAACGTTTCGAAGGACAACACTGTCACAAAGACGCCTGAACCGACTGCAACCCAGACGGTAAGCCAAGCCGGGTCATCTTTCGCACCCACTTCGGAAAAACCGAAGCCACAAACTGTTGAAGAGTTACCAGCGTATGTCCCGGCTCCTAAGTCTTTAGTGAGCGATCGCTCGGCAGCTCAAGTCGCAGCTGTAAATCCTGGTCCAGGTGGAACGAATGCTGTTCTGACCAGCATGCCGAAGCCGATCGAGTCTTCATTAACCAGCAAGGCCTCGCGTACTGCGCTACTGAGCTTCGCGCCGGATCAGGTGTTGAAGGTTGGTGAGAAGCGGCAGTTTGCTGTTCAGCTCAACTCTGATGTTCAGCTCGGCCTGGCTGTAGTGACTCTGAAGTTCGATCCAAAGGTAGTGAAGGTTCGCAGTATTAACGCCGGCGACCTATTTGCCGGCGGCAAGAAACCGAACATCACCGAGTCGATCGATCCGAACGGAATTTGTTTGATCTCTATTTCGGCACTTAATTCACTGAAGCCTATGACTGGCAACGGTGCCTTGATCATGGTCGAGATTGAAGGCCTCGCTCCGGGTAGTGCTGCATTGGCTTTTGACAAGAACACAATGCATCTGGTGGCCGTTGACGCGCGCGATGTCGTGCTTGAAGTGAAACACGGTAATCTGACGGTCAAACAGTAGTGCCATAAACCGAAAGGCGTTCAGACGCGGAAACGCGGCGACACGGTGATAGCGTTTGAATTTACTGGTCGCCGCGTCGCTCTGTTCGGCGTTGCGCCAATAAGTAAAGAAGATGAACACTCGACTCTACCAACGCGGATTCTCGCTGCTGGAATTGGTAATCACCATAACCGTGATGACCATTCTCACGCTTGGAGTTATGCCGCTGGTTAAGGTGGCGGTCAAACGGCAGAAGGAGCAGCAGCTGCGTGATACTCTGCGACAGATCCGTATGGCAATTGATGAGTTTCACCGAGACACAATAGGAATGAACTGCACTGGAACTCTCGGTCCTCCTTCAAGCGGCGGTGGCGCCAATCCTCCTTCGCTTTACATCGATCCGCGCAGCAAGGTCGTGATCAGCGACTGCACGATCTTCGGAGTCGATAATCCAGATCATTATCCGCCAAGTTTGGAGACGCTCGTCGAAGGGGTGAACGTTCTGCCGCGAGGTGGTGCGCTAGGTGGCCGCGGAGTTCCGGGTGTGAAAGCAACAGACTTAACGGACGAATTGTCTACCAAGAAAAAGATCTATTTACGCGCGCTTCCGATAGACCCGATGACGCAAAAATCCGACTGGTGTCTAATCTCGTCCTATGACACTCCATCAAGTGACTGCGGCTCCGGCGGTGAAGAAAATGTTTTTGATATTCGATCCAGGTCCAAAGAGACTGCTCTCAATGGGGACAAATACAGTGACTGGTAGTTTAAAAGGACGGCGAGAAGGTTTTACGCTTTTGGAGTTGATGATCGTGATCTCGATCATCATCATCCTTGCCGCAGTCGCATTGCCTCAATATCAGAAGACAATCATGCATGCACGAGAAGCTGTGCTGCGAGACGATCTCTACAGAATGCGATCGCTGCTCGATCAATTTGCAGCGGACAAACAGAAGTTACCGCAATCACTTGATGACCTGATCACTGAAGGCTACATGCGCGAACTGCCGGTTGATCCCATCACTGGTCAGAAGGATTGGACCACTACAACCGGTGATGATCCAAATTCAACTGAAGGGGATCAGGGCATCGTTAACGTAAACAGCGCTTCTACCGATATCTCGTCCGAGGGAACACCTTACTCTGAATGGTAACCGAGATTTACTTGCTGACTAATTAGTAATGCGTCTTTCGAAACTTGTATCACCTTGGTACCCGACGAACGCGTTGGGATTAGAAAAAGGGTTCGCCTCGGTAGTTGAGCTCGAGCGTACTCGAAATAAATCCGCACGTGTCCGTCGGGCCGCGAGCGTTGGCTTGGATGAATCGATAATCCGGCCCAGCTTCGAAGAGACGAACATCTCCAACCCTTCAGAACTTGCTGCGGTCATCAGCGACCTGAGCGGCAGTGCCGGATTAGTGAAACAGAAACGATGGTCCGTTGCGTTACCCGAAAGTTCAACGCGGACTGCGATTCTCATTTTGGAAACTGCACCCGGGTCAAATTCCGAATTAGAAGAAATCCTGACTTGGAAGATGGAGAGGACGTTCGGCATTGCGCTTGATGAGCTTTCCATCTCGCGAGAAAAACTGCCTCCCGACGCTCAAGGACGCGCGCGATATCTGATCGTGGCCGCGCGATTGGCGGTGCTCGACGAATATGAAACAGTTTTTCGCGCGCTCGGTTGGCGCACAGGCATGTTATTGCCGCGCCATATGTGTGAGGGACAGTGGCTGACTACAAACGGGGCACAAGGCGACGGGTTATTGTTGAGTTCGTCGGAGCAAGGATTCACGGCCCTGGTATTTCGCGGTAAGCAGCCGCTGATTCTTCGTACCGTAGCCTGCGAGCCTCAGGATTGTGAGGACGAGTTTTATCGGCTGTTACTCTTCTATCGGGATCGGCGAGCGACTGACAGTGAAGCAACGCTCGCGCGGCTGCTGGTTTTGGGACATGGACTTCCGAAATCTCGGGCAGCCGAAATCGTGAATGAAACACTCGGCACCAGTTTGAAACCATTAGCTGCTCCCGACCTCGGCTTAGAGATTCCCGGCCGTGAAATCAGCTTTGACGCGATTGCGGCTCCCGCTGGCCTGGCCACACTCTCCTGGCGTTAAATACAATTTCAACAACTCCTGAAACATTTTGCTGCTTCGGGGCGTAACACCGGACGCATCATGAGTACGACTGCAACTGCAACTCAGGCTTGGATTAACGGGACTAATGCCGCGACGGACAGTGAGCTGGTGGCTAACGCAGCCCTGGGCGGTGATGGCAGCTTTGAAGAACTGGTCAGGAGATACCAACGACCAATCTCAGCTTACGTTTACCGGATGATCGGCGATTACGATGCGGCTCTCGATCTAACTCAGGAGATCTTCATCAAAGTCTACGGATCTCTTTCACGCTACCGGCCTGAGTTCAAGTTCTCCACCTGGATCTACAAGATTGCTCACAACTCGGCTGTCGATCACTTGCGGCGCAATGCTGGAAGGGAACGCTCGCTCGTCAATGGACCAGAAGGCGACCAATACGATTTACCAGTGCAGAGCGGGAAGCTCAGCCCAGAGCAGGAGAGCGAGCGAGAAGAACGTCGAGTAGAAATTGAGTCCGTAGTCAGATCGTTACCAGCAGCCTACCGCGAGCTGATCATTTTGCGTCATTCACAAGACCTCACGTACGAAGAGATCGTTGCGGTTACGGGTTTACCGTTGGGCACGGTTAAGAATCGATTGTTTAGAGCTCGTGAAATGATGCGTCAGCTCTTTATCGATCGAGGTATCGGGAGTGTGTAGAACTCAATGGCTTCAGTACAAGCCATCTGCCATCCGGAATTGATCGCCGCATACGTCGATGGCGATTTAGAGTCGTCTGTCCGTATTTCTGTTGAACAACATTTGCTCGAATGTGAGGCGTGCGAAGCCGAGTTGCGCAATCAACGGCTTTTAGCATGCGAGCTCGACTCACTGTTTGCGGAGCCTGCGTTGGTGCCAGTACCACGAGACTTTGCTCGAGTAGTTGCTGCTCAAGCGGAGTGCGACATGAGCGGAGCTCGCACAAGAACGGAACATAAGCGGGCTTTTCGTTATTGTTTGATATTAGCTTTCTTCTCGTTTGCACTACTGGGCGTGGCCACGAGCAAGGCATTGCTTTTTAGTGGTCAGTTGCTGGGCTCCAAGGTCATCGGGCTCATCGCACTTGCGGGAAAAGCTCTTTACGATGCCGGCACTGGTTTCACTGTCATCATGAGGGTGGCGGCCAAGGCGTTGATGCCGGATGGATTTTCAGTGCTCGTTCTTCTTGTTCTGCTCCTCGCTATTGTTCTGCTCTCACTCCTCATCTCTGGTTATCACCGCTTTCATCGACGAGGACTTTACGAATAGCGGTCTATCCAATGGGCGACGTCATCTGTTCATCTGTAAATGAATTAGTTATTGGCGAGTGCCGTGAGCCGAGAGATTGGCGACTGGCAGTGAGAATCGCCTTATTGTTTGTTGCGCCGCTGTTCACAGCTATTGTGATTCAGGCTCAAGTAACAACTGGCCAGCAGTCTACTGATCATATTCAAGTCCTCGATGGCGTGAGCGACACGATGGCCTACGGCGTAGGTCAATCGATCCGTATCAACGGGACAGTTCGAAACGGCGCAATCGCTTTGGGGGGCGACGTGATTGTGCAGGGATCAGTCGAGGGCGATGTTGCAGCTATCGGGGGTTCCGTCATTCAGCTCGATGGCTCGCGGATCGGAGGTGACGTCATCGTGATCGGCGGTACGTACCAACGCGGTGAAAACGTCACTAATCGAAAGGCAGGCACCGCCACGATCATGTACGCGGGGTACGAACAGGAACTGCGGAACATGATGCGAGACCCTTCCGGACTTCTCACTCCTCATTGGTCACCAGCTTACTTCGGGATGCGATTGCTCGCCGTGCTTTTCTGGTTCATCGTGTCTTTAGCGTTAACTGCAGCGATGCCGGGAACAATCAGCCGAGGAATCGTTCGACTACAACTGACGAGTTTGCGAGTTGCACTGATCGGAATTCTGGGAGCCGCGATCATCGCCATCGGTGTTCCCGTTAGTTTGCGGTTTCTGCCAACTCCCGTGAGTGTCGTTGTTGGATTGCTCGCATTACTACTGATCCTGGTTGCTTGGTTGTTTGGCCGAGTGATGATTCATGCCGCTACAGGTCGTTGGTTACAGCGGAGATATTTGCCAGTTGGAAAGAACTCTGAATCGGTCGCGTTACTGATTGGCACAACGTTCTGGGTTGCGCTTTCCTCCCTTCCATATGCGTGGCCATTCGTCGTGGCTGCGATTCTTGTGACCAGTCTGGGTCTCGCGCTCACCGCTCGCTATCACGTCGGCTGGAAGCGCCGACAGGAAATCTGAGTCGACAACGAAAAATAATCAGACCGTTAACGCTGGTTTGAACTCCAACGTATTTTGGAGTGGGGGGTGGCGAGCAGTAAGGCGATAGTCCTATATGACCAATAGGACCTATTGCGCCCTAACGCTTGTCCCCGCGCTCCAGTGCAACTTTTTCGAACAGCTAGAGTGGCTATCTGAACGGGCAGGTGCCTAGCTTGTAATTCAAAAGAACATTACACGGGTTCAATACGTAAAAATTACGGTTCGTTCGGAACTTTCAATCAATTTCACGCTAATCTCTTGTAACTAAACGCCGCGTCGCGGTGTCTTTAGAGAGAGAACCCCAGGAAGGAGCCATGCAGATGTCTGCACGCCTAATTCTCTTTTTCCTGCTAACGCTAACTGCCATTCAACCTGCGACAGCCCAGTCGTCACCGGCTCAGGGCGATCCGCACATCACAGCAAACGGCGTAATCGGAGAAGTTAAGGCTATCGATACGGGTTCAAAACAGCTGGTAGTGAAGACGGACGCCGGTGCGCTGGTCACTGTTAGTCTCGAGACTACGTCCAGTTATTTCAAATTAGCACCCGGTGAAAAGACACTCACAAACGCCACTAAGATCACTATCGCTGACATCGGCGAGGGTGACCGGGTGTACGCTCGCGGCACTCCCGCCGAAGACCACAAGTCAATCGCGCCCCGAGCTTTGATCGTAATGAGCAAAGCAGACATTGCGAAAAAGCAGGATGCGGAACGGGCTGAGTGGCGCCGCCGCGGTCTGCTTGGCGTGATCACCGCGCTGAATCCCTCATCGAAAGAAGTAACCGTTTCGACTCGATCCATGGCAGGTATGCAGCCGGTCGTGATTCCGATTGTGGAGAAGGTGGAGTTGCGTCGTTACGCTCCTGACTCGATAAAATTCAGTGATGCAAAGGCAAGTACATTCGAGGAACTTCACGTTGGTGACCAAATCCGCGCGCTTGGTGAGCGCAGTGCTGATGGGACGAAGTTTACTCCTGAGAAAGTCGTCAGCGGATCGTTTCGCACCGTGGCAGGAACTGTAACCGCAGTTGATACGGCTACAGGCGAAATCAAAATCAATGATCTTCAGACTAAGCAGCCGCTGACAATCGTCATTAAGCAAGACGCCGTCTTACGAAAATTTTCGGAAGGCGGAATCATGTTTGGTCAACGTGCCGCTGGCGGCGAACGACCTCCGCAGGGACAAGCCGCGCAACCAGCAGCTGCTAATGCTCAGCCCAATCAAGCTGGCGGTGCGGGAACAGGACCAGGCATGCGCGGAGGCTTCAACATCCAGGACATGTTGGAGCGTTTGCCGACAATCACTGTTGCAGATCTAAAACCAGGAGACACGATCATAGTGTCAAGTACCAAAGGAGCTGACGCGGCTCGGCTGACAGCAATCAGTTTAGTATCCGGCGCCGACACTCTTTTGAACATGATTGCTGCGCGTCAACAACAGCCTGCAGGCGGTCAGGCGCCGAACCCTGCAGCCGGTTTAGGTTCCGGATTTCAGTTCGGCATCGGCTTGCCGTAGTTTGGTCGAACATAGCGACCCATTCATAACCTGAGACAATAGTTAGATCCCCCGAATCAACTATGAACAACTTCCGAATACTTTGCGGCAAGCTCGCGATCTTACTTTCTTTCATTGTGGTGAGCAGTGTTTGTTATGCACAGCAACGCGCGACGTCGCTGCGCGGACTTGTCACTGACGAGCTTGGTGCCGTAGTTGTTGGTGCTAATGTCGTACTCACTGATGCAACTGGTGTCGAAAAGGGAAGTACTACAACCAATGGTGAAGGCATCTACATTTTTAACGGACTGCAACCTGGAAAATATCTGATTCATGCCTCGGCACCAGGCTTCGCGTTGTCGGATGCCGCTGAAGTAGAGGTTAAACCGGGGCAACGACAGTCCCAAGACATTACCCTTCGCGTAACCATCGAAGAAAAGGTGACTGTATCGGCGGAGCCACCACTCAGTACCGACGCTTCCAGCAACGCCAACCAGACAGTAATCACCGGGAAAGATCTCGATGCGTTACCCGATGATCCCGACGAACTTGCTGCGGCGCTGCAGGCGTTAGCCGGGCCTTCCGTTGGTCCAAACGGGGGTCAGATTTTCATCGATGGATTCTCTGGCGGCCGGCTGCCACCCAAGGAGTCGATTCGAGAAATTCGTATTAATCAGAATCCGTTTGCAGCTGAGAACGACCAGCCTTCCGGTCGTGTCGATGTTCTAACTCGACCCGGTACGGATAAATTTCGAAGCACCTCTTATTTCAACTTTGAAGACGAAAGTTTGAACTCACGCAATCCGTTCTCTTTCAGTCGTACGCCGTATCAGGTGCGAAATTTTGGCGGCAACGTGGCGGGACCGTTGGTCAAGAAGAAGGCGTCGTTCTTCTTCGATTTTGATCGACGCGAGCTCGACGATAACGAGCTGGTTAATGTGACGCTGCTCGATGAGAATTTCAATCCGGTTGATGCTGGGTTCGGTGTCGTTACCCCGCGACGCGTCTTAAGCTTCGGCCCACGTCTTGATTATCAACTCAACAGCAACAACACTCTGATCGTGCGTTATGAATATAACCGTACCCGTCGGGACAATAATGGCGTCGGCGGCTTTTCATTACCGGAACGCGCTTATGATTCGTTGTCGACCGGTCAAAGTATCCAAATCACCGAGACTGCAGTGCTCAACGCAGCCATGGTGAATGAAACGCGATTCCGCTTTTCGCAAAACAAGAACCAGAACTTTGGTGACACCACTCTTCCGACTCTCGATGTGGGTGGTGCTTTCACCAGTGGTGGTTCACAGGTGGGCCAAACGTTCAATACTAACCGCAGCTGGGAACTTCAGAACTTTCTTGCCTGGCAAAAAGGAAGTCACGCTATCAAATTCGGTGGACGAGTTCGCGGCGTGAGTATCGAAGATATCAACCCCAACAATTTTGGTGGCACTTACCGGTTCAGCGGTGGCTTCGTACCAACTCTGGATGCGAACAACCAGCCGATATTCTCCCAGCCGGTCTTTGTAGACAGCCTAGAGCGTTTTCGACGTACCGCACTGGGCCAGGAATTGGGACTGACTCCTTTTCAGATCCGCTCACTAGGCGGTGGTGCTTCTCAATTCAGCATCGCGGACGGTAATCCGGAAGCGACGGTTCGGCAATTCGATGTTGGCGTGTATGCACAGGACGATTGGCGCATTCGTCCGAACCTGACTTTTAGTTTTGGTCTACGCTACGAAAACCAGACCAACATCGATAGTCCCACTAACTTTGCTCCCAGGTTGGCCTTTGCCTGGTCGCCGGGAGCAGCCAATTCAACTCGGCCTCCGACTATGGTGATCCGAGGTGGAGCAGGAGTTTTTTATAACCGCTTCAACGAGAACTCGACTCTTCAGGCCAATCGCTTCAATGGCATTAATCAGCAGCAATATTCCGTAGCGGAGCGTCCACTATACGAGACTATCAATGGCTCGCTGGTGTTTGTGCCGCCACCTCCAACGCCGCTGGATGCTCTTAATCTGGTATGCGATCCGATTTGCAACATAGCTCCAGGACTACCTCCGATCGCGACGTTGACTTCAGCGCGACAGGTACAGTGGCGTGTGGCGGATACGCTTCAATCTCCGACCGTATATCTGACGGGTATTCAGGTCGAGAGACAACTACCGAAACGCTTTACGGCGACGGTCGGCTTTTACTCGATTCATATCCAGCATGTGATCCGCGCTCGCGATATCAATGCTCCGCTGCCTGGTACCATCACAGTACTCAATCCGCAAGGCACCAGGCCATTCGGTAACATCGGCGAGATATACCAGTACGAATCAAGTGGCAGATTCGACCAGAACCAGATGTTTATCGTTGTCCAAAACCGGCTCAGTCGCAGGATTACGTTCTCGGCCAACTATGCGTTGAGCAAGACGCAGAACGACACTGATGGTCAAGGCGGTTCTCTGTTTCCGGCAAACTCGTACGATTTGACTGGTGAGTATGGTCGGGCTGCGTTTGATCTGCGTCATCGGTTCAACTTCTTCGGCACGATCAATCTTCCGTGGTGGCAAGTTACGCTCAGTCCCTTCATCACAGCGACATCGGGTCGCCCGTTCAATATAACGACCGGACAAGATACGAACCTTGATCGGCTCTTCACTGAACGTCCGTCGTTTGCGCCAACTGGAGTCGATTGTTCAAATCCACCGGCCAACATCATTTGTACGCCATTCGGTAATTTCAATCGCAATCCACTCCCTGGTGAAGCTTTGATTCCGAGAAACTTTGGCGAAGGTCCGGGCTACTTTGCAGTGAATCTGAGGATCACAAAAACGTGGAGTTTCGGGAGTCTTCATTCGAACGGTAGTACTGCACGCAGCGGGCAGCAGGGTGGTGATAGACAGGGTGGCGGTCGGGGTGGACCAGCCGGAATACCAAGAATCGGTGGCGGGGGACTAGGTGGCCCAGGCGGTGGAGGACCCGGCGGTGGCGGTGGTCGCGGCGGCGGCGGTGGCATTCCCGGAATTAGTCCACCTACGAGTGGAGCTGCCGAAGCCAAGCGCTACACGATGCAGTTCTCGATCAACTTTTCCAACATCTTCAATAACGTCAATCTAGCGCCGCCAAACGGTAGTCTATCTTCGCCTAATTTCGGGCAGAGCCTGAGTTTAGCCCCGCCATTCGCATTCTTCGGTCCAGGTGGAGGCGGGTTCGGTGGCGGTGGCAGCGGTGTAGGTAATCGCCGAGTCTCGGCGCAAATCAGATTTAGCTTCTGAAGCTTTATCTTTGCGGGGTGTTAGTCATGCGAAAAGCAATTTGGATGGCATTGGTTTTAACTGCACAACTCGCGAGTCTCGATGCTCGTGCGCAGGATCCGAACTCGAAGGCACCTGCGGGAAACAACGGCCCCAAGGTAGTTGCTATTACGGCAACAACGACACCTCTTGAGCTGGCACGAGCCGCTTATGAGGCACAAGGTGGTGAAAAGCTAAAAGCAGTCAAGAACATGATCCTGCGCGGTTCGGTCGATCTTTATGCTCCGAATTCAACGCAGTCGATACCCGGAGGTTTCGTGCTTGTTACCGCCGGAGATAAAGTGCGGCTTGAGATCGATGCGAGACCAGCGATCAGCTTCAAGCAGATATTTGATGGTCAACGCTCCTACAGCTCAATGCCCGGAGTTGAGCTACCGCCAGCCAGTAAGTTCGGCATCTCGGTTTTGAGCAAGTTTGACCAGCCCGGTTATTCGGTCACCGCGATCCCTGACAAGAAAAAACTTCGCGGCTTTCGCATCTCCGATTCTGAAGGAAACTTCACCGATTTCTACCTCGATCCCACTAATGGTCGCGTGATGAGCTTTCTCATTCCTTATAGCAACTACACCTTTGGGACAGAGCATAAGAAGTTCAAGGAAGTCGACGGCATTTTGATCGCGTCGGCATTTTCGCAACGATTAGAGATGCCGCAAGGTGCTTTCTTCGCCGACTATAACGTGAAGGAGATAAAGCTCAATCAAACGTTCGGAGACGACGTTTTCCAGATACCTTAGCGTTGTATCTTAGCGATAAAAAAGAGGCCGCTCCTTCAAAGGGAGCGGCCTCATTGTT
>JBKPAL010000005.1:0-17540 GCA_046726395.1 Acidobacteriota bacterium
GCTCTTGTCTAGGTGCCTAGAAACTACAGGGCAACGAGAACGATCATGACAACTGACCACTGACAAAGACCAAAGGAAAGACCAAAGACCAAATTGACGATGTCTGAACTAACCGATCTCTATCAACAGGTCATACTCGACCACAATAAAAAGCCACGCAATTTTCGGAAGCTCGAGAATGCCAATCACAGCGCCGAAGGTTACAATCCGCTCTGTGGCGACCACCTTACCGTCTATTTAAATCTTGCGAACGATTCAGTAAGCGATATCAGTTTTGAAGGTTCCGGTTGTGCAATCTCAAAAGCAGCCGCGAGCATGATGACTCAGGCCGTTAAAGGAAAGACAAAGCAGGAGGCGGAACGGTTGTTTAATGAGTTTCATAAAATGGTTACTGGCGAATCCGAAAATGGTAGTGAGGAAAGTGAGTTGGGGAATTTAATGATTTTCTCGGGAGTGCGAGAGTTTCCCGTTCGCGTGAAATGTGCAACCCTTCCCTGGCACACGCTGCACGCGGCGCTGAATAACGAAGAACTCGTGTCCACCGAATAGGAACATGTAACTTACACAAGAAAGGGACGCTCATGGGCGTCCCTTTTCTTTTACATGGTGGGCTCGATCCGATTAGGGAACGGTTACTCGTTTCGTACTGGTAAAGCTGCCGCCGGTATACGTGCCACCGACGGTCAACGTTGTAGCCATGCCTGGTGATGAGTTTGCAATGTTCACTGTGGCGTTAGCCGAAGCACCAGGAGCGAGATTGCCCAGAGTCTGTGGCAATCCAGCGCCATTGGTAGCGCCGAGTCTCGTTGTTGTGAGAACCACGCCGTTGGCTGCTTCCGATCCAATGTTCTGCACCGTGATATTCGCTCGCACGGTCGACAGATCAACGCGACTCAATGTTGAGGTCACCACGAGTCTAACGCCGCCGCACGGTGTCGTACACACGAAGCCACCACCTGTGTTCACTCCCAGCGTGAAATTGAAACTGACAGTGCCCAGGTTCGTGGCACCGTCCTGCAGCTGTAGCGTAGCGGTGACTGTGCTGCCGCATGAGCCCATGGCTGTGAAGGAAAAGTCACGTCCCTGGGAACTGCTCGGAGCGATGTCACCATAACTCTGCGGACCAGAGGGAGCGAGCACTCCCCCGCCGGATTGCAGCGTTGCTACCAGATTTGACGTGCTTAGATTTCCATTGTTCATCAGTTGTAAGTTCACAGTCACACGCTCGCCAGGATCGACTGCACTGTTGAAAGCAGGGCAGCTCTCATTGACCAAAGTTGACGTGGCGGCCGTGATTATCGGTTGTGCAAAGTTGAAGTAAGCAACCGGCATGTCGTGGTCTGAGTTTCGTTCAGGTCGCGTCGTATCTCCGCTAAATAGCGAGGCCGGCAGTTCCGGGAAGTCAGAGTTGTTTCGGGCGATCGCGTAACGCTTCAGATAAGAGTTGGCCACAGTGTTGACAAAAATGTGGTCAATCGCTTGAGGCGTTCCTTCGAAGATGAAACTGTACCGCTGATCAGCTGGCAGGCCGTCGGTTAGGTTGATGAAATTAGGATCCACCAAGTCGGGACTCTCATCTACCACAATCTGATCGTCGGCAGTTGGTGATCCTTTGATTGTCGCAACCGGATCTGTATACCCATCATTAAATTGGTAAGCGTTGTAGTCACCGACCGAGATGATTGGTTTCGTCGGATTGGCGGCCTGCAGTTCCTGCAAAAGTCCCGCGATTGATTCACCTTGGGCCTTTCGTTTCGCGCGGACGCGTGGTCCATCGCCTCCAACCAATTCGATGTCGATAAACGACCGCGGATGGTTAACTACGATGATTACCTGTTTTGGAACTACACCCGAAGGATCAACCGTGGCCCGTAAAACAAGCGGCGGTCGATCATGAAGAGTCTCTGGTAGTCCAGTAATCGGGTTTATGTAAGTTTCATTTGCCCTTTCCTGAGTAACTGAATCGATCTGGACGCGCGTTGTCTTTACCAGGAATCCTACGTTTTGCGTTCCGCCCGCCGGAGCCGGAATTAGCTGCGCCACGTAGTTCGGGTTGGGATCCCCAGCAGCGACCGCATCGTTGTTGACTTGAGTCGCCAACGCTTCAAGGCTCGCCAGATCGAGTATCTCGATATGACCGATTACGTCGGGGTAATGCATGACCGTGCGAATCGCGAGCGCCGCCTTAATTCGCTGAGTCGCACCATTAGTGAAGTTTTCGATGTTGTAGCCACCAACCGTGAATTCCCCGGGTGCAGGCGTGGGAACAGGAACGGCACTCATGTTGGCAGTGGTTGAGGGCGTCGCCTCAGGTAGCACTTTGTAATCGCCAAATGTGAAGTCGAGTGGTCCCGTGATGTTTGTTAGGGTCACATTCGAGGTGACAGAAACAACTGCAGCTCCCGCTAATCCGTCGCTGTCAACCATGATGCGCTCAGGGTTTTCGTCCCATCTAGGGATGCAGCAATCAGGAACTCCGGTAGTCGGATCCGGAGGTACGGGCAGTGAGATCTCAATACCTGGTTCACGCAAAGGACGCGTCACACCTGTTAAGACCGTGAAGGTCTCTCCAAAATTGTTGGTCGGTGCCACCGAGACGAGCGAGTCCGCATGCATCCGCATTCCCTCAAATCTTTCCAGTTGGTCCACTGGGCCAGCCGGGTTGAGGATTGTCATAGTTAACGCAATTGGCGCCGGGAGTTGATTGCCGGTGGAATTGATCGTGATGTTGCTTGAAGAACTACTGATCCTGGTGAGGCCAAAGAATTCACTTACTCCGCCGGTTACCGTCACTGAGTCGCCTACTCCAACGGCTGGCGCGGCTCCGGTAAAGACAAAGATTCCCTCTGACGTTGCTGGATTTGCATCAACAGTAGCGTCAGGTTCCTGAAGAAAAAAGCCATCACTCTTATTTGCAGTGACAATGCCGATAGTGATGACGCTCTGTCCAGCGATTGGGGAAACTCCACTGCTACCTTGAATGTCGTGAATAGCTGCGGGAACAGCTGGTGGTGGGCAACTATTTGCACCATTCGGCGTGGGCGATCGGGCTATGTAGGTCGAAGTATTTCGCGCTCCGCCGGTTCCGTTCGGACATCGCTGAATTGAGTCATTAGCTGAAGCGCCACCGCTGCTTTCGTCTACCTGTGGTTGACCTGCGTTCAGCAGAACCAAAAGACCCGTATCATCTGCCTGACCAGTATCGTAGACCACGGCGTCCTGGAGATTGACAATTGTTACAGCAGTGCCGTTTGGAAAATCAGCGGCGTTGCCCGCGTAGAGCGCAACCGCGTCCTGGCCGTTCTGCAGTGTGCCGTTGGGAAAAGTGAGTCCTACACCGGCCACACCGGGGTTGCCGACGGTGAAATAGCCTGAGCCGTTTGTCGTGAATCCGTCCAGATCAATGGCTCGGTAGGATGTGTCGACGCTTCCGTTATAAAAAACAAGTACAAGACCATCGAGTGAAGTATTACCGACTCCACCATCGTAGAGTTCGATGAACTCTGCGACGTCGGTACCGGGAGTATCCGAATCGAGTTCATTGATGATTACGTTTGTCGTTACTGGGGATGGCGATGGTGACGGAGACGGCGAAGGTGATGGTGAAGGTGATGGTGTTGGTGTTGGAGTTGGCGTTGGTTCCGTCGAGCCTGTAATTTGAATGTCGTCAATACCTACCCACTCATCGTTTCCAACCGCGTTAGTCGTCATTACCCGTATTTGCACCAGAGGCTGGTTATCAGCCGCCGCCGGCAAAGTTACATTGACGGGTGTTACCAACGTCGCAGCACCACCTGTGGTTGCATCAGCCACGTATCCCGCCGGAATGTTTGTGAAGTTTCCCGACGAGCCGACGCGAAAATGAAGCGCCACCTGTTGAGCAGCGTTGTCGGCTGATGCGTCGAGATCGCGAACGTTGTATGACACGTTCACACCAGTGAAACCCGTTGTATTTAGGTTGATGAGAATAAAAGGAGCGTCGGCCGTTCCAGAGCCATTGAGGGCCACTACAGGATTGGCAATGTGGAATTCGGCAACGCCTCCAGTAGTGAAGGTATCCGGGTTCGTCTGATTGGCGGTTACGTCAACCGGAGTGTTTGTACCGTCGACGAGAATCGTTTGTGGGTCTGTGCCCGTCGTCGTCGTGAGGTCGTCACCTCGATAGCCGATGATGCCAGGCACGCCCGACCAATTGTCGTCGGTGGTAATGAGAGCTGTATTCGACCAGTCTTGAAAGAACGGCAGCGTTTGAGGAGTGCCGTCGGCGTGCACCGAAAACAGTGGGAAACAATGAAAAAGACCAATTGCGGCAATCAAAATTGCGGAAATAATAAAGAAAGACAAGCTTGGGAACTGCCGGTACACACCAGTACGTAATGGCCGACGAATAGCTTGAGCGCGCATATTACCTTCCTCTCGAACTTGAAATTATGTAAATCCCGCACGTGTGTAGAGGAATATCGGAACTGGGAGGCGATACCGATAGGAATGTGTCGAAGCTTTTATCAGGCTTCTGATCTCAGATCAAGGCGCGATGCAAAATTTCTTGTATTGTTCACATCGTCCGACGGCTGACAAAGGTAAACGACTGCAGGCATAATCGCTCCGTCGGAGGCAATCCCCTTAATAAATGAAGCTACGAACAATCGAACTGCTCGAAATTCGCCTGCCCTTAGTTCATTTTTTCGAAACCAGCTTCGGACGCACGACTCAACGCCGAATCCCGTTGGTGCATGTGACTGATGATGACGGCGCTGAGGGATGGGGCGAGTGCACGGCAGGCGAAGGTCCCTTTTACAGCGATGAGTGGGTTGATAGTGCCTTGCCAACGCTAAAAGAATTCCTGGCACCGATGGTTGTTGGTCGCGAGGTGGCTTCTGCCGCTCACGTGTGGGATTTAATGAGGCCAGTACGAGGTCACCGGATGGCAAAGGCCGCAATCGAGACAGCCTGCTGGGACCTTGAAGCCAAGAAAGCTGGGCTACCTCTCTGGCAACATCTGGGCGGAACGCGTACCGAGATCGATTGTGGAGTGTCGATCGGAATCCAGGATTCATCAGAGCAGCTTCTAGACAAGATTGCCACCGAACTTTCCGCTGGTTACCAACGCATCAAAATTAAGATCAAGCCTGGCTGGGATGTGAAGATCGTTGAGCGCGTGCGCAATCGTTATCCCGAAATTCGACTGATGGGTGACGCAAATTCTGCTTACACGCTCGCTGACATTCCACTCCTCAAACAACTCGATCGATTTAACTTGATGATGCTTGAACAGCCGCTGGCTCATGATGACATCTTTGATCACGCCCGATTGCAAAGAGAGATTCAAACAGCCATTTGTCTAGATGAGTCAATACGCTCGGTTCGGGATGCGGAACATGCCATCGCGCTGGGATCGTGCCGGATTATTAATGTGAAGCTCGGTCGAGTTGGTGGACATGCGGAAGCCAAGAGAGTCGAAAGAGTATGTCGTGAAAACAATATACCCGTATGGTGTGGTGGGATGCTTGAGTCCGGAATTGGCAGGTCACATAACATTGCGATGTCTACGTTGGCGGGATTTACGCTTCCCGGCGATGTCTCAGCAAGCTCGCGGTACTGGGAACAGGACATCATCGATCCGCCGGTAACTGTTTCGTCGCGAGGAACGATCGTACCTCCACAAAAACCGGGAATTGGCTTTGACATTTTGAAGGATCAATTGGATTCTCTGACCGTTCGGCACCACACGATCAGTTCGAATCGGTGATTCTAGCGAATCCACTTCCCTCAGCTTCGGTTTCATTGAAAAACATGTCGGCGCAACCTACGAATCTCGATGTCACAAACGTGCGCGCGCTTCTCGCGAATCGTCAGCGCGAGATACTCGCCTTAACCAGAGCGTTAGTGGAAACCGAATCACCTTCAGGTGATGAAGCTGGTAGTAAAGCAGTCGTGTCGTTAATAGCTGCGGCCGCGCGAAACATTCCTGCAGTAACCACGATTGAGCGCGTCGCTAGTGATGGTTACGGTGAGCACCTGCGTATTAAGGCTTTCAATGGCAACAACCAATCACATCCAATATTGATTCTCGGGCACACTGATACAGTGCATCCAAGAGGCGCCATCGAACAGAGACCTTGGCGTATTGAGGGTAACCGGGCGTATGGACCAGGTGTTTTCGACATGAAAGCCAATTGCGCACTTGGTGTTGAAGTGATCAGGGCATGCGGAAACTTAAGCAACGTCAATATCCCGCCGATCGTTCTTTTGCTGACGTGTGATGAAGAGAAAGGAAGTGCCAGTGGACGGAGTCTCGTCGAAGCTGAAGCTAAGCGCGCACGAGCTGTGCTGGTACTCGAACCTCCGGCTCGCGGAGGAAGTGTGAAGACGGGCCGCAAGGGTACCGCAATGTTTACAGTAACTGCTCGTGGACTGGCAGCACATGCTGGACTAGAACCTGAGAAAGGGGCGAGTGCGATCCTGGAAATTGCGCGACAGATCCAGCGGCTACATGAAATGAACGACCCGGTTACAGGTGTCAGTGTGAATGTGGGTGTCGTTCACGGCGGCACAGTCTCGAATGTTGTTGCTGCAGAAGCTATCGCAGAGATCGATATCAGGTTCCGAACTCACAACGATGCTCTGAGGATTCAGGAAACACTTACTTCTCTCCGTCCGTTCGACAGTCGGGTTGAACTCATCGTTGACGGCGAGATTAACCGTCCGCCACTTGAACGCAATGAGAAGGTGGTGAGTCTGTATGAGCGTGCGAAGGAAATCAGCAAGTTGCTTGAATATGATCTCGGTGAGGCTCAGGTGGGAGGAGCATCCGATGGGAACTTTGCAGCTGCTGTTGGAGCATCAGTGCTTGACGGGCTGGGAGTGATGGGAGATGGAGCTCATGCTGTGCACGAACATGTGATTATTGACGATATTCCGAACCGGGGTGCCTTGCTGGCGGGGTTGATTGCGAGTCTATGAACTGAGTGATGAGTAAGGAGTGATGAGTAAGACTCGTTCGGGACCAAATTATTTTCCATTCATCATTTGACGTTTCACATCTGGTAATTTTCTTCTCTGTGCGTTCTCTGTGTCTTCGTGTCTTTGTGGTTTTCTTATGCGGGGAATGGCTCTCAAGTATAAGAGAACCACAGAGTCACAGAGTCACGGAGGAAGCACAGAGAAGAAAATTACCAGATGTGAAATGTCAAATGACGAATGAAGAATGTCTTGAGTCCCTCCCAGTCTTTTATCCCTCCACGATGGTTACTAATCACTTCTAACTCGAGATGAAAATCGCCACCTGGAACGTCAATTCAATTGTGGCACGTCTGCCTAATGTCATTCGCTGGCTCGACAAGGTTCAGCCCGACATTCTTTGCATGCAGGAAACAAAGGTCCTCGATGAGAAGTTTCCTTTCGACGTCTTTGCTGAACACGGATACAAGTGCATCACACTGGGCCAACAATCCTATAACGGCGTAGCAATCGCATCGCGCGAGCCCTGCGATGCTCGATATCGCGGTTATCCCGGGGACGCCACGGACGCTCATGCGCGGCTCTTAGCATCAAGCTTCCGCGACGTTCAGATCGTCAATGTCTACATTCCTAATGGTCAGGCCGTTGGATCCGAAAGGTATCAATTCAAGTTGGAATGGATGGATCGTTTGCGTCGATTCTTCGAAGACAATTACGACCCCAAGTCTCCGGTGATGTTATGTGGAGATTTCAACGTGGCACCAGAAAACCGCGACGTCCACGACCCGCGGTTATGGCAGGAAAGGATCATGTGCAGCGAACGGGAACGGGCTGCGCTGCAGGGCATAAAGCAGTGGGGATTCACAGACGCCTTTCGTCAATGCGTTCAGACAGGTGGGCATTACACCTGGTGGGATTATCGGGCCGGTGCGTTTCGGCGAAACATGGGATTGAGAATCGATCACATCTGGATTAGTGAACCACTTGCTTCTCGCAACAGGCAGACATGGATCGACATAGAACCGCGGACGTGGGAACGTCCGTCTGATCATGCACCGGTGGTTATGGAGTTTGATTGAGGCGGCATTTGGAGTGCAGGGACTTGTAACCGCTTTACGATTGAAAGCTACTCACCATATTCAAGGATCACTCAACTCAAATGGAAAGCGCCGCCAAGTCGGCGCACTCCAAAGGGAAAACGCGGACAAGTCGGCGCCTCCAAAAGGCGCTATAGTACTGATTAGTGATCCTTAAGGTGTATTTGTAGGCATCTGGTAAGCAGCGAATCCGCCCAGGAAGTTCAAAATGACCGCAACGATGATCAAGAGCGTCCAGATCATCATAATGTTCTTGATGCCAAGCTTGGTGGCGTTCATCCAGCCCCAGATGAAAGCGTAGAGGCTGCAGATGAGACCCAGAATTCCCTTTAAGGCTCCCTCATTCTGGAACATTTTGATCAGCACAATGATGAAGCAAACCAAACATCCCAAAGCCACTAGCATCGCAAGTATCCCAAGCATTACGGTGTTCCTCCGTTAAAGGTTAGTCGAACGTTTACCCACGAATTAGCTGGACAAAAGCTGAATTCAGAAGAACCAGTCTCGCCAGCCAGTAGAGAATCAGACCTGTTAAGACTATAAGCACAAGTCCCGACCGTTGCTCGAGAGTTACTAGCTTGTCGATCCAGACTTGTCGGGTCCGATCTGGTAACACACAAGCTAAAGCCACAACCAAAAAAACCAACAAGAAAAGCGGCGCGAACGCATGATAGGTCAATGATGTCTTTAGGTCACCTTTTATGAGGAAAAATAATGCACGGGTTAGACCGCAGCCCGGACAAGGTAGACCAGTTACCTTCAGGAAAGGACAGGGCCAGGCTGGAAATCCGAGTGCGAAGAAACTTACGAGGGTGACTGCCGAGCCGAGCGCGATGAGAGACAACTTGCGATCTCGCAGCAGGGGAAAGATTGTCGGAATTGAATGGGTCGCCAGCATTCCGGGTCTCTAGTTCGAAGTCAGCTCGGCGGTCTTTTCTGTGATGTCCTTTTGGGCCCACTCATTGTCACGGCTGGCCTCACCAGCCTTGGCGCGTTTCGCGGTTTTCATCTTCTGCACCAGGTCCATATGAGTCGAAAAATAGCTCAGACTCTTTCCGACGATCTCCTGAACTGAAGAGAATCCTTTGTCGGTCAAGAATTTTTCGGTTCCTTCTTTCAGTTCATCGAACATCTTTACGCCATGCAGCATCACGCCAGTGCAGATCTGCACCGTAGATGAGCCCAGCAGCAGAAATTCCAGAGCATCGTGCGAACATTCGACTCCTCCAATACCGCTGATTGTTATTCCCTGCGGAAGGCCTAATGCGAGTTGACTGACCATGCGCAATGCAATGGGCCGTACTGCTTGTGACGAATAACCGCCGGGTACCGTGTGCCCTTCGACAGTCGGCATCGGTCTGAGTGTGTCGAGGTCTACGCCGATTACCGACAGGATGGTGTTAATGGCCGAGATTCCAACAGCGCCGCCGCGTACAGCTGCAAGTGAGGGCTCTTTGATGTTGGTGATGTTGGGCGTCATTTTTGCCCAGACTGGAACCTTTGCTACTTCCGTTACCCAACCAGTCACCTGTTCCGTTAAGTCGGGATGCTCGCCCATTTCAGAGCCCATCTTTCTTTCAGTCATCCCATGCGGACAAGAAAAGTTGAGCTCGAAACCGTCTACTCCGGTGTCCTGGACCATGCGTGTTAACTCTTGCCAACGACTCTTCTCGTATTCCTCCATAATCGATGCGATCAGAACGTGGTGAGGGTATTCCTTCTTGATTTGACGAAACTCGTCTAACCAGACGTCGATCGGACGATCGGAGATCAATTCGATGTTCTCGAAACCGATGACCTCGCCTGAGATCTTCGAACGGAGTTTTCCGTACCGAGGCACGACGTTAACGACCTTGGCTGATTCAAGGCTGATGGTTTTTGCCACAGCCCCACCCCATCCAGCGTCGAAGGACTTTGCAATGACGCGCGCGTTTGTTCCCGGCGGACCTGATCCCAGCACGAAGGGGTTCGGAAACTTCATTCCGTTTACTGTGATTGAGAGATCCATAATCTTGCTCCTAAGATCTGGTCTTTGGACTTTGGTCTTGGGTCTTTGTCCGTGGTCAGTGGTCAGTTGTCAGTTGTTAGTGGTCCGTTGTTCGTGGTCATTGGCCTTTTGTCCATTTACTCAACTAACACAACCAACAACTGACACCTGACCACTAACAACTGACAACTGACCACTGACAAAGACCAAAGACCAAAGCTCATCTTCAGTCCGCCACTAACGGTCCATATGAATCGGGGCGCCGATCGCGGAAGAACTGCCACGTATTCCGCACTTCGCGAATCAAATCAAGATCCAGATCAGCCACCACCAACGCGTCCTGATCGCGCGGCGCTTGTGCAATGAACTGTCCACGCGGATCGCAAAAATAACTCTGCCCATAGAACTCGCCGATGTCCCAGGGCTGCTCATGACCTACTCGATTGATCGCTCCGATGAAGTAACCATTTGCCACCGCGTGAGCAGGTTGTTCCAGTCGCCATAGATATTCGGACAGTCCGGCTACGGTTGCAGAAGGATTGAAAACTATCTCTGCCCCATTCAATCCAAGTATGCGAGCTCCTTCGGGAAAGTGCCTGTCGTAACAGATGTAAACCCCGACTCGAGCATAAGCCGTGTCGAACGTCGGATAACCGAGATTACCCGGCCTAAAGTAGAACTTTTCCCAAAACCCTGGGTTGACGTGTGGGATGTGATTCTTTCGATACTTCCCGAGGTACTTTCCATCGGCGTCAATCACCGCGGCAGTGTTGTAGTAGATGCCGGTGATCTCCTCTTCATAGATCGGAACGATCAGAACCATGCCATGCTCTTTCGCAACTTCCTGCATCAGCCGAACAGTTGGCCCATCGGGAATCTTTTCGACTGCTTCGTACCAGCGTGTTTGTTGCTCGGCGCAGAAGTAGGGTGTCGTAAAGACTTCCTGCATACAGAGAATTTTCACGCCCTGCTCAGCAGCCTGTTCAATGAAGCTCAAATGCTTCTCGATATTTAGTCGCTTGATATCCTCGATCGGGATATCAGTGGGAGCAGCGTTTGTTGCTTGAATCAATCCGCATTTAACTGTGCGTGCCATATCAACTCCAAGTAGTTTTAGCTTAGTCTAAGACTGCTGTGTCAGTGCGAATCACCCTTTCCGATTGGGGTGGAAAAAGTTTCGTGAGCACAAAATGAGTGACGCCTGCCATCCCGAAACCTACGAACCAGGCGTAATCGTAAAGCGGCCTCAATGCAGGTACGAAGCGACCTATCCATGCCAGGAAGCAACCGATCAACGTTGCTACTACAGCTCGCCAGTTCCAGCCACCATTGTAACTGTAAGCTCCCTCACTGCGGTACAGGTCTCCTAACGCCAGTTGCTGATTCCGAAGCAGCCAGTAGTCCACAATCAACACTCCCGCAATCGATCCAAGCCCACCGGAATATCCCACGAGCCAATCGAATATGTAGCCAGAAGGATCAGCGAGCAGTCGCCAGGGTTGCATTAGTATTCCAATAATGCCGGTGATCAAGCCGCCGGTGCGGAATGAAATCCACTTCGGAAATGCGTTAGCAAAATCATTCGCAGGCGACACCACATTGGCTGCGATGTTTACCGCCAAAGTAGCGACTACGACGGTGAACATCGAGACGGCAATCACTACCACGTTATTGAATTGGCCCACTAGCTTCATCGGATCCCACAACTCTTGCGGTTTCAAGTGGGGATAGATCACGACCGCTGCCGAAGTGATCATGACGCCCATAGCTGCAAACACTGTCATCGTCGTGGGCAGTGCTACAACCTGACCTATAGCTTGCTCGCGCTGACTGCGTCCGAAGCGAGTGAAGTCAGGCATGTTCAGCGAAAGTGTTGCCCAGAAACCGATCATGGCAGTCAGCGCTGGAACGAAGATAGGCCAGAACTCAGCAAAGGTGTGAAACTTACCTTGGTGATTCAGTAGGTAACCGAGCCCTTGCGCTCTCCATACAGCCCATCCCAGCAGAAGAGCAGTCATGATGAGCACGAACGGTGCTGCCCAATTCTCAACTCTGCGCAGCAGATCCATCCCGCGATAGATGATGTAGATGTTGAGACCCCAGAAGATGAGGAACGATAACCATTCGGTCGTCACGTGCCCACCGATCGGTCCGCCCAAGAGCGTATCCCAGCCGGGGATCAACCGGCGAAATAAAGTATTGAGCGCTTCGCCTCCAATCCAGGCCTGAATACCAAACCAGCCGCAAGCGACGATGGCTCGCATCAATGCCGGAAGATTTGAACCATAAGTTCCATAACTCGCTCTCGCAAAAACAGGGAAGGGAATGCCGTACTTAGTTCCGGGATGAGAGTTGAGCAAGATTGGAACTAAGACGATCGTGTTTCCTAAAAGGATCGTTAGCAGTGCTTGCCACCAATTCATTCCGGCACTAATCAAACCCGACGAAAGCATGTAAGTCGGAATGCAGTGGGCCATGCTGATCCAAAGGGCAGCATAATTGTAGGTGGTCCAGTTGCGTTTAGCGACGGGGACAGGAGCAAGGTCTTGGTTGTAAAGCGGACTGGAGGCGATCTCCCTGAGAGCAGGCTCGCAAAGCTCTACGCGACCATCAGCGTGTTGGGTGACTTCGGAATTATTGGTCATAGATACGAGTTTGGTAGTACTCGTGATGCTTAGGGATGCTCAGTGCAATCTGATTTACCGTCCGATCCACACTGAAACAGATGCGGTATTTGGGCCCTAGTCAACTCTCGTGTGTTGTTCCAGATTTTTGAATGAGAATACTGGTCCGCCATCCATCCTAACCTCTCCTTTTCGCGCCAAACACCTTCGAGCGCAGTCTGTTCACCGGTACCGCGTAAATGATAAGCCTCATGAAGGAGGATAGCGGCCCTCTCAGTGTCGTCAATAGAGACGGCGAAGAACTCCGGATAGACGGTAACTAACTCAAAAGGGAAATTCGTTGCCGCGTACGCATCATGGTGGCCAACCAAACGGTTCCACCAGTTATCGGAGCCGCGATACTTAGCAAGGCCTAATATCGTCACCTCTCGATCGAAACCCTTGTCTGCTAAAACCGAAACAGCCCTTTCAATGATCTGTCGCTCCTGGTACGTCAGGTCATTAGACGTTGCCAGTAAAGAGATATAGCTGCCGAAGAGTATCAGCAAAGTGGTCGAGAGTATCCAGAGAATTCTTTTGCCTAACCCTCGTTTCTTTGGGGATTCTAATTTTTCCTCAACAGCTGAATCCGCAACAGTATCGAGGGAAGCCCCACAACGTCGACACAGGTCGTCTACATCTCTATTGACCAATCCGCAACGAGCGCACTTCTTTCTATCCATGCGGGATATCACCGCTATCCGCTGCAAAAGACCGCTGTCAACAAGCAAGTAGGCGCAATCAAAACGATTGATGACATCAATGGAAAGAGCCGGGCACGTATGAATGGAGCAACTCAGTAATAAAGAACCGGGTCGGTAGCGACCGGATGCCACGCTCGACTCAATTTACTCACAAGATCGACGTACGTTGAGCGTAGCATCCGGTCGCTACCGCTCCCGGTTCTGTAATCGGTTGTCGATTTCTAAAGCTTGCGGTTTTTGTGCAAAGCCGATCAGAGAAGAGGAGTTTGCGAAAGCACTGACAGCTGGGCAAAAGGTCCATACTCGGGAGTGTAACTCGGCTAAAGCGCGACGCACGTGCCTCGCTTCAAAAACTGGCCGTCACCTGGTTTACCTTTGTACTCACCTTGATCGACTACAACCTTGCCACGGGAAAGCACGGCTTCCACGACGCCCCTGATCTTCTTTCCTTCATAAGCATTGTAATCAACGTTCATGTGGCTGGTCTTTACCCCAAGTGTTTGTTCTTTATCTGGATTGAAGATCACGATGTCTGCGTCCGAGCCGATCGCGATCGTGCCCTTGCGCGGAAAGAGCCCAAACATTTTCGCTGCAGCTGTCGAAGTCAATTCGACGAATCGATTGAGACTGATGCGGTTCTCCACCACGCCGCCGTTGTAGATCAGAGGTACTCGGTTTTCGACGCCGGGAGCGCCATTCGGGATCTTCGTGAAATCTCCCAGACCCAACTCCTTCTGTTCTTTCATGCAGAACGGACAGTGATCCGTGGAGATGACTTGCAGGTCGTCCATCTTCAATCCTTTCCAAAGCTCTGCCTGATTCGACTTATCACGGAGTGGAGGGGTCATCACATATTTTGCCCCGTCGAAGCCCGGCTCGTCGTAGTTGTCTAAAGAAAGGAAAAGATACTGCGGGCAGGTTTCGGCGAATGCAGGTATGCCGCGGTCTCGCGCCTGACGCACCTGATTGAGCGCATCCGCGCAAGAGAGATGAACGATGTAAACAGGTGATTCTGCCATTTCAGCGATGGCGATTGCGCGATGCACTCCTTCTGCCTCGGCGACGGTAGGCCGTGTCAGTGCGTGATACTTAGGCGCGGTGTGTCCCTTCTGCAAAGCACGCTTGATGATCTCATTGATCACGATTCCGTTTTCTGCGTGCATGCAAATCAATCCGCCTCGTTCGCCGGCTGCGGACATAGCACGAAAGATTGTCGCATCATCTACCAAAAAAACACCGGGATAGGCCATGAACAGTTTGAAACTGGTCACGCCTTCATCCATCGCGGTGTGCATCTCCTCAATCTGATTGTCCTCGAGTTCTGTCGTGATTAAGTGAAAGCCGTAATCAATGGCCGTCTTGCCTTCGGCCTTCTGATGCCAATTGTCTATGCCTTCGATCAGGGATTGCCCTTTGTACTGAACAGCGAAGTCAATTATTGAAGTCGTTCCGCCGTGAGCCGCGGCGATGGTACCGGTGCGGAAGTCATCAGAAGCTTGTGTTCCTCCGAATGGCAGTTCCATGTGTGTGTGCGGATCGATGCCACCGGGGATCACCAATTTGCCGGAAGCATCAATGACTTTGTCGGCTTCCATATCGAGCTTGGCGCCAATGACCGAGACTCGTTCGCCGTCAATAAGAATGTCTGCGTGATAGTCGTCGACCGCAGTGATAACGCGGCCGTTTTTGAGTAGGGTTTTCATAACGCTATGACTTTGGAGTGCGGTGGCAAGCGAAGCGCGACACCGCTTTGGATCGAGCTGAAAGGTCTACTGCGTCTTTGAGCAAAACTCAACGCAAACCACGGCGGTGTCGCGCTTCGCTTGCCACCGCACTCCAAAATTGCTATTGCGGAGACAACTCGGAAGTTAGAATTGCATTACCCAGACTAGGAATTACAGCGCTGATCTTCACGACCTGGCGTGTGTCCTTCGCAATCCAGACAGTTTCCTTCTCAGCATCGTTGTCAGCGGACATGATCTCAACCTTGTAAGCGTCAAATGTGCCGGCAGGCACAGTGATACTTTCAGCGCCGACAACCTTCAGTTGCCTCAAGCGTGGCTTCTGCTTTTGTACGTCGAAGTTCCGGAAACCCGCCGTATATCCTTGGGCCAACGGCAACGCGCCGATGACCTCGTATGAGCCAGCACCATCAGCAATTAGACTTCCTCCGAGATCAACGTCGATCGGTTTCGGTTGGCCATTCATTGTCATCGTACCAGTGGCTTTATTGCCCTTGACGTCCAACTCGATTGCTACTGGTCCTTGCTTGATCGAACGACGCCGCAACAACAAGGTACCCTTCTCGATGATCGACGTGTCGGACATTTCGCCTTGAGGTGTGACGGCTGTTCCATAAACGGCCCACGCGCCATTCTCTTCCTTGATTTCGGTTTTCATCGTAAGCGGAATCGATTGACCACCGACGGCCAACGACGCTTTATAGTTGGAAGTACCAGGAGTCAGCTCCTTCGCTGGCTTAGGAACGTCGGTCGCGTTTACCGGCTTCGCTAGAGCCACTGTCTTTACGTCGACCGAGATCTCTTTCAGACGCGTGGCCACTTCAGGAGTCGCCGACTCTTGATATCGTCCTCCCAGGTATTTCGCCAGAAACTTCTCGGCTGAGGCGAACATCGCCATGTTGTTCACTGGCCGAGCGAATCCGTGACCTTCATCCGGCGCGACAAGGTATTCAACTGGAAAGCCCCGATCCCGTAGCGCGATGACGATTTGATCTGACTCGCGCTTGTTAACGCGTGGATCATTTGCTCCTTGAACAACGAGGAGCGGTGTTTTGATCTTGTCTGCAGACGTAAGCGGGGATTGTCGTAGGAGTTGTACCTTACCTTCTGTTGTGTTTGGGTCGCCCATGCGCTCGTAGAAAAGCTTGCGAATCGGTTCCCAGTACGGCGGTATTGCTTCAAGCAGAGTTATAAGGTTTGAAGGACCTACTATCGAAACACCTGCAGCGTACACATCGGGTGTGAATGTGACTCCGGCCAACGTTGCATAACCGCCATAAGAGCCACCCATAATTCCAATGCGCTTCGGATCGGCGATGCCTTCGCTCACCAGATATTTGGCAGCCCAGGTAACGTCGTCCTGCATCTTCTGGCCCCACTCTTTGTTGCCGGCATCGAGGAATTTCTTTCCGTAACCAGTTGAACCGCGGAAGTTCGGTTGCAGCACAGCGTAACCACGGTTTGCCAGGAACTGCGCGAAGCCGTTGTAGCCCCAGTTGTCGCGAGCCCACGGACCACCATGCGGGACAATAATCGCCGGCAGGTTCTTTGCTTCGACGCCCTTCGGAAGAGTCAAATATGCAGGGATCTCCAGACCATCTGAGGACTTGAAGCGAACCGGCTTCATCGGCGCTAACGCCTCGCGCGGCAGTCGTTCGCGAACACGGTACTGTAGCGTTAACTTCTTCGTATCCCTGTCGAAGAGATAACGTTCGCCGGGCTCGGTGTCACTGTAGGCAGTGATCAGCCACAGGCGTTCGTCTTTAGTCGAGTCCGAGAAGACAACTTCTTTTTCCGGAAGCTTTTTCTGGATTAGCTTGTAGTCGGCTTCAAGCGATTTGTCTTTCCAGTAGATTCGAGTGCGCTCGTCCGTGTAACTCGTACTGACGAGTTCGTCTGTCACTTTAGAGAAAGAAGCGTTGCCAAAGTCTACGCGGTTCAATGGATCCGACTCTACCAACTCTTCAGTTCCTGTCGTCGGGTTAAAGAGAACCAGTCGAATGAGATTAAGCGCTTGACCTTTGTTTGTGATGAAAAAAACGCGTTGCCCGTCCTTGTGATAATAGACTGGGCCGCAATTCTCAAAGACATTGCATGAGTACACCTTCGTAAAGCCCTTGTCGTCGACGCGCAAGACCTCGGTATCACCATTCTCTGCTGAGCGCGTGGCAAGGCGCAGTTGGTCTTTTAGGTCGAATATCCAGCCGGTAATACGTTCACTGTTCTGTCTCACGAGTTGCCGTTCGCCGGTGGAGATCTTGACCTTGTAGAGATCGTGCCAGGCTTTGTCGCGGTCGTTGAGACCAATGTAAATCGCGTCGGGCTCGGTACGTGGAACGGCGTAGATGTAAGCACGAATGCCCTTGGCGTCGGTCAGGTTTCGCGCA
>JBKPAL010000006.1:0-12719 GCA_046726395.1 Acidobacteriota bacterium
CAGTAAATTGCTGAACGGCACTCCCGATGCCGCCCACATCTTCGGATAACCAGACACCTCGGTTAACCCAGGCATCGTATTCAACTCATTGATCAAAAGTTCATTTGGCTCGCGCCGCAGGAAGAAGTCCACGCGAGCCAACCCCGCGCCATCAACCGCTTCAAACGCCTGCAACGCGAGTTTCTGAATCCTGTCGGTCATATCTTTGGGTAACGGCGCCGGAACGACGAACTCAACGTGTCCTGTGCTTTCATACTTTTCTGTGTAGTCGAGAAAGCGTGCCACCTCGTCGTGCACCACATACTCGCCGGGTAAACTAGCCTGCGGTTCATCGTTACCCATTACCGCGCATTCAATCTCCCGAGCATCCACCGCTTCTTCCACCATGACTTTCCGATCATACTGTGCAGCAAGGTCGATCGCGTTTGTGAGTGACTCGTCGTCCACTGCTTTCGAAACTCCCACCGATGATCCGAGATTGGCTGGTTTCACGAAACACGGAAATCCGATCTCACGCCGGATTTTTTCTTTGACGCTCGAAGGGTCACGGCGCCATACAGAACGACGGAACCACGTATAACGACACATCGGCAGTCCAGCCTGTTGGAACAGCGACTTCATCGTGATCTTGTCCATTCCACATGATGACGCTAAGACGCCACAGCCGACATAAGGAATGTCCGCCATCTCCAGCAATCCTTGAACTGTTCCGTCTTCACCGAATGGACCATGCAATACGGGGAACACTACATCGAGCTTTTCAGAGAATGGTGAGTCACTCTTGGAGTTTAGTGAGATGAGACCCTTATGAGATGGATCACCCAGAATGGCTACGTCCGGCTGGGAACGCGATATCACTTCCGAAGAAATCAACGGCTGTGCGGTGCCAGGTAGTAACTGAACTGCCTCTGCCGGTGCCAGCCACTTCCCTTCCTTTGTTATCGCGATCGGCACCACGTCGTACTTCGTATGATCAATGGATTCGATTACTGCACGTGCCGAGCGAATTGAAACCTCGTGTTCGCCAGACCGTCCACCAAAGATAACTCCCACACGGAGCTTATTCACCAAATGCCCTGCTCCCAATCTAAAGAATAGTTTTACCTAATGCTGAAAGAATCAGCTCAACGCCAAGCTCAGCTGTCTTATTGTTTACGTCCAACGCGGTATTGATCTCCACTACTTCCAACGAAACCATTCCGCCTGCTTCTGCAATCTTCTCCATACCCAGGTGCGCCTCGCGATAAGTTAGACCGCCGCGGACCAGCGTACCAGAGCCAGGCGCATCGCCGGGATCTAAAGCATCGACATCAAACGTAACGGCATAGCCGCCACTAGCTCGAGACGCTATTTGAATTGCCTCGTCCATGCACGCGCTCATTCCTCGTTCGTCGATCTCGCGCATGGTGAAGAGCCGAATGCCAAGCTGTTTGATTAACTCGCGTTCGCCTCTATCCACATCACGAGCTCCCACATGAGCGCAAAACTGCGGCTGTAGCTTTGGAGAGAAGCCGGCAACATTAGTTAACTCAGGGGCGCCATAACCTAACAACGCTGCCAGAGGCATACCGTGAATATTGCCGGACGGCGTCGTCTCAGGCGTATTCATGTCAGCATGCGCGTCGAACCAGATCAAACCCAACGTTTCGTTGCGCTCACGGAAATACGAAGCCACGCCCGAGACCGAGCCTATCGCGATCGAGTGATCCCCACCGAGAATCAGTGGAAGATCGTCTGCGATCAAGATGTCGTGGACCTCGGTCGAGACCTTTTCACATGCCGCTCGGATCTCTTGAACGTATTTAAGTTTGTCGGCCGGCTCTGGCAGGTATTGAGGATGCTCAACCCGCAAGTCACCCAGGTCATGTACCTGATATCCAAGCTGAGCGATTCTTTGATTGAGTCTCGCGACACGAAGCGCTGCGGGGCCAATGTCCACACCAGCCATGCTCGCACCGTAACCCAGCGGTACTCCTAAAACCGATACGGTGCGGCGCGGCTTTATGTCGGTGGCACTAGGAGCGAGAAGATTCTCCGCTTGGGCTGGATTTCGCATATGCAGAGATTAATCGCCACCCAGATTAATATTAAAGCCACCGCCACTGCCGCCGCTTTGGGAGGGAAAGAACGGCCTTAAGAGTCCAGCAAGTGCGGCGAGATTACGCGTCTGTATTAATATTTCTCCGGGACCCATAAACTCCGCGACAATACCTTCACCACTGACAAAGCTTCTAAAGAAACCCGCTGCTGCCTTTCGCAGTGTGTACTGCGTGGTCCCCTCCCACGCTACGAGATGACCAGTGTCTACAACGTAACGCTCACCCGGTTGTAATCGCTTCCGGTGAATAGCACCAAACGATGATACGAGCAGCAGTCCCTGGCCTTGGACCAATAGAACGAACAGACCTTCACCGCCGAAGAACGATTTTGCTCCTCCCCATTTCGTGTCTACGGTGAGACTGCTATCGCCCGCAAGATAAGAACTCGATTGCACGAAGAACGACTGGTTGGTCAACTCGATTGCTGCAATATCGCCGGGTGCGCCCGGAGCAAATGTGACTTCACCTGGACCACCACGCGCAGTGAATGTCGAAACAAAAGCAGACTCACCACCGGCCGCGCGTTTAAGAGCTCCCAATAGCCCACCCTTCATCTGCGACTGCAGCTCCACATTCGCCGACATTGAAACCATCGCACCAGCCTCAGCTTGAATTGATTGTTCAGGTTGGAGTTGCACTACAGCCAGCGAAAAAGATGGTTGATGTAAAACTTCATATCGATAGCCGCGACCTTGGCCACGCGAATCTTCGTCGATTTGGATTCCATGTCCTGGCTGATTGCCTTGAGTGCTCTGTTCGAGGCGATAACCACAGCCGCCACAAAACACTGCGCCCTGCATCATCGGAGCTCCGCACTTCGGACAATTCATAGAATTACTCCTCGGGATTTTTGCTTTATGACGGCAACAGCTTCTTCTGGAGTGCTTGCAAAGTCCAACACTCGCACGTCGTCATCACTGACGGCGAGCGAGCGTTGCCACGACTCAACCACAGCGGGCCAACAATCACCCAGCAGCACTAAGGGACGTGGACCGATCACACGCGTCTGAATCTTGTTCCAGACTAAAGACAACTCGGTTACCGTACCCATCCCGCCGCGGATGGCTACAAACCCCACGGACCGTGTGATCAATTGCTGGAGTCTTTCATAAAAGTGCGGCGTGGCAACTTTGTCAGTCAGAAAACGGTTCGGCTCTGCCTTGAACTGGTTCATGATGATCCCGAGAACGCGCCCACCTCTCTCGTGAGCACCTCGGCTAGCGGCTTCCATCACGCCCAGATATCCACCGGTACAGATGGTGTAGCCTGCTTCGGCCAGCAGCTGACCAACACGGCGCGCCTGAGTGTACTCAACGTCGCGCTCATTGCACTTCGAACCACCGAAGATGGTCACGATTTGTTCTCGAGCCGCATTCATTGCGAAGCCTCGCCGTGTAACATCAATGACCCCATTCTCCTGTACTCAACAAAATCATCTCTGGTTTTGAATGAGCCGCTGGTGTAATCATCCGGCACGGGACGTGGGTCGTACAGCCGTTGATCGTGGATGTTTACGAAACCTGCTTGCTCAAACAATGAGCGATATTGCTGAGTGCTCAATAGCTGCACCGGGACTTGCAGATCCTGGATCCATTGATGAGAAGGTCGGTTCTCTTCATAAAGATCCACCACACTAAAAAATGAGCCACCTGGCTCGACGACGCGTGCGATCTCTTTCAACGCGCTCAGGATGTCTTCGTAGTAATACAACGATTCCATCGAGAACGAGTGTGAGAACTCGTTATCAGCAAAGGGCAGCTTCTCAGCGCTCGCTACGCGATACTCAACATTCGAAAGCGAAGTAGAACTTTCACGGGCGACCTTGACCATCTCATCCGAGATATCGATTCCGACCACGCGTCCCTTACCTGCCTTTTGAGCCATCAGTCGACTGGCCCAACCAGAGCCGCAACCTACGTCCAGCACACGCGCATCTGGGTGAATCCGCATTAACTCGATGGCTTGTTCACCTACCGGGCGATGGCCTTTCTCCATGCTCTCGCCCTTACCGGCGCGAGCCCAGTTGTTGAATTCGACTCTGAGACGTTCATCCATAGGGCTTGGTGCAGACACTTTCTGTTGGTCCATTCGGAAAGTTAGGGCCGAATCCTGTAAAGCATTCGCGGGAAAGGGATTGTCTCTCTGATGTGTTCGATACCACACATCCATGCGGTGCAGCGCTCGATACCCATACCAAAGCCGGCGTGCGGAACACTGCCGTATCGCCGAAGATCCAGGTACCATTCAAAGGCTTCTTGCGGCAGTTGATGCAAAGCAATCTGCTCCTTGAGAAACTCGAGCGAAGTCGCTCGCTCTCCTCCTCCGATCACTTCCCCATAGCCTTCCGGCGCAAGTACGTCGACACCTAATGCCAGTTCCGGACGCCCTGCATCACGGGCCATATAAAAGGCCTTAACCGCAGCGGGATAATGGTGGACCATCAGCGGCTTATCGTTCTGACTGGAAAGATACGTCTCATCGGGAGCGCCAAAATCACCGCCCCACTCGAACTTCGACTCCAGTTCAGCCTTCGCAAAACCTTCCTGAAGAATCCTGACCGCGTCGTCATAGTGCAGACGCGGAAACGGTGGAACGATTGCCTCCAGCTTCGTTGTGTCACGCTCGAGTACCTTCAATTCTTCCAGGCGATCTTCGACGACGCGTGACGCGATGTAACTCAGCATATTCTCGCTGAGTGTCATTACATCATCCAGAGTAGCGTAAGCCATTTCAGGCTCGACCATCCAAAACTCGGTGAGGTGACGGCGGGTTTTTGATTTCTCCGCACGAAATGTTGGACCAAAGCAGTAGGTCTTTCCCAGCGCAGCAGCAGTCGCTTCGTTGTAAAGCTGACCAGACTGCGTGAGGTAGGCCTTCTCGCCTTCGAAATAATCAACTTCAAATAGAGTAGTAGTACCTTCACAGGCAGCAGGCGTGAATATTGGAGCATCTGCCAGCGTAAAACCTTGATTGTCTAAGAAGTCCCGCACCGCTTTAACAACGGTGTGGCGAACCTTCAACACCGCATGCTGCCGGCGTGACCGCAGCCAAAGATGCCGGTGATCCATGAGGAACTCCGTGCCGTGCTCTTTGGGTGTGATAGGAAAGTCGTGGACATCTTGCAAAACTTGAGCTTCAACGACGTCGATCTCATATCCGCCCGGCGCTCGCTCATCAGCTCTGACCGTGCCTCGAATCGTCAACGCTGACTCCTGACCCAGCCCCTTGAGAGCGTCCCAAACTTCGGGCGCGATCGAGTTCTTCAAGACGACAGCCTGGACGATGCCGGTGCCATCACGTAATTGTGGAAACAGAATCTTGCCGCTTGAACGCAGGTTGTAGAGCCAACCTTTGAGCGTCACCTCTTTGCCGACGTGTTGTGATAGTTGGTTTATGTAGGTCTGTCGAGATTCGGTTGATTGCAAGGATTTTGATTCAGTAGCCATTCAGCAGATACGTCACTCCCCAGTTCAATTAACTTTGATTCGCTCAGCAATCATTCGCCGCAGAGTCGGGAAACGTTCGAGCCAGTCAACTGCCTGCAGCACGATCACGAGAGTCGGATCAATAAAGCGCTCATAAAATAAGCCACGGCCCGCAACGCCCGTTTGATAAGAAAACGTTCCGGTAGCTTTTAGTCCGCGCTGAATCGTCATTAATCGAAACTCGCGAGCAAACTCATCCGGATCCAGCACGGGCAAGCCTTGAAGGCGACGCTCCTCGATCAGAAGAAGACGATACGCTCGCAACTCGGCTAACGAAGGTGGACATGGTTGCCGATCTAACAAAAACGAGACCAGGTCGTAAGTAGCTGGGCCCATGCGAGCGTCCTGATGATCGACGACGCGTAAATGATTGTTCCGATCCACCATCAAGTTGGCGCCGTGGAAGTCGCGATGGCAGAGGACACGAGGAGCAGACGCTAGCTCGGCCGCGATGTCGTTTAGCTCGGCCTTCAACTCCGCGGCTTCGGCGTGACGCAAGATTTCTTTACGGAGGCTAGCGAAATAATGTTCTACGAAAAAGTCGAGTTCCCACGAGAGCTTCGCTTCATCGAACGCGAGCCGGCTGGCAATCGAGTTGACTTCCGTGGCCCTCTGAGTCGCCTTTTGAATTCGCGCAATCAGATTGATCGCCTGCTCTTTATAACTCTCGCATTCCTCCTCTGAAGCGTCTTCATAGATGCTGAAAAGCTGCTTATCGCCAAGGTCTTCCTGAACGATGATTCCGCTCGCACCGTCGACTGCAAAGATTTCCGGTACCGGAATATCGCTTTCCAAAAACAACCTGGTGACGTCGAGATAAGGATGAAACTCTGGATCGAAAGGCTCGGGATAGACAGCAACTACAGCATTGCTGTTCTTCCAGGGGACTCGAAAGTATTTGCGTGTGGATGCATCTGGCGTGAGCGCAACAACGGAAGGCTTTTTAATTCCCTGCTTCTTGAGAAAACCGAGCAATCGCTCAGAGGCAGAATCTTGCGTCGTGGTGAACACTTGTGTTGATGAGCTCATTTGCCGACAGAAGGCGGTTCCCATCTCGAAGGCGGTGTGTCGCCGTCTATTCCGCCGTAATTCGACTCAGGAAAGTATGGCGATTGTATCACTGCGCTAAAGGCACGACAAAATTCGCGCCTTTAAACTCTCCTTTAAGGGCTTTCGCTGGCGGAGTCACTCCTTGAACCAAAGCGGCCTTAACAACTACCGAATTTTCTATGGTTGCTCCAGCGGAAATTCGTACGTCGTCGCCAATCACAGACTGGAAGACACGTGCACCTGTTTCCACCGTCACGTTGTCCCACATGATCGTCTCGTCGACTTGGGCACCGTCGGAAACCACTGCGCGGGACCCTGCGAAGACTCGCTCGCCGCGTTTCGCCAGAAGCTTCAAACTGATGTCCAGATAACGAGACAGAGTTGAGAGCTCATACCACTCACCTTCTGCAACATGCACTGCTATTCGTTCGCCACTCGCCATCGCTTTTGGGTATACATCGGTGGTTGAGTGCGAAAAGACTCCGCGTGGTGTGTAATCAAATATTCGCGGCTCTAATACTTGAATCCCTGTGAACATCAAGGGAGCAGGTTCAGCTGAACCAGGGCCAGGCATTGAACCAAATCCAGTCAACAACCCATCCTTAGTCTCCACAATTGTGAAGCGCTCGCGTTTATTATTTGGTACCAGAACAAGAGTCGCAATCGCCTGAGTACGTCTGTGAGTCTCAAGCGCTTTCTGCAGGTCGATGTCAGTTATGATCTTTCCGTTCACCACAACGAAAGTGTCACCGTCGAGAAGCTCGCGCGCGTTGTCCCAGGCCCCGCTTGTACCAAGAATCTGTGGTTCCTCGATGTAATGAAGATGCACACCAAAGTCGCTGCCGTCACCGAGCGCGTAGCGAACTGAGTCGGGTCGATGATGAAGGTTGACCACCACTTCGTTGATGCCAAAGCCGGCAAGGTATTCAGCAACGTAACCGACGAGTGGTTTACCAAGGATAGGGATGGCTGGTTTGGTTCGATCTTCAGTTAAAGGCCAGAGGCGAGTGCCGTAACCGGCAGAAAGAATCATCGCACGCATTAGATCTGGATTTTAAGCGGGAAGTGTTTTAGGCGGAAAGTGCCTCTGTTGGAGGAGGGAGAGCAAATTTGAAATTTTAAATTTCAAATTTTAAATTTTTAGGAGGCTTTAGACGCGTCGCGCATCATGAGGTCAAACGTGCCCGGCGCAACTTTCCTAAAACGTGAGTTCCGATTCAGTGAGACGGCAATACTGATTGTGGGATTTTGTCCGGTGAATCTGAAGCCACCTTCAAGGAGGCGGTTGTAGATCTCATTCACGTGAAGAGCACCACCTTCCTCACGCAGAAGCAAAGTGACGGCCTGAGGAATCGTGCGATCCATAAAACGATCACTCATTGCCTCTATGTTCGATCTGATCGGTGGGATCTGTTGACGCTTAACTTCAAGAGGCGTGACGTTGCGAGATGGAGTCGCCGAATGACGCATAGCCGCCTCAATCTCTACATCTGAAGGCAGACCAACGGACAAGTTGCTTGAGGCCAGCACCGACGAAAGCAGCCGATAGATGGCTGCTTCTGTTTGGCTCGCCAGCGTGTCCATCTCGGCTAGTTCGGCCCGGACCGCATCCGCTTCGGCCTCCAGCTCACGAAGCCGCGCTGCCAAATGCATACGAGCGGCTCGTGATTGGCGAAGGCTTTGCTCGAGGCGTGACAGGAGATTCTCGTTGGGTGGTCTATCCATCGAGCGAATCTTAACGGCAAATTGCTGTTTTCACAACAATTAGATTTGAGGGAGAATCAGCGGTCGCGCTCAAGGACATAGGTGGGAATAGCTCGCAGCGCATCGAGATACTCAGACTCCGGAAGCTCGTCAAGTGCACCGCGAGCTGCTTCAGCAAACTGATCGGCACGGGCTCGCGCGTCCTCCAAACCACCATTCCTGCGAACTGCGTCAAGTAGCTCCTGTCGCGTAATGGTCTCGTAGGCCGCTTCCGTGATCACTGTATCGATCATCTGCTTAGACTCGGGATTGCTCTGAACCAAATAGATCAACGGCAGAGTAACTTTTCCGGACAGCAGATCGACTCCGGCCGCTTTACCGAGCGCATCATCAGTAGACGTGAAATCAAGCAAGTCATCGATGAGTTGAAACGCCGTACCCAGATTGAGACCATAATCTCTCAACGCTGTTTGGTGCGTCTTGCTAGCACTTCCGAGTATGGACCCAACCTCGCAGCAAGCGCTAAACAGGTGGGCCGTCTTGCGTTGGAGCACATCAAGGTATTGAGCTTCAGAAATGTCACTGCGACCCAGCAGAGTCAATTGAAGCAACTCGCCTTCAGTCATCTTTCGTGTAACTCGTGTGAGGATGTCCAGAATCGGCAAGGACCTCTCACTGAGACTAGTTTCAAAAGCAGACATGTAAAGCCAGTCGCCCATGAGCACCGCTGTCTCGTTTCCGTAGAGTGCATTTACGGTGGGACGATTCCGTCGAGTATCTGAATCATCGATGATGTCGTCATGAACAAGTGTGGCGGTATGAAGAAACTCCATCACCGTTGCCATGCGAATGGAGTTGTAGCGCGCGTCTCCGCCAACTGCATAGCTTGAAAGAATTGTAAGCGCCGGACGAACACGCTTGCCGCCGGATCGACGAAGGTAATCGGCGATATAAGCGATTACCTGAACATTAGAACGTGCTTGTCGCTCAAACTCCGTCTCAACCTGCTCGAGTTCGTCAGATATGAGATTGAAGATCCGTCGTGCGGAGAGTTTTGCTTCGTCAAGCGCCAGTGTTTGACTGGAGGTCTGCATCACTGTTCAAACTAATTCGAACGATAGTTAGTGAACTGCATGTGAATACCGAAGTCGCGGTCCTTAAGCTTTGCGATGACGTCCTGCAGCGTGTCGCGATCGCGCCCGGAAACGCGCACCACGTCTCCCTGAATAGCCGCCTGTACCTTGGCCTTGGAATCCTTTATGAATCTGACTAACTCTTTGGCTTTGTCCTGAGGAATGCCCTGCTGGATCTTAACGTGCTGACGGACTGTACCACCCGCCGCCGGCTCAACCGTTCCGTAACTGAACGCCTTCAGCGGAACTCCACGTCGAACAAGTTTTTGTTGAAGAATGTCATTCATGTTGCGCAGCTTGGTTTCGTCTTCCGCCGTGAGCAACAACTCTTCTTTCTCCAGGGCTACGTTTGCAGAACTGCCTTTGAAATCAAACCGCTGGCGTACCTCTTTGACAGTCTGATGGATCGCATTATTGACTTCCGCGTGATCAACTTCTGAGACGATATCGAAAGAGTTCTGTTGGGCCATTGACCAGAGTTTCCAACGTTGTTAAGTGATCTTCTGAACTGAGAATAACACCAAAGCGGAAGATTGTGAAAGTCTTCTCTAAATCAGTTCACGCTACCCTCTCTGTGCCCCTCTGTGGCTCAGTGTCTCCGTGGTTCTCTTTTCCTTGGAAGTCATGCGGGCATAACAAAACCACGGAGACACAGAGCCACAGAGGGGCACAGAGATCTCTCAGTTATGCCAGGTTGAACAGGCGGTGGAAGTTATTACTAGTAGTTTGGCCGATCTCTTCTGGGCTCAACTTGTGAATCGCTGCCAACGCGCGCGCGACTTCTACGACTCGAGCCGGTTCATTCCGTTTGCCTCTAAACGGAACCGGAGTCAGGTAAGGACAATCGGTTTCAATCAGGGTGCGATCTAGTGGAACCGCGGCAGCAACGTTTCTGATGTCTTCGGCCTTTTTAAAAGTGATGTTTCCTGAGAAGGAGATCAGAAAACCCAAGTTCATCGCCGCTCGCGCTAACTCCAGCGTGCCGCCAAAGCAATGCATGATGCCGCCTCGATCACTCCCGCTGTACTCCGCCTCTAGAATCGAGATCGTGTCCTCATCAGCTTCTCTTGTATGAATAATTATCGGAACGTCGAGAGCTCGAGCAGCACGAATCTGCCTCACGAAGACTTCTCGTTGGACCGCTCGTGGTGAATTGTCGTAGTGATAGTCGAGACCTATTTCTCCCCAGGCGATTGTGCGAGTGGATTGAGTAATTAGATCAATTGTCTTTTGCTCGGCGGCATCATTGTATAGCCGTGCATCGTGAGGGTGAGTGCCGATAGCGCAAAAGATTTCGTTGTGCTGCTCCGCAAGGTGGACCGCCCGCTTAAAAGCATCACTATTCGGATCTCCCGTGCCGACGTTGAGTATGGTTTCTACGCCGGCGTCGCGCGCTCGCTCTATCACTTCGTCGCGATCAGCTTCATACTCGTGACCGTCGATGTGCGCATGCGAGTCAATGAACATCGCCGAAAAATTTAAAATTTAAAATTTGAAATTTGAAATTTCTATTTGAGTCGCGCTCCATTTGGCACATCTTCTGTAAACGTTGCGATCACTGGGCGCCCCTCTTCCCCGAACGACGCTGCTACCACCATTCCTTGCGACTCATGACCACGCAGTTTTCGAGGCTTAAGATTAGCTACGATCACAACCTTGCGACCGATCAATTTTTCCGGTTCGTAATACTGAGCGACCCCAGCGAGGACCTGCCGAGGCTGATCTTCTCCAATATCGACCTTCAACAGGAGCAACTTGTCGGATTTAGGCAAACGCTCCGCGCTGAGCACTTGACCGACGCGCAAATCCACCTTGGCGAAGTCGGTAATGTCGATGAAGTTGGTTACGCCTTCAACGGCTGCTGCGGCATCGGCTTCGGTCGCACCTGTCATCGGTGGAGGAGTTGCTTGCAACTTCTCAGATGTTGCCGAAACTGCGTCTGCTTCAGTGGCATGAACACCTGATCCTTCACTCGTTTCTTTGATTTGGGCCATCACCTTCGCTTTGTCGAGTCGCGGAAATAGCGGCACAACTTCACCGATGCGCGTACCTTCTGGTAGTCCACCCCAACGGAGCTCGGCGGGATTTACCTTTACAAGAGCATTGCCCAGCCCAAGTTGTGAATAGATGCTCTGAGTCGCTTCCGGCATCACCGGATACAACATGACGCTCAACCAGCGCAACGACTCTGCCGCACGATAAAGGACTGCATTGAGAGTTTGACGTTGATTTTCATCCTTCGCTAAATCCCATGGCTTCGCATCGGTAATCATCTTGTCTACGCGCGCGACCACAGACCAGGCGACTTCAAGTGCCTTACTGAATGCAAAGCTGTCGAGATGCTGCAGGAACTGATCGCGAGCATGCTCGATGAAGCCCGCAATCGTCGTCTCGTCTGTATCGACACCTGTGCGCTTGGCCAGCAGCAGTTTGTCTTCAGAGATTTTGCCCGAAGGAATCTGGCCATCCGCATAGCGTTGAATCATCGTCAATGTTCGGCTTGAAAGATTACCCAAGCCACTAGCAAGGTCGCTGTTAGTTCGATCGATCAGAGCCTCGTATCCAAAACGCCCGTCTTGCCCAAACACCATCTCGCGCAGGGCAAAATAGCGGACTGCATCATTGGAGAAGTAACGCTGCAGGACATCCAGCTCAATGGTATTGCCCAGGGTTTTGGACATCTTCCTGCCAGTGGGATCTAACCACATGCCGTGTGCGACAACTGCGCGCGGGAGGTCAATCCTCGCAGTCATCAAAAAAGCCGGCCAATACACGGCATGAAAACGCAGAATGTCTTTGCCGACCATGTGCAACGCCGGCCAGTATTTTGCGAAGCCGATTGCTCGATCTTGCTGTTCGTTTCCAAAGCCGATCGCGGTTATGTAGTTCTGGAGCGCCTCGAACCATACGTACATCGTGTGCTCGGGATCATCGGGAACCGGTATTCCCCAACTGACCGAACTGCGCTGCCGGCTTATTGAAAGATCCTGCAGCCCACCGCGCACGAAACTCTTAACCTCATTCAGACGCACCTCGGGTTGCACAAAGTCGGGCTGACTCTCGAAGAGATTGAGGAGTGCCTCGTCATAATCGGAAAGACGGAAAAAGTAGCTGTCTTCAGAAACTCGATCTAATGGGGTCTCATGGATAAGACAGGTCGGCGGTCCTTCTCCGTTTTTTGGTGCCGCATACTCATCTTCAGTTTTATATTCAGCACAAGGTGCGCAGAACCACCCTTCGTAGTGTCC
>JBKPAL010000007.1:0-7443 GCA_046726395.1 Acidobacteriota bacterium
GCAGGTGGAATGGGCGAAGTCTATCGAGCGCGCGATACCCGCCTCGGTCGCGATGTCGCCGTAAAAGTTCTGCCTGCTAGTTTCTCTTCTGATCGAGATCGCCTCCACCGCTTTGAGCAGGAAGCGTGTGCGGCCGGCGCATTGAATCACCCCAATATTCTTTCGATCCACGACATTGGCACTCATGATGGGGCGCCGTATGTCGTATCAGAATTGTTGGAGGGTGAGACTCTACGCCGACGGTTGAGTGGCACCGCCCTCCCGCAACGTCGTGTCATTGATTACGCGCTCCAGCTTGCTCACGGTCTAGCGGCGGCACACGAAAAGGGAATCGTGCATCGCGATCTGAAGCCCGACAATATTTTTATAACTAAAGACGGTCGGCTGAAGATTCTCGATTTTGGTTTGGCGAAGCTGACGCAAACTAATGCCAATGAGCGGCAAACGGAAATTCCAACGAGGCGCGTTGACACTGATCCGGGCGTTGTGATGGGAACAGTTGGTTACATGTCGCCAGAACAAATTCGCGGCCAGGTTGTGGACCATCGTTCCGATATCTTTGCGTTCGGCGCCATTCTGTATGAAATGCTTTCCGGTCGACGAGCATTTCGAGGAGATTCGCCAGCGGACACAATGAGCGCGATCCTCCGGGAAGATCCTCCAGATCTTTCAGCTACAAATCACAACGTCTCTCCCGCGCTCGAACGAGTCGTCGACCACTGCCTACAGAAGAGCCCGGAGGAACGGTTTTATTCTGCACGCGATCTGGCGTTCGCACTGGAGGCTCTCTCAGCCTCGAGTGTTGCATCTACGGAGACGGTAACGCTGCCGGCATTACCCTCGAGAAGAGTTAGTCGTCGTGAATTAATCTCATGGTCAGTGGCTGCTCTCTCCCTTTTGGCTACGCTTACGCTTTCGATTTTGTATTTTCTCAGGCCATCGCCTCCAGAAAAGATGGTTTCGCGGTTTCATGTCTATCCGCCGCAGAAAGGAAATTTCGGCGGCGCTGTGGATTTCATTTCACCAGACGGCCGCAAGCTAATATTCAATGTCATTGGCGCGAACGGAAAAATACAGATATGGCTTCGTTCGATTGATTCACTTGAAGCCCAGCCTCTCCCGGGTACTGAAGGAGGCCAGCAGGGGTTTTGGTCTCCTGATAGTCAATCCATCGCATTCTTTGGCCCGGGAAAGTTAAAGAAGGTTGATGTAACTGGTGGTGGAGCTCAAACATTGGCTGACGCTCAGGCAAACCGCGGAGGGACTTGGAACCGAGACGGGGTAATCTTGTTTCCACCCGATTTGCGAGGTGCGCTTTACCGCGTATCATCCAACGGTGGCCCCGTTACGCCGGTTACAAAAGTGGACGCGGCGCTGAGCCAGAGCGGCCACTACTGGCCCCGCTTCTTGCCGGATGGACGACATTTCATTTATCTCGCCCGCAGCTCCAAGAAAGAAAACAGCGGCATCTATGTGGGATCGCTTGACTCCCCGGAATCGAAACTACTCGTGCAGTCCGATGCTGGGGCCATGTATGGCTCGGGTTATCTACTCTTCTTAAGAGACCGTTCTTTGATGGCCCAACCCTTCGATCCCGAGAAGCTTCAGGTCTTCGGGGAACCATCTCTAATTGCGGAAGAAGTCGGTTATAACGCACAAAATGGTCGTTCGTTTTTTTGTGTCTCTGATAATGGCGTGCTCGTGTATCGGGCCGGCATCTTGGCAAGAACTCAAATCACGTGGGTCGATCGAACCGGGAAACAACTTGGGCCGGTCGGAACGCCAGAGACTTTACTTTCACCGATGCTCTCTCCAGACGAAAAGAAAGTTGCGATGGTTCGCGCCGACCTGTCGGCTGGTAGCGATATTTGGGTAACTGATATCGCAAGACAAACGAGCTCTAGATTAACGTTCGATCCAGCGGTCGAAAGTAACCCTGTTTGGTCACCAGACGGCGGCCGAATCGTGTTTTCATCCAATCGGTCCGGTCCGTATGACCTATATTGGAAGACTTCCAGCGGCGCCGGAAATGAAGAACTGTTATTGAAATCGGATAGCGCAAAGTTCGTAACCGATTGGTCCTTTGACGGACGCTTCATCCTGTATACGGACCAAGCGGCTGCAACATTGTCGGATATCTGGGCACTCCCGCTATTCGGTGATCAAAAACCAATTCCAATTGTGCAATCTACCTTTAGCGAAGGTGTGGCAAAGTTTTCGCCGGATGCGCGCTGGATTGCTTACGTGTCGCTAGAATCGGGAACTCCGCAGATCTATGTTCGAAACTTTCCTCCCGTCGGAGGTCAATGGATGATTTCGAGAGATGGCGGGTCTCAACCGAGGTGGCGACACGACGGAAGAGAACTGTTCTATTACTCCCCCGACGGCAAAGTCATGGCTGTAGAGGTGAAGACCGACGGGAATAACTTCGAGGCAGGCAATCCCCATGCTCTGTTTGAAACTCGGCTGATAGCAGGGCCACCGACCGGCGGCGGTGGCTACGCAGTTTCGCTCGACGGAAAGCGCTTTCTAGTAAATATTCTTGCTGAAGAAACGTCGCCGGCGCCAGCCGTCGTCATAGAGAACTGGACAGCCTTACTCAAAAAGTAGATTACTTCGTCTGAGTTGATACAGCGAAGCCCAAAGGGTAGCGCAGCTACGTAACTCACATTGAAATTCTGTCATGCAGGATTGTTTCCGCGCGAACGATACTGTGGGCCTAGCTTACGAAGCCTAGCAGTAATACAGCTCTCTTAATGGACATGTAATCTACCTTTCTCACCTATCAGAATCGGAATCGCCATCCTCCATACCACCGGTAAAGCGATACAAGGCTAAAACATCGCTCGAACAAGGTAGACCGAGACGACCTATACAAGCTTCTATAACTGACTCTTTATCGGCGGCAGTAGCCTTAGGGTTTCACGCTTCCACTGCTGAATTGTCGTTTCTACCGCAGTCATCGTTAACGAACGCCCGCATCAGCGGGCGCGCACCTTACTTAGCGCATCTTTTCGAAAACAAAAAATTGGGTTTGATATTTTTATCTATTTTGGTTCAAATATTTAATTGTGACGCGTTCCACACCAGGTATAGCGGGTGGCAAATCCCAACAGTTTGCGATTTTAAATATCGACACGATATTCAACTTTTACAAACCGAAACCCCCGCTTTCGAAGTTTGTGGACAATTTTTGGCTATACGAAGGCCACGAGGCAGAGCACAAGACCGACCGCATTCTTCCGACCGGCACGCTCGAACTCGTAATCAATCTCCAGCAAAACGAGCTGCGATTTTGCGACGCCGAACGTCCTGAAAACTGCTCCCGCTTTTCCGGTGCGGTCGTATCAGGTGCGCATGGGCGCGGCTTCACGCCCGCGGAAGAAGTTTTTATCATCGGGGTTCACTTCAAACCGGGCGGCGCTTTTCCGTTTCTCGGACTCCCGGCGGGCGATCTCGCCGACACTCACGTCGATCTGGAAACACTTTGGGGACCGTCGGCGGGTCGGCTGAGGGAGCGCCTTTGTGATGCAAGAACTTCTGCCGAGCGGTTTCAGTTGCTGCAGGAGGCTCTGATGACTCGCTTGCGTCACGGCGTAGAAAAGCATTACGCGGTTTCGGCGGCGCTGGAATTGTTCGCGAAGAATCAAACCGGGCCGATTGTCAGGAAGGCCGCAAAATATCTTGGTCTAAGCCAGCGTCGGTTGATTCAGGTTTTCAAGGCGGAAGTGGGCATGACGCCGAAACTGTTTAGCCGGGTTCAGCGGTTTCAGCAAACGCGGACTTTAATCCAACAGAATCCCTCGCCCAATTGGGCGGCCCTTGCCTTGGATCTCGGATACTTCGACCAGTCACATCTGATACGGGAATTTCTCGAGTTCTCGGGCCTGAGCCCGACCGATTATCTAAATCGGCACAAAGCCTTCGTCGAACACCAGATACACGTCAAGAGCAACCATCTCCCCTGTTTCTAAATCAGGTCAACTTTATCCAATACAAGTGTCGCTTACGACGGCATATTTGGTCTGGAGAGTTGAATGATGAACAAAAGGAATCGAATGCTTACGGGATTAATTGCGACCTTTGCTGCTTGCGTAATATCGACAGCAAGTTACTCACAATCTCCGCAACTCATCGGCGATACGCGCGCAAATGTCGACTTATACGCCGCTCACCTCGGCTTCAACGTCGATCCCACCGCTGGTGACATCGGAAGCCGCATCACTACTGGGCGTGCCAAGGCCCTCGTGGCTGCGGTGGTGGGGCTGATCAGCTTGATTATCGGTGGGCTCGCTCTCGCCCGCTCCGCCGGTCGCATTGGCACCGGCAACGCGCGAGCCGGGGCCATCGCGGCCCTAGTGGTCGGGCTGATCGGCATGGTCCTCAGTGTGGTCCATCTGGGCACCTCCACCGGTGGTTTCGGCAGCGGCAGCGGTCGAGCCGGGGCCATCGTGGGCCTAGTGCTTGGGCTGATCGGGATGAACCTCGGTGGGCTGGCTCTGGCCCGCTCCCGCCGTTCCCGCCGCACCGACTGACCCGGCCAGGGTGGCAACAGTTATCTGTTCTTCAATCCCGATACTGACAGCCTTGTACTGACATAAAGAAGGCGTTCGCAACGGCTTGTCGGTTAGCAGGGATTGAGAATCTTCATTGGCACGATTTGCGTCCCACGTTCGGGACCAGGCTCCCCGAGGCTGGCTTTAGTGAAGCAACTATTGCTGATCTGATGGGCCACTCTGATCCGCAGACTACGCGGCGCTACACTCACGCAACGAATCGAGCGAAGCGGGCTGCGGTAGAAGCCACACGATTAACGAGTCAGCGGCTCTGCCACCATCCTGCCACGAACAAGAACGCCCACCGATGAAGGTAGCCGTAATCTTTGATTAACTGGTCGGGGCGAGAGGATTCGAACCTCCGACCTCCCGAATCTTAGGCGCGGCAAAACGTAAGCATTTGCCTTTTCGAAAGTTGCATTCCACCAGAAAATTTCGACCGTTTTAACATCCGTTCCCATCTTTATCAGCCGTCATCGATGTTGTGCTTGGACGGTGCATCCAAGCTCAATAGGTACCCTTCGCTCATTAAAGTCTGAACTATCTCAGGCCCGTTCTTTGCCAGTCGGGTGTCTGAAGACGCTTGTTTCTAAAAATCTCTGTGAGTTGAAGAAGAAGATCTTTTCTGTTTTGTTCACAGTGCCAGAATCCTCGAAGCATTTCCTGAACGGATCTTCTCCTTATCACTCTCGGAGATTGGTAAAGTCTCTATGCTCTGTTTCATCTGATCCAGACTGCCGATCTGATGCGGATAGTCACTTCCCGCCAGAACGTGATCTGTGCCGGCGAAATTGATAGCGATCGTCAACGCGTTCACATCAAAGTTCACCGAGTCGTAATAGAAGTTCTTCAGATACTCACTGGGAGGTCGATCGATGTTGGCGCGACATTCGGCGAACGCATGGTATCCCCGGTCCCAACGCTCAGCGACATAAGGAACGGCACCACCCAGATGACCGAGCACCCAGGTTATTCGCGGAAAGCGCTCGACAATACCGCTGAACACCAACTTTCCCGCCGCCAGTGTGGTATCAAACAGGAATCCAACCAGCGCCGTCAGCCAGTAATCCTTCATTGTTTCGACGCTGACCGGATGAGTCGGATGAATGAACATTACAGCTTCCAGTTCGTTTGCCTTTTCCCAAAGCGGCCAGAAGCACTTTTCGTCGAGTCCCATCCCGTTAACGTTGCTGAATAGCATGGCGCCGCGAAAACCGAGTTGGCCCATCGCACGCTCAAGCTCAATTACCGAGGCAGCCGGATCGTTTAGCGGCAGTGTCGCCAACGCGCGAAAGTGCTTGCCGCGAGTTGCTACTACATCGGCAAACTTGTCGTTGACCATCTGGGCCAACGCAACCGCGCGCTCTGGACTCTCAATGTGTGTACCCGGGGTCGTCAGCGTAATGATTTGGAGGTCGATTCCCTTCTCTTCCAAAACATGCTGGCGGTATTCGATGTCTCGATGACCGCGCACGGCGATGTTGTAGTCGCCAGGGTAGTGCAACTGTGGGTTGCCCTGATCATCGATGATAATTCTCACGTTCGATGGTCCTTCACGCAGGGCATCGATATAAGCCGGCGGGTAATAGTGGTTATGGAAGTCGATAATCATGTTTCTGGTTCCTGTTCAGTGATTGCGGATGTGGTAGCTACGTGACGACGTCTAACCCACAAATAATACGCGGGTAGACCAAGCGCGACTATTCCGAGTCCGATTGCGCTCTCGCGTGGGTCTGACACTATCTGATTCACAACTATGAGAAAGGACGCTAGCACGAACAACGCAGGAAAAATCGGATAACCCCAAGTGCGATACGATGGATGATAGTTTGCTCGCCTCCGAAGCAGAATAAGTCCAAGGACCATCAGTCCGAAGAAGATCCACTCTGTATAGATTACCCGCGTAAAGATCGCGCGATAGGTGCCCGTGGCCACCAACACCGAGGACCAAATGGCCTGAAGGACGATTGCCCGATAAGGAGTGCGGAACCGAGGGTGCACAGCCGCGGCCCAACGGAACAGCAATCCATCACGGGCCATTGCGAAATAGACTCGTGGTCCAGTCAGGATAATTCCCGCCACAGCGCCGAAGGTGGAAAAGATCACGAGCGCCGAAATCGCTGCGCCGCCGCGAACTCCAACAACTGCTTCGGCAGCGTCTGCCGCCACGCGGGTCGACGACATCACCTGTTCGAGAGGTAGCACGTGAAGATAAGCAGCATTGAGTGCGATGTAACAGGCGGTCACAGTCAAAGTTCCAATCATCAGCGCCAAAGGAATAGTTCGTCTCGGATTGCGCGTCTCCTCAGCTGTGTAGGTGACCATATGCCACCCACCAAATGCGAAGAGGCCGGCCGCAACGGCTAGAGCAAAGCTTGGTAATGTGATCTGATCAGCCACAGATGGGCCACGAGTCATTGCTGGAGGCAGGCCCGAGGCTACGATTAGCAGGATGATCGCCACGATGGCCAGTACTTTGCCGAGCGTGAATACAGTTTGCAGAGTGCTTGCGTGTTTCACACCTACATAGTTGATGCCTGATAGCAGAAGGATTGCGCCGATCGCCACTAGGCGCAAACTCAGATCATTCAGCGGGACGAAATAACCTACGTAGCGAGCAAAGATCATGGCGATGGCGGCGATAATCCCGGAGTGCATGCTCCAAAACATGGCCCAGCCCCACAGAAAGCCGATTTCCGGTGAGTAAGTCTCCTTTAGAAACGTGTAGACGCCACCAGTCTGCGGAAATGCGGATGTCAACTCGGCGCAAGCAAGCGCGCCGAACAAGGTCAGCACGCCCGCCACCGCCCAGACCAGGTACACGCCTGTTGTAGAAGGGACGAGACGTGTGATCTCGGATGCTTGGACAAAAATCGACGCGCCGATG
>JBKPAL010000008.1:0-8607 GCA_046726395.1 Acidobacteriota bacterium
GTTGAACAATTACGGCGGCGTTCTAGCTCCTGCTCGGCTCAAAATCCTCACAGTAACAACGGTTAATCCTTTCCGTAGCGAAATACATCGCCAGTTTTTCAAAGCAGATTGCTCATTACGAAAATACTCTGACTAAAAGCTTATCGTCTTCCCTTTCATGGCTGATCCAATTCATGAACGGCCACTTAGAACCGAATCAATATCTTTCGATTCAATGTCGATTCGATGGTTTCCCTCGTCTCACGGTAATCGTGTCGATTTGGCGTTCGTTCATTCGACTACGTAATAGAAAGCAGACGGGAAGATGCGAAAGATAATTACAGCTTTGCAAACATCGGTGGACGCTTTGAGTGGGACATACCCGGCATGTTTCACAAAGTTGGGAAGGAGGCCTTTGACAAAGAGATCGAGAACGCCGCCTTTGAGGGTAGCCCCGACGTTGACCATCACGCGTATGACCGAGGAGAACGATGTAGTAATCGCCGAAGGCACAGTGCTAGTTAAGAAACGGGAAGGCGGATTTCTTAACGCCGTGTTCTCACGCTTTCACAATGGGAGATAGAAAGATGGAAAGATCAAGCATTTGATTTCGTATCTTTTTGAAATCAAGTGTTCCGCCAGTAGAGAAACAATTGAACAAAGGAGAAAAAGTCACATGTCAACTAAGAACAAAGAGATTGTTGAAAAGGTAAATGCGAGTTTTGCCGAAGGCGGCGGGGAAGTATTCCTGTCGCACTGCGCGGATGATGTGGTTTGGACCATTGTCGGCAACAAGACAACGAAAGGAAAGAACGCCATTCGCGAATGGATGGCTTCAATGGACATTGAGCCGCCAAAGTTCACGGTAGATAACATCATCGCCGAGGGTGACTTCGTCACGGCGTACGGCGACATGACCATGAACGACAACGATGGAAAGTCGGCTCCGTACGCGTACTGCGACATCTACCGTTTTCGCGATGGGAAGATTGCCGAATTGAATTCGTTCGTCATCAAGACCGAGGCGAAGGCGGAGACTGCCAGCGGCGCGTAATAACCCGAAGAGAATCAATGTCAGGGAGCTTGAACTTTAGGTTTGGTATCGATGAACAAGGCTTCGCGAAAAGTTCAAAGGACTTACCTGACGTTGATGCTCCTCAACACTCTGGCAGCGTCGTTGATTTGGGGCATCAATACGCTTTTTCTGCTCGACGCGGGTTTGAATAACACCGAAGCGTTTGCTGCGAATGCGTTCTTCACCTTTGGCTTCATGATCTTTGAAATTCCGACCGGAGTGGTCGCCGATCTGCGTGGACGACGAACCTCTTACCTACTTGGTGTGATTACTCTGGTGCTATCGACGCTGCTTTATTTGTTTATGTGGTACCGGGCGGCTCCGTTCTGGGGCTGGGCGCTGTCCTCGATGTTGCTCGGACTCGGCTTCACATTTTTTTCGGGCGCGATGGAAGCATGGTTGGTAGATGCGCTTGCTCACAGCGGCAACAAAGAGGCGTTGGAGTCAGTCCTGGCAAGAGGTGAGATAGTCGAAGGCGCGGCAATGTTGACCGGGTCAGTGGCCGGCGGCATTATCGCGCAAGCAACTAACCTGGGCGTTCCGTATGTAATTCGCGCGGCGCTACTCGTGCTGAATTTCATCTTCGCTTTTTTATTGATGAAAGATCTCGGCTTCAAACCGTCCGACGAGAAAGATCCGATCAAGGAGGTAAAGATCATCATCGCTGGCTCGATCCGTTACGGTCTGCGCAACCGGCCGGTCAGATGGATCATGTTGGCGGCTCCCTTCACTGGTGGTGTGACCATTTACGCCTTCTATGCAATGCAACCTTATCTGCTCGAGCTGTGGGGTAACGAAAAGGCATACGGCGTTGCGGGACTGGCAGCAGCGATCGTCGCGGGGGCGCAGATAGCCGGCGGCTTGCTTGTTCCTTATGTCGGAAGAGTTTTTCGACGGCGCACGACAGTTCTGTTGACGTGTGAAGTGATCAGCATCCCGGTGTTGGCTGTTGTTGGTTTGGTGCCGAACTTTTGGGTGGCGGTAACACTTTTGATTTTATGGGGTTTGATGTTTTCAGCGACGATCCCAGTGCGGCAGACTTATCTCAATGGCCTGATCCCCTCAGAACAGCGCGCGACCGTTTTGTCGTTCGATTCGGTGTTTAGCTCTAGCGGCGGTGTCGTGTTTCAACCCTTACTCGGCAAATCCGCCGACGTGTGGGGTTATCCAACTTCTTATATCTTCAGCTCGGCGGTTCAAGCTCTAGCAATCCCGTTCACCTGGCTGGCGCAGCGCGAAAAAGCAGCTTCTGATGCAATCCAATATGCAAATAGCAAACAGCCTCAAACGAAACTGGCGACGATCGGGAGTACAAAGTAGCAATCGCGGAGACGCTGTTTGAGCATGGGTTCAACGACAATAAATTGCCACATCAAAGCTCCTCGCGCGGCCGTTTATCGCGCGTTGCTCGATCCGCGCGCGGTGGCGAAATGGAAAGTGCCAGACGAGATGACTGCTCACGTGCATGCTTTCGACGCGCGGGAAGGCGGCTCGCTTAGGATCTCGCTCACGTACGACGTTCCAACTGGCAGCGGCAAAACTGATCCTCACACCGACACTTACCACGGTCGCTTTGTAAAGCTCGTGCCGAACGAACAAGTTGTCGAAGTGGACGAGTTCGAGACTGCCGATCCAGCGCTGCAAGGCGAGATGACGATTTCGATCACACTTGCCGATGTAGACGGTGGCACCGATCTCTTTGCCGTTCACGAAGGACTGCCGCCCGGTCTTTCACCCGTAGATAACGAGAGGGGCTGGCGAATGGCACTCGCGAAGCTGAAGGCGCTGGTTGAGGGTTGACAAAGTGTCGGACGTTCACACAACTGAAGAACCCGCACTCGCCGGCACGCCGGTGCTGACAGAACGACTTCCGCCTCCACCGCCTCCGGCCGCGGCAAAGTCGCGCTACGACAGATCGATCGTCGAAGGGCCGCTTGGTCGCGCCGTCTGGAAGATCGCCTGGCCAACGATGCTGACCAACGCTATCGGCGGTTTGCAGGGCATGGTCGATCACGCTCTGGTTGGCAATCTCGTCGGTTACCGGGCCAATGCCGCGATTGGTGTCGCCTGGCAGATTTTTCTGGTTATCATCATCTTCATCACTTCCCTCTTCACCGGTATGAGCGTACTTGTCGCTCGCTTTGTCGGCGCCGGTGAAGAAGAGAAGGTTGACCGCACGGTTTACCAGGCATTCCTCACCGCAGTCTTTATTTCGCTCGGCCTCATGGCGCCCGTTGGTTATTTCGCTTCGCCGTTGTTACTCGATCTCGTCAATGCTGCTCCGAACGTAAAAACCGAAGCTCTCCCGTTTCTCCGCATCATGTTCCTGTTCAGCAGTGGCATGATGATCTTTTTCATGTTGGGCGGTGCGTTGCGCTCAGCCGGTGACGCGCGAACGCCTTTGGTTCTCGGCGTCGTCATGACTCTCCTGAATCTAGTGCTGAACATAATTCTGATTCGCGGGCTTGGGCCCATTCCTCAATTCGGGACAGCGGGCGCCGCAATGGGAACCTGCATCGCTTCGGGCGTGGTGGCGTTGTATGCACTCCTTAAGCTTTGGGGCGGCGGCTGGGTGGTGTCGTTTCCGCGAAGAGGTTTCGCGCCAGACTGGAGCATTATTCGCGCGCTTTTTCGATTTGGCTTACCGACCGGCATCCAGGGAATCGCAATGAATATTGGCGGGGTGCTGATGTTGGCGTTCATCGGGTCGTTGGCCCAAAGCGCTGCGGCACAAGCAGCCTTCGCGGTTGGCTATTCCCAGCTCTTCTCGCTGGTCACCTGGACTTCGGTTGGCTTGATGGGCGCCGCCGCGGCGGTGGCCGGACAGAACCTGGGCGCCGAACAACCGGAACGCGCCAGCAAGGCGGTTCACATTGCCGGACGCTTTGGTCTGGCCGGCGCGGCGTTGGTGGGCTTCTTCTTCCTGTTCTTTCCACGACAACTACTCAACGTGTTCGGAATGGATGAGCCTACGGTGGTTGAAATCGGTGTACAGCTCCTGCGCGTGCTCAGCGTCTCAGGTCTCTTCGTCGCCGTCGCGCTCACTTACACCGGCGGACTTCAGGGCACGGGTGACACCAAGAGTCCCCTCTACATTTCGATCATTTCTCAGATCGTCGTCCCTCTTGGAATCTGTAGTGTAATTCGTCTCGCCGGAGTGTTGGATCCGATCGATGTCTGGATAGCAATTCTCCTGGGTCATATAACGCGCTGTATGTTAAGCGTGCTCCGCTTCAAGCAAGGAAGGTGGCGACGCATCGCGGTTAATATCGAACCGAATGAAGTCAGTACCACCTCGCGGTAGCGGGTGGGTCCAGAGATTGCCGATTTCCGATTGTCGATTGAACTAGCGATTAGTAATCGGCCTCAAATTGGCATCGGTAATGTCTCGACCCACCCGTTACCGCGAGGTGGCACTGACTTCACGCTACGGAAAGGTTTCAGATCAGGCGGCAAATCTAATTTGCCGCTTGCTCAACTCCAGAGTTGCATTTGTTCAACTTGCGCAAGGCCCACACGAAACTTAACAAGAATTGAACGGTACTTTCACAACTTCAGACCACTTTTCGTCGTAGGTTGTTTGGGAATTCATTGAAATAGCGCACAAGACTGGCCCATAAAAGAGGAGGGTCGCCGTGATCGACAAACTAAACTTCTTTCTGACGTTTCTTCCTGCTCTCGGTTCAGGATTGATCGCCGGCTTTTTCTTCGCCTTCTCGATTGTCGTGATGAAGGCACTCGCACAACAACTACCGTCGCAAGCAATCGCCGCGATGCAGTCAATCAATATCGTGTTGCTAAATCCAATGTTTTTCACGGCATTTTCCGCTACTGCGGCGGCTTCTCTCGTGCTGGCAGTTTCTACTTTCGAATGGCACAAACTCGGGGCGGCTTATCTCCTAGTCGGCAGTCTGCTCTATCTCTTCGGCACGATTCTGGTGACGGTTTTTTTAACGTGCCGCGCAACAACGCGTTGGCAGCCGTTGACCAACGAGCGTTGCGGGTGCCAACCTCTGGACTAACTACTTGAACAGTTAGACGGCATCGAACCATGTGCGCATGATTGCCGCTTTGGCAGCGGCGGCGTCATTCATGGTTGCACTCTATCAACGACGATGAAGAAGAAGATCGCGATAATGGATCCTCAAGCAATATTTGGAATCAATGTCCTGATGAGCCTGGTTAGTTCGGTCGTGATTGGGAAGTTTTTCGTTTGGCCATGGCTTCGAACGATGAACCGGAACGACTCTCTCATCAGACTGGTGGCCCCTCACATGTTTCTGCGGTTCATCGGACTAAGCTTCATCGTGCCCGGCGTTGTCTCGCCTATGCTGCCTGCGGCGTTTTCTGTTCCCGCGGCATGGGGAGATTTCGTCGCCGGGGTGCTGGCCATCATTGCGACGCTGGGCCTTTGGAAACACGCCGCCTGGTCGATCGCAATCACATGGATCTTCAACATCTGGGGCGCGGCGGATCTCTTATTCGCATTTGTTCAGGGCGCGCGTGTGCAGCTTAATCCCGGTGATCTCGGCGCTGCTTATTTCATTGTCACCACGATTGTGCCGCCTTTACTGGTGACGCACGCTCTCGTGTTTTTCATTCTGACAAGGAATCGTCGAAAGGAGGCTTTTGATGGTAAAGCTCACTGAGATGGATGATTCAGTCACGCTACAACAGCAGATGATGACGGAAGCCGGTCCCGTGGTCCTCATTAACCAGTTCAAAGTGAACCGCGAGGACTCCGATCAGTTGATCGAGGCGTGGACGAATGACGCCGTCTTCCTGAAGCAACAGCCGGGCTTTATTTCAGCGCAGTTGCACCGTGGTATTGCGGGAAGTGGTGTCTTCATCAACGTCGCTGTCTGGCAGTCGGTTGCCGATTTTCGCCGGGCGTTTAGCCAGCCGGAGTTCCGTAAGTCTCTAGATGCCTACCCGCCAAGCACGATAGCCTCGCCGCATCTTTTCCAAAGGATCGCAGTGCGGAATATTTGTGTAGCTTAAGAAGGAGGTAAACGATGAGTTCAGAATCTTGCCGCTCCGCTCGCCTCTTGTTGCCAAGATTTATCTTTGTGAAGGCAAGGTGGGCCAGAGTTATCAGTCTCGCTTTGTCCGTTATTTTTGCGGCTCCTATCGTTCAGTCGGTTGCCAAAGCTGCAGTCGTCTCCGCGAAAGATGGAGTTCCCATTCATTATTCTGTTCAAGGCAAGGGTGAACCTGCGTTGGTATTCATTCATTGCTGGGCATGCGACCGCCACTTGTGGGACAACCAGGTTCCTGTGTTTGAAAAAAACCACCGAGTCGTCACTATTGACCTACCGGGTCACGGCGAATCCGGCCAGGGACGGAAGAACTGGTCCATCGAGAGTTATGCGGATGACGTCAATACTGTAATAACAAAGCTGAATCTCAAACGGGTGATACTGATAGGAAGCTCGATGGGTGGACCTATCGCACTGGAAGCGACGCGGCGAATGCCCGACCCCGTGCTGGGGATTGTTCCGGTCGACACTTTACACAATGTCGAAACCACAACTGATCCGAAGCAACTTGAAGACGTCCTCAAGCAACTTCGCGCTGACTATAAAGTCGCAGTTACAGGTTTCTTGAATCAACTCTTCTTCTCGCCCAGCACGCCGCCGGCGGTCAAGAGTCGAATAATCGCAGAGGTCACTGCTCGACCGCCTGAGCTTGCTATCACGATTCTTGAAGGAATCTTTAAGTATCGTTCCGCGCCTGCTCTGCGCGAGATGAAGGTGCCTATTCGAGCGATCAACTCAGACATGAATCCAACCAGCCTGGAGGTTAATCGCAAGTATGCGCCGCAGTTCGACGTCGCGATTATTAAAGGGAGCGGACACTATCCGATGCTGGAAGATCCGGCGCGGTTCAATGAATTGATGGCGGACTTTATCCGGAGTTTAGACAACAAAACGAAGACCTGATGGCCCGGATGACTCAGACAGGAGTTCCAATGAAACCAGTTGCTCAACAAGAAATCAGAGAACTTTCTTTTCAACTCCTCAAAGAGACATTTGAGGGCCCAGCTTTGCAGGGACCAAGTGCATTTCTGAATAAAGGCACTGGCCTATTTCAGACGCTTGACGAAGTCGATGCGGCTGGCGCCTCCAGGCCAACCCGGCCTAGCGGAAGCACAGTAGCCGCTCATACAGAGCTAGTTTCTACGTCGTCGTGCACGATAAACTTCTGAGCGGGTCAACCGAAGAAGTTGATTGGGCGGAGAGCTGGCGAATAAAGAGCGTTAGTTCCGCTGAATGGGACGATCTTAAGAAGCAATGTCGTCAGGCCTATTCGACGTTCATAGATCACCTGCGAGCGGTCGACAATTGGGGTGAAGACGAAATCAGCGTGGCAACCTCAGTCATTGCCCACACGGCGTATCATCTCGGCGCTATCCGCCAACTCATTGTCGTCCAGCAGCGGCAATCGTGATCAAGGAGAGCTTCAGGCCATGCGCGAACAACGAGCAGTAGTAGTAGATTATTTGCCGCAGCTTAACGAAGCGGTCGCGCACTTAATCGTGCGCCCCATGTTCCACAGTGTGGTTGACTCTCTTAAGAAACAACTGCTACACACCGCAGAGCCGTTTGTCTGGTCCACGATCGACTTACAGTCCATTACGGCGCAGCTTCCGGACAGCATAAGATCCTGCTGGATCTTCGTGCTTAAAAAAGACATGCCATCGGGCTGTCATTACCATCCAAACAGCATTCAACACATGGTGATAATTGAAGGCGAAGGGACATCAAAAATCGGACCGAACTCACGTCAGATGAAACGCTTTGACGACTCAGACTGCTCTCTTGATGAAATTTGGTACGTCATTCCTGAGGGCGTGCCGCACGAGTTCTTCCCGACAGGACGAGACATGGTCGTTATTTCCTTCCATACGTGCGCGTCTGACGAATTGGAGGAAATAAGCTGCGAGTCGGGAGCGATGCGCAATTATGAACCGCGCGCCTAGTAAATTTTTTCCAATAGTGCTGACCATTCACATTCGTAAAGTGAATGGCGGAAATCCCCAAGCGGTCGAAGAAAACTGGTCAAGGGTCGAGTCCCCCTCGGCTCAGCACTACACACAACAGATCCACAACCTACCCAGCACCCCGCTCGTGAGAAGAGATCAAAACCTAGCTCTTCTACCTAATTTTGCCTAAACTGCCTCACTGTAACCCACGGACCACTCAACTCCCTGCCCATGACCATCGCAGAGGGAACAAAAATCGGCCGCTACGAAATCCGCTCGCTCATTGGCGCTGGTGGAATGGGTGAGGTGTATCTCGCCGATGACAGTCAGCTTGATCGCAAAGTCGCGATCAAGTTTCTTCCCGAAAAACTCATAACAGATGAGCAAGCAAAAAAGCGACTGGTGCGTGAAGCACGAGCAGCGGCTAAGCTCGACCATCCGAACATTTGCTCAGTCTATGAAGTCGGCGAAGCAGACGGCCACAATTTCATAGTCATGCAGTACGTTGAAGGAGAGACGCTGGATTCACTGATTGCGCAACAGCCTCTCGCTCTCTCTCAAACACTTT
>JBKPAL010000009.1:0-11395 GCA_046726395.1 Acidobacteriota bacterium
ACTGCGGTTCCCCAACCGTCGGAGCGAGTGAATGTGGATACGCCTCGCGAGGAGAAGTTGGATAACTATGTGGAAAAGCCGCGCGCCGACGAGTCGCGTAAGCAATCGCCTGGTCGCGCCGGCGTTGAGCAGGATCGAACAACAGCATCGACTGATTCATCAGTAGCGGCGAACGAGCGTCAGCAGTCAGCCAAGACACCAGCAGCACAACCTCAGTACGCTCCGGAACCTTCGACCGCAGCTGCACCGCCGCCAAAACCTGCGACGACTGAAGCTAATAAAAATGAGCCAGTGGGGAAAGGTGAGGTGCGGGCTCAGGAGGACCAGGAACGCAAGCGCCGCGATGAGGCCGAAGTTACCCGTAGTAAAGAGGTAGGACAGGTCTCGAAAGGTGAGTACTCGAAAGGTGAGTATTCGAAGGGTGCGCCTGATAAAGATTCCGGATCGAAAACGGATTCGTCAAAGCCTGGTGCTGTTGGAGGAGTTTCTACGCGAACGATGCGAGACACCAAAGGCAAGAAGGGCGAGTACGAGGAACCTGAAACTCGATCAGTTTCAGGCAAGCAATTCCGTCAGGAAGGAAGTACTTGGGTGGATACTTCATACGATTCGTCTCGAGCGACAGTTAACATCAAACGCGGGTCCGAACAGTATCGAGCACTAATTGCAGATGAACCTGCTATCAAGAACATCGCCGAGTCACTATCTGGAACGGTGATCGTCGTTTGGAAAGGACGCACGTACCGCATTTATTGAGCAGTGAAACTCAACAACCGGATGCCACACTCAGCGAGTTGAGCGTGGCATCCGGCCGCTCCCGGTGCTGTATTGTTTTATCAACCCTTCCTTCGTCTGGCGCGTCTAATCCCTTGCATAAAGCAATTAGCCTGCAAAATAGAGACAAAGGAATGCATATGATCGGGTTCGAAACGCGAAGACATCTTTGGTTCGCAAATCTGCGGAGAGTTGCAGCAGTAGCAACAGTTTTGTCGTTGCTGATCCAGGTTTTCGGGGCTTATGCCCTCGCTCAAAACAAGCCTTCACCGACCAACCGACTTACCGAAGAACAGCGCATCGTGCACGTGCTCAATCGACTTGGATTTGGAGCACGTCCAGGTGATATCGAGCGGGTGAAGGCAATGGGTATAGAGACCTACATCAATCAGCAGCTTGCTCCCGAGAAGATTGCGGACAACGTTGCCGAAGACAAAGTGAGAAGTCTTGCAACTCTCTCGATGACGACAGCAGAACTTTATGAGAAATATCCGCAACCAGGCATGCTGCTGAGACAACTGGAAAGGCGTGGTCAGTTGCCGGCTGAACTTGAGCAAGCACGCCAGACTAAAGAACGCAAGGAATCACCGGGGAGCGTTGAAGCACCTAATCAGGCGATGCCTGCACCTGGTGCTGCTCCTAAACCGCCGCAAGAAAATGAAGCCTATCGTCGTGTTCTGCGCGAGTACTATCGACAGAACGGTTTACAGCAACCCGCTCGAATCGTCGCTGAGCTGCAGGCGTCACGCATCCTCCGCGCTGTGTACAGTGAACGTCAGTTGAACGAAGTCATGGTGGATTTCTGGAGCAATCACTTCAACGTCTTTTCTAACAAGGGCGCCGACCGCTGGTTGTTAACAGCTTATGATCGCGACACGATCCGGCCGCATGCGATGGGAAAATTTTCTGAATTGTTGGTTGCCACTGCACAGAGTCCGGCGATGCTGTTCTATCTCGACAACTTCCAAAGCGTCAGTCCTCGCCCGGAAACACGTGTAGGTCAGTTGCAAAGACGAACGCAACAAGACCCAATGTTCGACCGGCTGATGAGAAATCCTCGTCGGGAAGAATTGATCAACCGCAATCCAAACCTGAGGCGGCAATTACCCGCTTCCAATAATCCTGAGAATCGGCCGAATCCACTACAACGGCAGCGACGCGGAATCAATGAGAACTACGCACGCGAGCTTATGGAGCTCCACACGCTTGGTGTCGATGGTGGTTACACGCAGAAAGATGTTCAGGAAGTGGCGCGTTGTTTTACGGGCTGGACCATCTTTGCGCCGCGGGGTGGTGCTGCTGCCGCCGCGCCGCTTGGTGATGCAGCGCGTGCTAACGCCGGAACGTTCTTCTTCAACGCGCGCATGCATGATGATGGTGAGAAGATTGTGCTGGGCCACAAAATTCCTGCGGGGGGCGGAATAAAAGATGGGCTCACAGTGCTGGACATTCTTGCGCGTCAACCTGCGACCGCTAGGTTCATTTCGCAAAAGCTTGTTCGCCACTTTGTCATGGACACACCGCCGCCCGGGCTCGTGGACCGCGTTGCAGCAGTGTTTACAAGATCCGACGGCGACATTCGCGAGACGTTGAGAGCGATCTTCTCTTCTCCCGAGTTCAACTCCTCGTTGGCCTATCGCAACAAGATCAAACGGCCTTTCGAATTGGCAATCAGCGCGTTGCGGACGCTCGGAGCGGATACCAACGGAGGACCACAACTGCATCAATGGATCGCACGCATGGGTGAACCGCTCTACGGCTTTCAAACTCCGAATGGGTACTCGGATGCTGCGGAGAGTTGGGTCAATACCGGTGGTTTACTTGAACGCTTGAACTTTGGATTGGCACTGGCGAGCAATCGTATACCCGGTACGCGATTGGATCTGAAACGTTTCATCGACCGCTCAAGCAGTGAAGCGGTGGACAAACGCGAAGTAATGAATCGGTTTCTTAACGTGCTTGTCGGAGGCGACATTTCACCAAAGACGAGAGAAACGTTATTAGCGCAGATGGACCAGCAGGGAACTACAGCACCGCAGACATCGGCCCTTACCGAGTCCAATGGTGACGTGAGTAGGGAAGAGATGGCGATGAGCGATTCGCGCAGAGGTCGCGGGACGAATCGAATGGATGTAAGCGTGAATGATCCTGTGACGAAGATTGTGGGATTGATTCTTGGTTCTCCCGAATTTCAACGGCAGTAAGGAGGATTGACGGCCTTTGGTCTTGGGTCTTAGGTCTTTGGTCTTTGACTTCTTGGCGGAGTTACTTAAGGAACCAAACCAAACACAAAGACCAAAGATCTAAGACCAAATCGTCAATAGTCACTAATTATGGACCGCAGATTCTTTTTAAAATCAGGCAGCATAACCCTCGCAAGCATTGGCGTTTCACTTTCAACCCCATCGTTTCTGCAACGAGTAGCCCTGGCAGGCCCGACTCTCACCGGTGGCAGACGTAAGACTCTGATTGCAATTTTCCAACGTGGAGCTGTTGATGGCCTGAACATGGTCGTGCCGCACGGCGAATCCAACTATTACCAACTTCGACCGTCAATCGCTATTCCCAAACCACAAACGGGCAATTCAGAAGCCGCGATCAATCTCGATGGTTTCTTCGGTGTGCATCCATCAATGAACTCGTTAGTCCCGCTATGGAATGCAAAGCGACTCGCCATCATCCATGGCTCAGGCTCGCCTGATAACACCCGTTCACACTTTGACGCCCAGGACTACATGGAATCAGCTACACCGGGCATCAAGTCCACTCCTGCCGGTTGGCTCAATCGATATTTGCAAGACGCGTCGCAAGCTAAGCAGTCTGTATTTCGTGCAGTTGCGTTGACGCAACGAATGCCGCGAGTCTTACAGGGACCAGCACCCGCTGTCGCAATTTCCAATCTTGCCGACTTTACGATTCGCGCGGGAAGTTCTTCAGCAAACATTCAAGGCGGTTTTGAAGCCATGTACGGTCAGGCTGTCCACGATGCGTTGGGCGATACGGGCAAAGAAACATTTGAAGCTGTTAATTATTTGAAGAAGGTCAATCCGAGTCAGCACCGTCCCGCGAACGGCGCTCAGTACCCGCGTTCGCCCTTGGGAAACTCTTTGTTGCAGATCGCGCAGTTGATCAAGTCGGACGTTGGACTAGAAGTCGCCTTTACTGATGTAGATGGTTGGGACACGCACGTGAACCAGGGAAACTCGCGTGGCCAACTTGCATCGCGTCTGCAAGATTTTGCTAGCGCCATTTCAGCGCTCGTCATAGATCTTGGCGAACGGATGGATGACGTTGTGATTCTGACGATGTCGGAGTTTGGACGAACCGTACGTGAGAATGGCAATCGCGGGACCGATCATGGACACGCTAACGCGATGCTGGTGATTGGAGGTGCGGTTCGTGGCGGTAAGGTTTACGGCACGTGGCCCGGTTTGAAGAATGATCAATTGTACGAAGGTCGGGACCTTGCTTTGACGACTGACTTCCGCGACGTGTTTGGAGAAGTCGCAAAGAACCATTTAGCCGCGCGAAATCTGTCGACGATCTTTCCTGGTTACAAAATGGAAGGGCAAAGGTTCAAAGGCTTTCTCGGTTGAAAGACAATCCACAGATTACACAGACAAGGTCGGAGGTCAGAGGGCAGAAATTTTAATTTAAAATTTGAAATTTAAAATTTAAGATTTCTCACCTCTGACCTCTGATCCCTGACCTCTGATCTCTGATTTTGTCCTACCACCTCAAGCGGCCGAAGCGATTGATGAAGTAAAGCATGACTATCGCAATGATTGACACAATCACAGCCAGCGTCAGCGCTTCGTTATTCTTTCCTGCCTGCACCGCATCATAGATCGCTACTGAAGCGGTTTGTGTTTTCCCCGGGATATTGCCTGCAATCATTATCGTCACGCCAAAGTCACCCAGGGCTCTCGCAAACGCTAAAGCCGTCGCCGCCAATACTCCACGCGAAGCCAACGGCAAAGTGACTCGAAAGAAGATCAAACGACCGTTCAGTCCCAACGTTCGTGCTGCCGCTTCCAACTGCGGATCTACTCCTTCGAACGCCGCGCGCAAGCTTTTAGTGACGAGTGGCAACGCGTGGATCGTCGCAGCAATGATTGCCGCAGTGACAGTGAACGTCAGAGTGATACCGAGCTGCTCATAAAGAAATTTGCCGACTCCAGATTGCGTACCGAGCACAACCAGTAAGTAGTAGCCAAGCACTGTGGGCGGAAGAACTAGTGGCAGCGTGATTAATGCATCAAGAATGTTGCGACCGAAAAAACGTTTGCGCGCCAACAGCCATGCCAGAGCCGAACCCGCGACGAGAGCGATGAGCGTAGCGGCGCTTGCCACTGCGAATGAGAGTTTTATTGGAAACCAATCGATTGCTTGCAGCATGCGTCGTTCATTTCACCGCTGATTCATTATCGCGATGATTCTCAAAGGGCCGCCGCTGCCGCCTTTGATCTTCATCGGTAAAGCGATGATCGAAAATCCCTTTTCCGGGAGCTGGTCCAGCTTCGCCACGTTTTCAAAGGCGGGAATGTTTTTATCGAACAGAATCCGGTGACTCTCGAAGAGTTTGGATTGCCCGTAGTCGATGCTCGCCGTATCCAGACCAATGGCGTTGATGGATCTATTTTGCGTCAACCATCGCGCAGCATCAGGATGCAACCCAGGGAAATGCAACTTCGCAACGGCTTCGGCACCGCGCTCGTCAGTGCCCAGGTACTTCTTCCGATCCGGATAGTACTTTCCGAAACCAGTTCGAAGAAACACAATTGCCTTCGCTGGAATCCGCCCGTTACGTTTCTCCCAGCCTTGAAAGTCCTCTGACGTAACTCGATAGTCGGGATTCGCTGCACACTGCTGTGTGACATCGATAACAATCGCCTGGCCCATGAGTTGTTCGAGAGGTATCTGATCAACTGAGTGTCGACCCTGCGCAAAGTGCATCGGTGCATCAATGTGCGTGCCGCCATGTTCCGCCGCCCCGTACTTGTAGGCTGAGTAGTAGTAACCCTGCTCGGTCATTCCTTCAAAGTCTTTGGTGAGATGAAAGGCTTCGGCAGTGGGCCAGTAAACGGTTTCGGAGTCGAATGGATAAGAGAGGTCAATTACTTGTTGCCGCGCCTGGCAGAATGCCGGCTGAGTGTTAGCGCAGAGAAAGATAGCTAAACCAAGAAGAAAGGCGAGCCCTTTCATGGAGAGTCCTCCTCATGACTGGATGGAATCAGGGAAAGCGACGTGCCGCCATGTTATCGCACCGTGGACAAGCGACACAGCACCCAACTTGAAGATTGAACGTAACGAAGCCTGAGCGGGGGTAAACCGCCCTTCCGGACCTATGAGACTTTTAAGCTTGAGTGTGATGGTCGGTAGTTGACAGGCTTTCAACAGCAGATGCAATGCTCAAGTTTGAAAGTCTCATAGGTTGGGAAGGGCGGTTCACCCCGCTCAGGATTCGTTACACTCAATGTTCAAGATTCTCACACAGTGTAGGAGCCAGGTGGGATTTGCCTAGTTTAAGTCTCCTCAAGACCAAATTCGCGAACATCAAGCCGATGGCAATTCCACAGAGGTCCCATTGCAGGTCTGTCGCTGTGTCGTACTTGCTCCAGATCCGCTGACCGTGAAAATAGATCTCATCCCATAATTCGATGATTTCGTAGAAGGCAGCGAAACTGAACATCAGTGTGCCGGCGAAGAAAGAGGTAAGGGCGAGTGAGAAGTTGTATCCCCGCGCGGCTAGCCAGCCGTTTAGTAACCAAACTCCGATTGGTGTTACCAGCACCTGAATGATGAGGTGTGAAAACTCGTCGTATTGCATTGGTCCAAGTCGCTCACCATACATGCCAAAATAGTTACCAAGCGCATCGACTTGGAGTGCGGTGAAGACGAGCAGCAAAAGGGCGATAGGAATGTGCAGGGCAAAACGAGTTCTGAGGTAAAAGTAAACGGCTGCCAGAAAGGCGATTCCGAACACCGTGTTGAAAGCCAGCGAGAGATAACACATCTTGAGCAGAAATGCCGACCCAATCAGAAAGAGAAATCCGACAAGTGGTAATTCGATGCGGCGTTGCAGTGAAGACATAGAAAGTCTTCCCTTCATTCGGGGCCGAAAACTGGGCCCTCGGCTGCACGTCGCAAGCACTGTTCCCGTAATGGTCAGAGGTCAGAGGTCAGAGATCAGAGATCAGCGGCTTTGCCTTCTGGACTTGAGGAAGTGACTCCGCCCTTCCGGTAAGGTCAAGGGTAGTTTTTCGGCTCCGCCCTTCCACGCGAATGCAAGTAAATTTCAGCGCCGCGGTAAAGAGTTCGCAAAGAGGGCGAAGCCAAACTCTACGCGTCGACCTTACCGGAAGGGCGGAGCCACTTCCTCAAGTCCAGAAGGCAAAGCCACTGATCTCTGATCTCTGACCTTTTATCTCTGATCTCTGACCTCTGACGTCTGGTGAACCGCCGCGCTGCCGCTTACAATTTCGCAATCGTGATGGATCAAATCACACCTTCTATCATTCGCTTCGATTCTCTGGGCTCAACCAACACCGAAGCAGCCAGCTGGGCCATGCAAGGCGCGCCTGAGGGGCTATGTGTCGTTGCACGGGAGCAAACGGCAGGTCGGGGACGTCTGGATCGTGCGTGGGTATCACGAAAAGATGCTGGCCTTTATTTGAGCGTCGTACTCAGACCGAGTCTCCAGCAAAGATCCTTACCTTTGATCACACTAATGACTTCACTCGCGGTGCGTGATGCTTTGATCGAGAGCTGTGATCTTTACACTGACATCAAATGGCCGAACGATCTTGTGGCTAACGGTGCAAAACTGAGTGGCATTCTGGCAGAAGTGCTGGAGACTTCCATCGGACGTGCAGTCGTAGTTGGTGTGGGAATCAATCTTACGAATCAAAGCCTCTCAGAAGAGTTACATGGTGTTGCCACTTCAGTCGAAACTGCCACGGGCAAAATTCCCGATTCAGAGCACGTCCTTCAAGCGGTCATTTCGAAGTTGGCGCATCGCTATGAAGCTCTGCAAGCGGAAAATGGTGCAGAGACAACGGTAGCCGAATGGTGTTTTGCCTCGTCGTTTGCTGAAAACAAGAAGATACGAGTCAATAGCGGAGAAGAGATCCTGGAAGGAATCACACGCGGGTTGGAACCTGACGGTGCGCTGCGAATTGAAACTGCTCCGGGTGAAATCCGAGTTATAAGAGCCGGCGACGTGTTCGAACTACGCGACCGCGGCGCAAGTATTTGAAAATTTCTGAACTGAATGAGTAAACCAAAACGAATTGTCCTTAGCACCTTCGGTTCCTTCGGCGACATTCATCCTTACATGGCCCTCGCGATGGAACTTCAGGCCCGTGGTCATCATCCCATCATTGCCACCAGCGAACTTTACCGAGAGAAAATTGAAACTGCCGGTCTCAAGCTCCATCCTGTCCGACCGAATCTACCGCCACCGCAGGACCAGGACGAGGAATTGATTCGGCGAATCATGCATCCTCGATCTGGTCCGCGCGTTTTGATGGACGAGATCATCCTTGCTTCGCTGCGAGATAGTTACGCAGATCTTTTTGAAGTCGCTCAAGAGGCGGATTTGCTGATTACTCATCCAGCGGCACCCGCCGGTCATCTGGTGGCCCGAAAAACTCAGATCCCATGGATCTCAACGGTGCTTGCGCCAGCCTCGTTTCTCTCTGCTTATGATCCACCGGTGCCACCGTTCTGGTCCTGGTTCAATCACCTTCAGCTATTTGGTCCACACTTCATGAGGCTGGTCCTTACCCTTGCGAAGCAAAGCTACCAGCCGCAAGAACTCTTCCGCTTACGCGACGAACTAGGTCTTGGTAATTACGGACACCCAGCCTTCGAAGGACAGCATTCGCCCTATCTAGTGTTGGCGCTCTTTTCGAAGCTTTTTGCAGCGGCACAACCCGACTGGCCAGCTCACACTCGCATCACGGGCTTCGCGTTCTACGACGGACATCGAGAGCTTGAGATGTCTTCGGAACTGTCGACATTTCTGGACGAAGGTGAATCGCCGATAATCTTTACACTCGGATCATCAGCGGTTTGGGTTGCTCGCGATTTCTTTCATGTGAGCATCGCTGCAGCGAAGCAATTAAAACGTCGTGCAGTCTTGCTGATAGGCGACAAACGTAATCTACCTGTTGAGCCGCTTCCTTCAGATATCATCGCCGTGAACTACGCTCCTTATCAGAGTCTGCTCCCGCGAGCGTGCGCGATGGTTCATCACGGAGGAGTGGGAACTACTTCGCAGGGACTGCGGGCGGGCGTGCCTACGCTGATAGTTCCTTTTGCGTTCGACCAGCCCGATAATGCGGCTCACGCTCAACGGATGGGAACAAGCCGAACACTTTCTCGGAAATACTACTTGGCGCCGCGGGTCGCAAAAGAGATTGACGTTCTATTGAGCGAGCCACAGTATGCGGCAAATGCTAAACACATGAGCAAGCAACTGCAGACCGAAAATGGAGCTGCGAATGCTTGCGATTTAATAGAAGAATTTATCGGACGTACTCCGGTTAATACGACTGACTATCAGGAACGCGCTTATGCTTCTAGTTATTGACGTGGGGAATACCAACACCTCGCTTGGGGTTTACGACGGCACGCGTTTAGTCGCGCATTGGCGGTTGACGACAAACCGCGCCCGAACCGTAGATGAATACGGGGTGCATTCACGTAATCTGTTTGAGCTTGCCGGATTAGATTTCAAAGCCATTGATGCAGTCGCGATCGCTTCAGTCGTGCCGCCGCTGAATTACACGTTGAAGACCATGTCTGAGCGTTACTTTCAACAAACGCCGCTCTTCGTTGATGAAAACACCAATCATGGTTTGAAGATCTGTTATGAGCCTGCGTCCGAGGTTGGTGCGGATCGAATCGTTGATGCCGTTGCAGCGCTCCAAAAATATGGCGCGCCTTGCATCATCGTTGATTTCGGAACCGCCACTACGTTTGATGTGCTCGGTAAGAACGAAGAGTATCTGGGCGGTGTTATAGCTCCGGGCATCATGATTTCATCCGACGCCTTATTTGCAAAAACAGCCAAGCTGCCGAGAGTGGATATAAAACGGCCGCCCAAAGTCGTAGGAACATCAACCAGAACGGCTATGCAGTCGGGTCTCTATCACGGCTATACAGGATTGGTTGATGGCGTGCTGCGAAAAATAATTGATGAGATTGGTGGAGCGCCGAAGGTAGTCGCGACTGGAGGCCTGGCGCCGTTGATTGCTACTGGGTCTGAGTTCATCACGATTGTGGACGAGACTCTGACGCTGGATGGTTTGAGACTGATCTTCGAACAATCCCGTCACACAAGCCTGGCCACAGATGAACACTGATAACACGGATCAGATGTCAGTACCGCTTCGTTTTCCATTCGTCATTTGACATTTATCATTTCGTCATCTGCATTTGCTCATCTGCCTTTAGTGTTGTTTCGTGTGTCTTTGTGGATCGGTTTTTCTCTGTGCGTTCTCTGTGTCTCGGTGTATCAGTGGTTTTCTTATGGGTGAAGGACACTCATTGTAAAAGAGAACCACCGAGACACAGAGACACAGAGAAGGCACAGAGAAGACATCCACGAAATCACACTAAACAACACCAACGACTAACTGACAAACGATGACAAAATGATAAATGTCAAATGATGGATGGAAAATGATGCGTACTGACTCTTGATCCGTGTCATCTGTGTGTATCTGTGGCCTAATCATATCTCTATTACACACTTGAACTACTTCAACTATTTCACCGAAATCGAAGACACGTTTGTTCGTCGACGCGGGAAGCATCTCTTACTCAGCACAATTGACTGGGCGCTGATTGAGAGTTGGAAAGCGATGGACATTCCTCTCCACGTCGCGCTGCGCGGAATCGAAAAAGCGTTCGACTCCTGGGAAGCAAAGCCGCGCAAGCGTTCGATCAAATCCTTGCTCTACTGCCAGGAAGAGGTTGAAGCCCAGTACGCCGAATGGCTTGAGGCTCATTCTGGCGCGAACGCTCCTGATGTGAACAGATCATCTGACGCTGACAGTCAATCATCACCGTTTTCGAAAGCTGCTCTACAGGAACACCTGAATCGCTGTCGTGCATCTCTTAATACTCTCGCGGATAACCGCAGCCGTATTCGTGAAGATCAACTATCTGAAAGTCTGATCCGCGCGATCAACCTACTCGGGCAGTTACAGGACGAGTTGTCATCCGCAACAGTTCCTAATGCACAGAAGCTGGAGACTTCCTTGACCGGCTTGGAACGAATGCTGAGCGAAGCAATCCTGTCCGTGGTGCCGGAAGAAGAACTTGCTGCACTGAAGCTCGAAACAAAGGAGCAGCTGAAACCGTATCGCAATCAAATGGACAAGGTGGTCTACGAGCAGACGTTTAATAATCTCTTCCAAAAACGGTTGCGGGACCATTTTGCAGTCCCGCGACTGAGCTTGTTTTATCTCTAAATTGGTCTTAGGTCTTTGGGCTTGGGTCTTTGTCAGTTGTGGCTTTGCCTTCTGGACTTGAGGAGGTGGCTCAGCCCTTCCGGTAAGGTCGACCGTTGAGTTTGGGCTGCGCCCTCTTTGCGAACTGCGAACTGCCG
>JBKPAL010000010.1:0-4869 GCA_046726395.1 Acidobacteriota bacterium
TCTTGTTCCTGACTGATGGGTTTCTACATGAGCGAGTCTTCGCAGCAGATTGGAGTGCGGTCTATGCGAATCTGGGTGTCGCGGAGCCGCATCATGAAGCTGGTGGGATTATTTATTTCGTCATGTTCGAGCTCGGACGAGGATTCATCTCGATGTTCCTCTACGTTCTCATGCGCTCGTTCTTCGGCGCTGGACCAAAGACTGCGGTACTGGCCGGAATCGTTGGCTGGATCGCGTTCTCACTCACTGGCCCCGCTCAGTTCATTCCGCTTGCGTTTTATTCAAACGTCTTATGGTTGAAAGTTGCCGCAGCTCAATTAGTCACGTCAATTGTAGCGACAATCGCCGGCGCCGCTCTCTACAAGGATGTTTAGGGCTTCGTCAATCTTCGCTGTAGTCTCACTGTAACAAACGCTCAGATCTTTTTGTTTCTAACAAACTCTTAGCTACGGCTTTGCCGCCGGGTGTGAGGCGACGGCTCTGCCTCGCCGTTCCGGTGCCTCTTGGGTTGGGCTATGCCCCCGGGTTCGGGCTTGCCCTTTGCGATGTTCGCGTGATTCATTTTGGGGCGAAGCCCGAACCAGGGCATAGCCCGAAACAAAAACGACGACTTACGGCGAGGCAGAGCCATCGCCTCACACCGGGCGGCAAAGCCGTAGTGAAAAGTCTCTCCGACAAAGAAGCAACTGAACGTTTGTTATTAGAGAAGAATTTGGTCACCAGCGGTGCTGGCGTTTAAATATTCTTTTATGAAGTTAACTCGCAGAAAGTTCGTCAAGAGTGCTGTGGCTGGTACGACTCTACTCTTACAAAGGCCCACTGCTCCTGCAAAAACGAATTCGGTGTCAGCATCATTGGCTACTCGCAAACCTTCTCGTCCAAATGTCATCTTCATTCTTGCTGACGATCTCGGCTGGGGCGATCTCAGTTGCTATGGACGGCCCGACTATCGCACGCCAAACATCGATCGGCTGGCGTCCGAAGGCACCAGGTTCACTGATGCCTACTCCGCATCAGCCGTTTGTACGCCAACACGCTGCGCCTTCATCACGGGCAGATATCCTGGCCGGCTTAAGATTGGGCTCGTCGAACCATTACCCTCCGATAACGATCGCGTTGGCTTAGATCCGGGACATCCGACCATCGCTTCGCTCCTTAAAAAGAGTGGGTATGACACCGCACTAATCGGGAAGTGGCATCTTGGGTTTCGTCCGGAGTGGGGACCGAATGCCCACGGGTTCGATGAGTTCTTCGGAATTCTCGCAGGCGCGAGCGACTACTTTCTCCACAAGACCGGAACTGGCGTTCCCGATCTCCACGAAAACCTCACGACTGTTGAGAGGAATGGATATCTAACTGACCTGCTCACTGATCGTGCGGTCGAATATGTCAAGCGTCGTCGAACCGCACCTTTCTATCTGAGTCTTCACTACACAGCTCCTCATTGGCCCTGGCAAGGTCGGAACGGTGGGGAGAAAGTAATCTTCACCGATAAAACACCTGAGCCAGTCACGATGGGAGGAGGTGGCTCCCTCAAGCTATACGCTGAAATCATGCGCAGTTTGGATGATGGGGTCGGTCGTGTGATGAACGCGTTGAAAGCTGCGTCCATTGATAGGAATACACTAGTGATCTTTACCAGCGACAATGGTGGTGAACGGTTCTCGTATCTATGGCCTCTCTCGGGAGACAAGGGTGACTTGCTCGAAGGTGGGATTCGTGTTCCCGCAATTGTGCGTTGGCCCGACATCGTCCCAGCGAGTCAAGTGACTAACCAAATGGCCATTACGATGGACTGGACCGCTACAATTCTTGCCGCTGCTGAAACGATGGCGGCGGATGGTTATCCGCTGGACGGGATTGATCTACTCCCAGTTATCAAAGGCGTACACCCGGTTCGTGATCGGACTCTCTTTTGGCGCATGCGCACACAAGGTGCGGTGCGAGAAGGGAAGTGGAAGTACTTTCGCGCCGGAGAGCAGCGCAAGCTATTCGACTTATCAGTCGATCAGCGCGAGCAAGCGGATTTTAGTAAGAAGAATCCGGACGTGCTGGAGCGTCTTAGCAATGAGTTCGATAGGTGGGATAAACAAATGCTGGCTCGCTAGCCATTTCCAATTGCCAATTGCCGATTGCCAATAGCTCGTTACGTTAGCAGCCCGATCATGCCAATTGGCTCTTAACGTTAGCTGCTAATCGGCAAGCGGCAATCAACAATTGGCAATGTCTAAGGCAATACCGTCACAAACCCAAACATGCCATCCCTAAAGTGCGGAAGTACGCCGCACATCACTAAGTAGGTTCCCGGATTGGCGAAGTGGACTACCTCCACTCGGTCTTGAGGGAACAAACTTGGGTCTAATCCCCGGTAGATCCTGCGATCAGGGTCCGCAATTAACGGTGGTCCACCAGCCGTCGGCGAGACCGTAATAGTCGTATCAATGTCGCCTGGCTGCGTTCCGTCATCGTAAACGAGCACATGGTGAAAGCCCGATATGATGAAGTTCACCGTACCGCCCGCTTTGATCTTGGCTATCTGAGGTATCAGTTCGTGGTGGTTCGCTGGAATTGGGTTCAAGTTCGGGAACCGATCCAGTGGTGGGGTCGTCATCCAAGAACCAAAGCTCACCGTTGCGTTGGCGAGAGGGCCATCGATAGCGGGCACAGCAGCATGGCTGGCCCTACTTGGATGTGCCGAGTGACTGTCACCTGCCAGCACCAAATAAGTTGTTAGGCCCACTAAGACCGTCGCAGCGCATAGGATTGATAGAGCTAAGCGTTTCATAAACACGTCCTCCTGTTTTACCGCAGAGACTGCGGCACATCGCATTCTTGCGTGTAGTTGCGAATTGCCCGATTGACGATTGAATCTGATCGGATGTAGTGACTATAAGCCCACCGGCCGTGTCATTTTTTACGAGCAGATCTGCGACTCGCCTAAATAATCTTGACACGCAGCCTTTCGTCTATAAAATACGGACGTTCGTTTTTCTGGGGATGCCTAAACTCAGTACCACGGCTATTGAACAGAAGAAAGGCCGGATTGAGGACGCGGCTAAACAGCTTTTCATTAAGCAGGGTTTCCACGCGACTTCAATGCGTAACATCGCGTCGCGAGCGGGCACTTCACTCGGCAATGTCTACAATTATTATCGGACTAAAGAAGAGATTCTCGAGTCGATCATCGCCGGCTATCAGACCATAGTCGATGCTCGCCTGCGCTCGATCTTTGACGATGTAGAAGCACCACTCGAACCTGAGTCGCTGGTCCGGTTTGGTCACCTGGTCAAGGAGATGGTGAATGAGCACCACGACTTCTGGCTGCTCATGTACATCGACGTCCTTGAGTTTGAAAATCGTCACTTTCGGAAAATGTTCGAAGGCTTGGCCCAGAACCTTCGCCGTCGTTTTGCGCCGCACTTCGCAGAGTTGAAAAAGCAGGGAAGAGTACACGATGGGGTGGATCCCGCGATTGGGTTCACAGCCGCGTACATGCAGTTCTTCAACTATTTCTTGGTTGAGAAGCTATTCGGGGGAAACAAGCACTTTGGTATTTCCGACACTCAGGTAATTCAAAAACTAAGCGAGATTTATTGTCGCGGATTGCTGCGCGACTAAGCTCGCATCCCTTGGAATCACTGACAAGAAGGATGGAAGCCCTCAGGGGTTAAAGTTAAATCTTATAAAAACGAACGTTCGTGTTTAAAGCAAATGGAAGATCTGAAAATAACGAGAGAAGCGCTGGGCCGAGTTTCGGGAGATGGAGTTGAGCTTACGTTTGGCTTTTGGCCGGGACGCGGTCGGCCTGTAATCGCCATTCACGGGCTGACTGCTTCATACATAAGTTACATCGGCGTTGCTGAACGATTAGCGGGTCGGCGACCGTTATTTGCACTGGATTTGCGCGGACGTGGTGACTCAGACAAGCCCGAGGGTCCTTACGGAATGGTCCAGCATGCGAGCGATGTAGCGGCCGCGATGAAAACGATGGGATTTGGACCATCTGTCATTGTGGGCCACTCAATGGGTGCGTTCGTCGCTACGGCATTAGCAGTCCAGAACCCGGAACTCGTTAGCGGAATCATCATGATTGATGGTGGCTACGTTCCTGATTTACCTGTGGGCGTGGACGCGTCACAAATGCTCGATGCAACTCTGGCGATGCGTATTGCGCAACTGACTCGTACCTACGATTCGAGGAAAGCGTTCATTGAATTCTGGCGGGGCCAACCAAATTTTCCACCGCATGAATGGAATTCGTGGACGGAAGCATTTCTCGACTACGAAGTGGTTGGTGATACGACGGTCCGGCCGAAAGCCTCGGCAGCCGGAGTAAGGATGGATGTCGCCGAAGCTTTTAAGAAGGACGAGATCATTGCGCGACTGAGATCACTGCGCGTTCCAGTGTTGTTGTTAAGGGCTGAGACCGGTTTAGAGCCGAAACAACCGCCAATTTATCCCGACTCGTTGATGTCTTCGTTTCGGGAATGTCTCCCCGAAATGAAGGACCAGGTTATACCCGGCACTACGCACTTCACGATCACGCTCGGTGATCGAGGCGCGACTAGAGTTGCTGACTTGATAGTGGAGTTTGCTGAGAGTTGCGAAAGGTCGCGGTAGAACGAATTGTCTCATTCACCCCAAGCTTCAGCTTGGGGTTTGTTGAGACTTGGGAAAGCTGAAACCGTTTCAACGGTTTGCCTAAACTTGCGGTCCGTAATCGCTGCGAATTAGGAGAAACCGTTAAAACGGTTTTCGAGAATCAACTAGCTGGTCCCCCAGGCTAAAGCCTGGGGTGAATGAGACTGAGTTTTTAACAAGGCGAAGTAAGCCAATGAACGTAGGTTCTCTCCTTACCAGGCATGCGCG
>JBKPAL010000011.1:0-16923 GCA_046726395.1 Acidobacteriota bacterium
AATGTCAAATGACGAATGGAAAATCGTTCAGTGGTCGATTGCTGCGCCGCCTCCGCGTCTGTGTTACTATCCGTCGCGGCGGAGGGAACTAATCTGCGTGGCTCGTCACCGACGTTACGATGATTGAGCCAACGCCGTTAAATTGGGAGACCGACGCCGCGTTGGCCAGTGCAATTCTTCATCGTTAAGATTTGCCAGAGGCTGCGGTAGATAAAAGGTCACCCACCTGTGTATGCAGGTTCAATTACGGCTTCGGAACGACCATCGCGGATCTCCCTCCTCCTGTCGTAAATCGTAAATCGTGATTCGTTGAAGAGAGCTTTTATCTATCAACCGAATGACGAGTCGATTTGCGGCTTTTTTGTATCGAACGGAAATGAAGATACTGGTCATAGGTGACGTCGTAGCGAAGCCCGGGCGCGTTGCCGTCCTCGAGCGCATACAGGACTTACGTGAGCAGCACGCGATCGATCTCGCAATAATGAATGCCGAGAACGTGGCTGGCGGCTTCTCGATTACTCCGTCTTTGGGCGAAGAACTGTTCGCCGCCGGAATCGATGTCATGACTTCCGGCAATCACATCTTTGACAAGAAGGAAGCGATTCCATATGTCCAAAAGCAGCCGCGATTGCTACGTCCCGCAAACTATCCTCCCGGCACTCCAGGTAGCGGAATTTGGATGGACGATGTTCACGGTGTTCCCGTTGCGGTGATGAACGTGATGGGGCGTGTATTCATGCCGCCTTCGGACGATCCTTTTCGCGTATGCGATGAGTTGTTACAGACGGTGACGCATGAAACTAAGGTGCGAATCGTTGACATGCACGCTGAAGCGACCTCTGAGAAAGTCGCGCTGGGTTGGTATTTGAATGGTCGCGTTTCGGCTGTGGTGGGCACTCACACGCACGTGCAAACAGCGGACGAGAGGATCTTGCCAGGTGGCACCGCCTATCTGAGCGACATCGGTATGACCGGCAGTTATGCAGGAGTCATTGGCATGGATAAAGGCGATGTAATTGCTCGTTTCACGTCGGCGACTGCGGGCCGTGCCGGTCATGCTACAGGTGAAGTGAGGATTTGTGCGGTGGTTTTAGATGTGGATAACGAAACCGGACGCGCTCGCAGCATCACTCGTATCAACACGCCGCACGAACAGTAGAAGAGTTAAGCAGGACCTGTCTCGGTAGGTACAGCAGCGCCGGCGGCCTGTGACTTGAGAACCGGCGGTGCCAAAAGTCGCTGAGTGAAACCATCTGGAAACGAGCGAACTCTACCCGTCGAATCCGTGACAACATGGCCCGTCTCACCCTCGGCGATAATCTGTCCATCCGAAACACGAATGATTTCGTAACCAAAGCGGAGGGATCGACGACGCAGTTCTGTGATGTGCGTGCGGATTATCAGTTCGTCGTCGTAGTAAGCTGGGGCCTTATATCGGCAGTAACTCTCGGCGACAACGAGAAACGAGTCGTCATTCTCCTCCATGTCGCGATACGAGAACCCTCGGGCGCGACAGAATTCGGCTCTACCGATTTCGAACCACACGAGGTAATTGGCATAATAGACGATGCCCATCTTGTCCGTCTCGGAATAGCGCACCCGTAGCAACGTCTCATGCCACTCACTGAAAAGTTCTTCCGGCGCGGGGCTTGTCATCGGAACCTTATGCCTCCAAACTCTCTCAAGAGAGAGATTGTTATCGTAAACAAGGGGTTAACGTTTAGCGGACTATAAGAGTGAAACCGTGAGGATGTCAAAGCAAATCAACAGGCTATTTGCAGTAATCATCTCGCTGTCGCTGCTGGTTGCAGTGGCAGTTTTTCCAAGGGCGGCCGCGGTCGCAGATCCGCAAGCGGCAAGCACGACGGCCGCGACAGCGCGCAATGCAGCCATCGTAGCAACGACAATGGCTGTACTTAAGGAAACGAGCGAGCTTAGACAGTTGCCGATTCTGCGGCCAGTTAAAAGTGGAGCGCAGTCGCGCATCGAGATTGAGCGCATGGTCGCCAGAAATCTTGATGAACAAACGACTCCCGCGGAAATGCACGCGACTGATGTGCAACTTAAGAAACTCGGTCTGGCACCGCCCGACTTCCAGTACCGCAGCTTCATTATCAAACTCCTGACGGAGCAGGTCGCGGGTTACTACGACACCAAGACCCGTGAGTTTTACCTGGCAGACTGGATAGAACTCGAAGGTCAAAAGCCGGTTATGGCTCACGAGCTGACTCACGCGTTACAGGATCAGCACTTTGATCTGCGCCGCTTTGAAAAATGGCCGAAGGGTGATTCAGACGCTGAAATGGCGGTCCATGCATTGATCGAGGGCGATGCGACGCTTGCGATGAGTCTATACATGGCGAAGAACCCGCTAGTGGCCTTGGCCTTTACTAGATCTCTCAGCGCCACTACCAGTTCTTCAGCGCAGTTTAAGTTAGCGCCACGGGCCCTACGCGAGTCGTTAGTCTTTCCTTATGAGCAGGGTTCTGAATGGGCCACGCGACTCTATCGCCGAGGAGGCTGGCAAATGGTGTCGCAAGCTTTTACAAAGCTGCCAAAATCAACTGAACAAATCATGCACTCGGATAAGTATTTTGCGGCCGAGGCGCCTCAGGTGGTCACAGTACCTGATGTGCGTAACCTACTTGGCGCAACTTGGAAGAAGCTGGACTACGACGTCAATGGCGAGTGGAGCTTGTACCTCACGTTAGATCAGTTTCTGAATTCGCCGTCGGAATCCAAGCGAGCAGCAGCGGGCTGGGGAGGCGATCGCTACGCTGTTTATGAAGGCACGAAACCCGGAGAGGTGTTAATTACACAACTTACCTCATGGGACACCACAGAAGACGCGCGAGAATTCTTTGAAGCCTACGTAAAGCGGACCTGGCGCCGGTATTCGGCTGCAAGAGCCACTAGCAGTTCGCCCGAGAACCTCGGCAGTGATGATCAACTTCAATCATGGCAAACCGGAGAGGGCGGCGTGATTGTGGAGCTTCGTGGCAATCGCGTGCTAATCGTCGAAGGCATTCCCGACTACGTCACGACGAAAAAGTTGATGACAACACTCTGGCAGTAAACCGCAGTTCAATGATGATAGGACCTTACTAGAAACATACGTCAGCCGATGATCTTCAGTTGTGAACACCGCTCTTGATCATGATCTTTTGTTCTCCCTGATCGATTGCAGTATCGATGGCATTCTCGCGTTTGACCGGGAATGTCGCTACACGTTTTGGAGCCGGGCCATGGAACGCATCTCCGGCGTCAGCCGCGTCGGAGTGCTGGGCCGGAACGCGTTCGAAGTCTTTCCCTTTCTCCGCGAGATCGGGGAAGACAAGTACTTTCATGAAGTCCTCGCTGGAAGACCCGCCGTCTCCACGAATCGTCCCTACACCATTCCTGAAACATCTCGTCAGGGGTTCTTTGAAGGCCATTACTTTCCCCTCATAGTGAACGGCGAGATCACTGGCGGAATAGGAATCATTCACGACACCACACGTCGTAAACGCAACCAGGAACTAACTCGCGAAGCGTACCAGCGGCTGGCGTTTCACGTTGAGAACACGCCTTTGGCTGTCATTGAGTGGGATAACGATTTCAGGGTTTCGCGCTGGTCCCCATCGGCTGAACGCCTCTTTGGCTGGAAGCAGCATGAGGTGTTGGGTAAGCACGTAAGCGACTGGAAATTCGTGTTTACCGACGACCTTGAAGCGGTCCAGCAAGTCACCCTTAGACAACGACAAGGTAGTGAACGACACGGCTTGCTGGTGAACCGGAACTACAGGAAGGACGGCTCGGTCGTACATTGCGAGTGGTACAACTCCGTACTTAACGACGATAGCGGCCAACTTGTATCCGTCCTTTCGTTGGTCCTTGATGTGACTGCGAGAAAGTTGGCCGAAGAGGAACGCGGCCAACTGCTCATACGTGAACGCGAAGCACGAGCGCATGCTGAGGACGCGGATCGTCTTAAAGATGAGTTTCTCGCCACTCTTTCTCATGAGTTGCGCACACCTCTGACAGCTGTCCTCGGCTGGGCCAGCTTGATGAGATCCGGAGATGTTCCTGAAGCGGAATTCGGGCGCGCGTTGGAGATCATTGAACGTAACGCACGCTCTCAAGCGCGTTTGATCGATGACTTATTGGACGTTTCACGCATCATCACCGGGAATCTCCATGTGGACTTGCGGACGATAGATCTGGCATCGGTGGTCGATTTGGCAAGCGAGGCCGTACGACCAGCAGCCCAGGCCAAAAATATTCGGCTGCAGCTGGAATTCAGTGGCAAGCGTCCTGTGATCAAAGGTGATGCAAATCGGCTGCGTCAGATCATTTGGAATCTGCTGATGAACGCAATCAAGTTCACACCACGCGGTGGAAATGTTTCCGTTCGAGTGCAGTCATTAGGATCTTCAGCAAAGTTGGTCGTGGAAGACAATGGCGAAGGAATCAGTGCGGAGTTCCTGCCCTACGTGTTTGACCGCTTTCGACAGGCGGAGGGTTCAATCTCTCGGAAACAAGGTGGGCTTGGTCTTGGTCTCGCGGTAGTACGACACCTCGTTGAGCTACATGGCGGATCGGTTAGCGCCGCTAGTCGTGGACTAAATACCGGATCAACGTTCACGGTCGAATTTCCCTTGGTAATGGACGCCGAAGTGCCTGAGACTCAGACCGAAGACGAAGGCTCCGATGGCCAACCTGCAGTCAACAAAGCCAGACTTACGGGTCTACGTGTGCTTGTTGTTGAAGACGACGACGATTCACGGTCGCTTGTTGGAACGGTGCTAAAACGTCAGGGGGCTGATGTAGTTTTTGCTGCTTCGTCGGCCGAGGCGCTGAGCGTGATTACTGCGAAGCCGTTCGACATTTTGATCAGCGACATCGGAATGCCCGAAGAAGACGGTTATCAGTTCATTCGCAAATTGAATGAGCAACGATCGTCGCACTCAGAAAAGCAGCCACCAGCCATCGCTCTGACTGGTTACGCCACGGCAGTCGATCGTGAACGCGCATTAGCCGCGGGTTACAAAATTCATCTGGCGAAACCTATCGAGCCTTTGGATTTGGTGAACGCGGTCGCAAAACTTGTTGGACGCGACTAGTGAAGCGGATCCGTTTGTTCATCAACTTACCCGGAGATCTTCGTGACCATTTAACCGCCACCATTTACTATTTCACTTAAATGTCGGCTCTAAGGGATTACGTCGGTCACGTTCTTGACGACAAATATCGCCTCGAGAAGTTGTTAGGCCAGGGCGGTATGGGCGCCGTCTATCTTGCTACTCACCTCGGCACTGAACGCTACGTCGCACTAAAGCTCATTACTCCTCGCTTGATGCGGAACGAAGAGTTTGTCGAACGCTTCAAACGTGAGGCTAGGGCGGCCGGCCGTCTTCGCCATCCGAATGTGGTGGACGTGACCGACTTTGGCTTTGCCGATGTCGGTAAAGAAACGGTCGCCTATCTGGTCATGGAGTACCTGGACGGCTGTACTTTGGCTGATGTGCTTCGCGAAGAGCAGAGGTTGCCGCTTGATTGGGTAGTGGACATTTTGGAGCAGGTTTGCTCAGCCGTGCACGAGGCACATGTTCAGGGAATTGTTCACCGTGATCTCAAGCCCGAGAACATCTGGCTTGAACCAAATCGCCTCGGCGGATATCGGGTAAAGGTGCTCGACTTCGGCATCGCTAAAGTAGCAGACCCGAAACCGCTTGCCAGTGAGCAAACGGGCGAAGCCTCAACCCAGCGTTCCACGACGGAGGTCGGCCAAGGTGCAACTCGAGTTTTGAATGCGGTTGATACCACAACAGCAGTGCAGCAACGTGCTACCACCAACGTTACCAATTTAACCAACTCGCAAGCGCAGAGTGCGGATTTTGAGAGCGAGACTCTGCTTTATGGTCCAGCTGGTTCGTCTTCTTCTAATGACGGAATCAAACAATCTTTACGTGGGCCAAGTGTCGCAAGTGCGGACGCCTCAGCTTTCGGGGCTTCAGGCGTCGCGGCAGCTCCAGACAAGAACCTGCCCGATAGGGAACTAGAGGATGATGATCGAACGCTATTGTTCAAGACTTCCACCCAGCAGCAGGTCTCCGGCTCACAGATGCAGGGCCAAGGTACGACACAGCACGGAGCAGAATTGACTCGTGTAGGCGCAATCATTGGAACGCCCAGGTATATGTCGCCTGAGCAGTGCGAAGGAAAGCCATCTGACGCGCGTTCTGATCTCTATAGCCTCGGAGTGATTGCTTACCAGATGCTTGCCGGTGAGCCGCCATTCACGGGCGAGACTGCCACGATTATGCGGCAGCACATAGAAACAACTCCGACGCATTTACGTAAGCGAACTAAAGTGCCGAAGCGTGTCGCGAATACTGTTATGGCAGCATTAGCGAAAGATCCGGAGCAGCGTCCCCAAACAGCTCACGCTTTCGCAAGTTCATTACGGGCCCAGGCGGAAGGTGTCGGTTCGCTTTATCGGCGAGCGTTCTCGCTGTACAGCGAATACTTTCCGAAATTTCTGAAGATCTCTTTAGTCGCGCACATACCAGTTATTATTAACACGGTGGCATTGGTCATCTTGCAAACGATCGAACGCTCGCAGCCAAAGGGTCTCAGCGTGGTGCGCATAGTCCTCTATGTTGCACTCGGTCTCGTTGGCCTGGGCCAGGTGATTGCATATTTCCTGGCGGCCTCAGTGATTTCGGGAATGACTGCCGTAATCGTCACACAAGTCTCTGCAGCGCCCCTGCGACCAGTCGAATTGCGCACGGCCTGGGCAGTTCTTAAAAGACGTTGGCGACCGTTCTTAAAAACCAGCCTTCTCGTCACTATCAGAATCCTTCTTGGTTATCTCGTCTTCTGCATAGGCGGGATTGTCATGACTGCCCGGTATGCGCTCTACGCTCCCGTAGTTTTGATGGAGGGGCTGGAAAAGAAGGCGGCAATGAAACGGGCCAGAGAATTGGCCGCACGATCGTGGCGTACAGTAATTATTGTCACATGCTTGCAATTTGTGATTCCGTTCACTGTCAGCGCCCTTTTTGGAAACTTGTCCGTTAGTGAACATCAAGACGCGGGAGGCATACAGACCAGTCTGCAACCCCTCAGGGGTCTTGTAAATATCATAATTGTGCCGTTGCTCTCGATCGTGCCGGCGCTGCTTTATTTGAAGATGCGCCAGCTCGGAGGCGAGACATTAAGGGATGCTTTGAGCGAAATTGAGCAAGCAGAGAACAAGGACAGCCAGTGGCAACAGCGGATGCGCACTCGTCTGACTTATTCAAGTCGTCAAACCCCGGTTGCTGGCCCACGCACGCCTCTCCCGTAAGCGGACATGTTGAGATTCATGGTCCAATAATCCCTCGAACATGGTAAATATGTCTTGAGTATTCCGCGGTCCTGCTGAATTTAACGCTTAGACTGGTACCACTTGATGAACGCAAGCCCAATGTCAGAATACAGAATTGAGATTCGACCAGGGGTGTACCTGTCGAGTTTCCGAGAGCAAGACAAAGCGGCCCTGCTCGAGCACCTGAGTACCAAAGACGTCTACAACACCACTCTTAACATTCCCTACCCATACACTGAGGCCGACGCCGACTTCTGGATCCATCACCGGCAGCAGATCACAAAGCGGCAAGGTATCGAAGTGACGTTCGCCATTAGAGAGGCCAATGGCAGGTTAATCGGAGGAATCGGCGCGGACGAACTGGAGATGACATCGAAAACCCAGGCGGACCCCAACGCAATCATCTCAAATCAGTTATTGGTCTCACCCCGTGCGCATCGAGTCGAGTTCGGATATTGGTTGGCCCGACCTTATTGGGGACAGGGAATCATGACTGATGCTGTGCGCGCCTATGTCGGGTACGCATTCACCGAGCTAAACCTGCTGAAACTTACTGCTCATGTGTTTGCTGGGAATTTGGCTTCGGCGCGCGTTCTCGAGAAGAATTCTTTCAAGTTAGAAGGAAGGCTGCGCCAACATTTTCTGAAGGATGGTCGCCTGCTGGATGCGCTTTCGTATGGATTATTGAAGGATGATTGGCTGAACGCTCGTTGAAAGCCACCCGTTCGACTTCGCGGGGTACCAACTCAGAACTGCAACACGCCTTTTCGTCACAGTTTCATAGGTGCTTGCAGAATTTCGGAGTAGCATTGTGCCGTGAGAATAGGCTTAGTTTTCCTGGCACTAATCCTGATGTTCGGCGGCTATCTGCTGTCGCGAATGAACTCTCCTTACGCTGGAAAAGCCCTGGCCAGTGCAAAGGCTGCAAGCTCGACCCATTCAAAGATAGACTTCGATACTCAGATCAAACCAATCTTTGCCGCGCGCTGCCAGCCTTGTCACTTCAGCGGCGGTGTCATGTACGAGCGCCTGCCTTTCGATCGAGCCGAGACAATCAAGAAACTCGGCACCAAACTCTTCACTCGCATCAAAGACGAAAAGCAGCAACGGCTCATCCGCGAGTTTCTCGAGCAACACTGATTCATTCTTCTCTATGCCTCTCTGTGTCTCGGTGCCTCCGTGGTCTTCTTTTACTTGAGCGCCCATTTATGCACAAGAAAACCAGAGACACTGCGATACACAGAGTCGGAGTCGGCATTCGCAATCTGCAATCCTCTTTTGTATTATTTCCTCGCTCCCAAAATCCTTCGTAAGTTATCCAGGAAAAATGAAAAGAACATTTCTACCCGTCTTATTTCTAATTGTGCTGTTTGTTCCTGCGCAACTGCCGCGGATTTATGCACAGCAAGCGCAACCACAACAATCGCCAGCAACAGATCCGAGTCTGCTGACTGTAGACTCGATATTCACTTTCCAGACTAAGCCACTTGGCCCAATCCAATGGCAAAATGACGGCAGTGGTTATCTTGCTCTTGAGCCGGCCTCGAACCAGAAGGACGTTTTAGAAATCGTCCGCTATGACGCCTCGACCGGTGAACGGACAGTTCTGGTCCCAGCAGCAAAACTGAATCCGGCTGGAGCTGGAAAGGCCTTGGCAGTAGAGCAGTTTGATCTTAGCGACGACGGAAAACGTCTGTTGCTATTTACTGACTCTGAGCGGGTTTGGCGAAGCAACACGCGCGGCGATTATTGGGTTCTAGATCTAACTACTGGCACCTTACGAAAACTCGGTGGCGCAGACGCAAAGCCTTCGACGCTGATGTTTGCGAAGTTTTCTCCGGACGGCACGCGAGTCGGTTACGTGCGCGAAAACAATATCTACGTGGAAAACGTTTCCGGCGATCCGACGATCACCAAGTTAACTTCTGACGGTTCGCGCTATATCGTGAATGGCACCTTCGATTGGGTGTATGAAGAGGAGCTGTTCTGTCGCGATGGGTGGCGATGGAGTCCCGACGGAAAGCAGATCGCGTATTGGCAGTTGAACTCAGAAGGCGTCAAAGAGATGCAACTGATCAACAACACGATGGCGCTCTATCCGGTGATCACTTCTTTCCCGTATCCGAAAGCCGGTGAAACAAACTCTGCTGCGCGTGTCGGTGTCGTTGCCGCATCAGGTGGAGCGACACGCTGGTTCGCGGTACCCGGCGATCCGCGCAACAACTACTTACCGCGAATGGAGTGGGCCGCAAGTTCCGATGAAGTGATCATTCAACAACTCAATCGGCTGCAGAACACGAACATCGTGATGCTCGGTGATGCTCGTACTGGTAAAGTTAAGCCTGTGCTGACAGAGAAGGATGACGCGTGGGTAGACATCGCATGGGGCGATATCGATTGGGATAAGACCGGGCTCGCACGGGGCGACGCGGAGTGGATTGATGGAGGTAAGCGGTTCCTGTGGGCCAGCGAGCGAGATGGATGGCGACACATCTGGTCAGTATCGCGCGATGGCAGCGATGCGAAGTGTATTACTAATGGGAACTATGACGTTACTGCGGTAGAGAGAGTCGACAGTGCAAACGGATGGATGTATTTCAAAGCGTCTTTGGAGAATCCCACGCAGCGGTATCTTTATCGAGTTCGGATTGACGGAACCGGTAAAGAGGAAAGACTGACACCAGCCAACGACGCCGGAACACACAGCTATAACATTTCTCCCAAGGCGGACCTGGCTATTCACATATACTCCACGTTCACGAAGGTGCCGGTCATCGATATCGTTCGATTGCCACAGCACACGGCAGTGCGAACGCTGATTGACAACAAGGCAGTGCAAGCACGGCTGGATAAACTCAATCCAACGACTTCTGAATTCTTCCGCGTCGATGTTGGCGACGGCGTTCAACTCGATGGTTGGATGATTAAGCCGCCCGATTTTGATCCACACAAGCGATATCCAGTGCTGTTCTATGTGTACGGTGAACCATGGGGACAGACTGCAGTCGACTTGTGGGGTGGTCTCAATCGGATGTGGCACACAATGCTGGCCCAGCGAGGTTACATCGTCGTGAGCGTTGACAATCGTGGCACGCCCTCACCGCGTGGTCGAAGCTGGCGTAAGGTTTTGTATCGCAAAATGGGAATCGTAAATTCGCAGGACCAGGCTAATGCTGCACGCACTATTGCGAAATGGCCTTATGTCGATCCCGCGCGAATTGGTATTTGGGGATGGAGTGGCGGTGGCTCATCGACGCTGAATGCGATGTTCCGTTATCCAGATGTCTACGCCGTTGGACTGTCAGTGGCGCCTGTACCAAACCTGCGCTACTACGACACGATCTATCAGGAACGTTATGGTGGTTTACCCCAAGATCATCCCGATGAGTGGACGCAAAGTTCACCGATCACGTTCGCGGGAAAGTTAAAGGGACAGTTGATGGTCGTTCACGGTACTGGTGACGACAATGTTCACTATCAGGGTACCGAGGCGCTCGTTAACGCACTTATCGCAGCTAACAAGTCCTTTCAAGTCATGCCTTATCCGAATCGCTCTCATGGCATCTACGAAGGACCGGGTACCACGAAACATCTCTACGGAGTGTTCACTCGTTTCATAACCGAAAAACTTGCAGCAGGGCCGAAAGGTAATTGACGCTTGTGCAGTTTACCTTTGGTGTGGAGGGGCGTAAGCTCTCCGCACTTCAAATCGAAAGGAGGTTGTTATGTCAGTCTACATGGTTGACCGCGATCTTCCCGGTATTCAGATGGAGCAGTTGGCGGCCGCGCAAAAGGCTGCAATAGAAACCAGCAATAAGTTCACCGCTGAAGGCAAACCTGTTCGTTACATTCGAACCACGTTCGTACCAGGCGAGGCGCATTGTATGTGTCTCTTTGAAGCTGAGAGTGCCGACCATGTCCGTCAGGTAAATGAGACAGCCCAGATTCCGTTCACCCGTATCGTGGAAGCCCTCGACTTAACACCGCAGTAAAAGTGGCTTAGGTGATCAGAACAAGTCGGGAAAGTGGCACGCGGCGGATTAATGAGTCAAGGTTGAGTAGCGCAGTAGGGATGGCGGGAAGCAGCGGATGAATGAATCAAGGTTAGATAGCACAGTAGGGAAGGGGGCAGTCGGTAGAATCAAGTTTCGGCAGATTCAAGACGCCCCCGCTCAATTTTCATAAGCTTCATCACTGAATCAAATCACTCAACTCAAGGAATCGCGCAGGCACAAGTAACATTTGTCTTGAATTGGCATTCAACCTTGAGCGGGGGCGCCTTGAATCTACCGAACCTTGAATCTGCCGACTGCGCCCTTCCCGACTGCGCTATTCAATCTTGACTCATTAATCCGCCGCTCTTTCCAACTGCAAATTCCCACCAGCAGCGAATCACCGGGCGTTCAGGACAACTGAAGCAGCGGATAGGTTGTCTGAAGTCGCTTTCACTACGATTCGTCCCGCGTTCCGTTTTGATTGAACGATCGCGAGCGCCATTCCGTGAAATGCCTTGCGCTGACTTGCCTTGAAAGACTCGTGACTGATCTGATTGCCATTATCCACACCCGCCAGTGACCCAGCGCCGCTTATTTCAAACTTGATCAGGTTGTCGGCTGTGGGCACAACGGTTCCATTCCTATCAACTACTTTCACGGTTACGAATGAAAGATCGGAACCGTCAGCTCGAAGAGTCTCGCGATCCGGAATCAAGACAACTCTCGCTGGTTCTTCAGCGGTTCGTACTTCCTTAGTAAGCACTACCTGACCATTCTTTCGTGAGATCGCCTTCAACACACCAGGCTCAAACGGAAGCCGCCAGAACACGTGCAAGTTATCGCCCTCTTTTCGCTTCGTTCCTTGGGAGCGCCCATTCAAAAAAAGCTCAACCTCTTCAGCGTTGAAGTAAGCCACCACGTCCACTTTCTCGCCCTGTTTCCAATTCCAGTGTGGGACGAGATGCAATACTGGCTGATCGGTCCATTCGGCCTGATAAAAGTAGAATGCATCTTTCGGAAAACCAGCGAGATCGACGATCCCGAAATAAGAGCTAACCGCAGGCCATGGAAATGGCGTGGGCTCTCCGATGTAGTCCCAACCAGTCCAGATAAACATGCCGGAGAAAAAGTCGTGCTTCTTAACTATGTTCCACATCTCCTCGTGGCCTGAACCCCACGGCGCGGTCGAATTGTCGTAAGCGGAGCATGAATAATCTGGACTAAGTTGAAGAATATCTTCCTTGCGCCTGGGCCAACGCCGGATCACATCCGACGGCATGGTGTAACTGCCACGAGTCGCAACGGCGGAATTGGTCTCCGCTCCGATGATCGGACGTCCCGGAAACATCTGCGGTAACTGCGGGATTTTTGCAGGGTTGTAATTCGTGCCGACGAGATCTAAGCCGCCTTCAGTGATCACCGTGTTCTTTAGGTCGACTAAATTGCACGCTGATGTGATCGGACGAGTCATATCCAAATTGCGCACGATGCTGACTAACTCTTTGCTGATTTTTCCTCCTTCAGCGTTCTCGTTCCATTGCTCCATGACTTCGTTGCCAATGCTCCACATGAAAATGCTTGGATGATTTCGATCGCGTAGCACCATATCTTCCAGGTCTCTCTTGTGCCACTGATCCCAATCGAGGTGGTAATCGAATTTCGTCTTCTCTTTCTTCCAAACATCGAAGGCCTCGTCCATCACGATGAAACCCATTTTGTCAGTCAGATCCAAAAGTTCAGGAGCCGGCGGGTTGTGTGAAGTGCGAAGACCGTTCACTCCCATCGCTTTCAACATCTCCAACTGTCGCTCGATTGCGCGGTGGTTGACTGCCGCTCCGAGCGAACCCAGGTCGTGATGATTACACACGCCACGTATCTTTATTGGTTTGCCATTGAGGATGAAGCCTTTGTTCACATCGAACCGAAAACTGCGGATGCCGAGCGGAGTCTCATATCGGTCGACAGCTCTTCCATTCTGTTCTAACCGCGAGACAACCTTATAAACGTGTGGATGCTGATCCGACCAAAGGACCGGAGACGACACCTTTAATGTTTGACCCACCTCAGCACTAGAACCTCTCGGAGCCACTGCTTTCTCGGTGCCTCGTGCGACTTCTCGTCCATTAGCATCCTGAATAACGGTCGTAAGATTTACTGCGCCAGCACTCTTCGATCCATTACTTATCTTTGTTTTAATCAACACTGTCGCTGACTGTTCACTCACCTCTGGCGTCGTCACATATGTGCCCCAATGTTCGATATGAATCGGGTCGACTGTGGTTAGCCAAACATTTCGATAGATTCCGGAACCGGAGTACCAGCGCGAATTTGGTTGTTGTGAGTTGTCGACCTTTACTGCGATTACGTTCGTCCTTGGACCGTAGACTAAATGTGGTGTCAGCTCGTATTCGAAAGAGCTATACCCGTAAGGTCGTTTGCCGAGGTAGTGTCCGTTGATCCACACTTCACTGTTTCGATACACGCCGTCAAACTCAATGAAGACCAACTTCGCTTTTGCGGTGGAGGGAATCGTGAACGTCTTGCGATACCAGGCCAGTCCACCGGGCAATGCTCCGCCACCTGTGCCGGCAGGATTGTTTTCGCTGAATTCGCCTTCGATACTCCAGTCGTGCGGAAGGTCCAGTTGGCGCCACGAAGAGTCGTTCAAACCGATGTCCTGTCCGTTTGCAACATCACGAAGCTGAAAACGCCAGTTTTCATTGAACGAAACTGTTTTTCCGGGTCGGGAATTGGCGAAGCAGAGTGAGACTACAAAAAGAATCAGACAACACGACGCAGCTACTCTTATTTTTCGGTTCATAGACGCATCTCTTCATTAACAGAACACGGCCAACTCTTCATCAACTGACCCGACAGTCGGCTGTAGAGACTATATAAAATGCAAGACACAGCGTCATGATGTCAGTACCGCGTTACGGTACTGCCCTGATAATCCTGCAGCCGATCATTTGCAAACCCGTGAGAATGACATTTGGTCTTTTGAGACGTCGTTCTGCAACTACTATCGTTGAGCAAGTTCCATCATCTTTCCGGAAACAGCGAACCGTCCGCTTAACACAGGAATCCCCTTGAAACCGAGCTGACCGCCACCCACGCTTATCAGAAATTCACCAGGTTCAATCACTCGCTTCCCGCTGTCGTCGATCAACGACATCTGGCGTGGCGTGATAGTAAACATCACGTTCCGTTTTTCTCCTGGCCTGAGCGAAATACGGTTGAAGCCAACCAACGTCCGAAGTGGTACCGGCGCCGACGCGGCTACGTCAGTAAGATACAGTTGAACGACCTCATCACCTTCTCTTTCGCCAACGTTCTGCACATCGACACTTATGTTGATAGTTTCACCCGCCCTTACCGCCTTGGTACTAAGCTTCAGATTGTCGTAGTTGAATTTGGTATAGCTCAATCCAAAACCAAACGGATAAAGAGGCTCGCCTTTGAAGTAACGATATGTGCGACCAGGCATGCTGTAGTCAGTAAACGAAGGCAACTGATCCACAGATTGGTAGAACGTGACCGGCAATCGTCCTGCAGGGTTGTAATCACCGAACAACACATCAGCGATAGCCGTTCCACCCTCACCGCCGGGATACCACGCTTGCAAAATCGCAGGCACATTATCGTTGGCCCAGTTGACCGCGAGCGCGCTGCCACTGAGCAACACGACAACGACCGGCTTACCAGTAGCTACCACAGCCTTCAGTAATGCGTCCTGACCTTTCGGTAAAGAAATGTCGGTTCGATCACCGCCACGGAATCCTTCGACATTTACGGTCATCTCTTCGCCTTCGAGTCCGGCAGAAATACCCAGGACGAGAACGCTCGCGTCTGCCTCTTTCGCGGCATTTACAGCTTGCTCAGTCATTCTTTCCTCAAGGCGCGGATACGACCAGACGAGTTTTGCAACAGCCTCACGGTTGTATTGGAAATACTCCATGCGGAGGTCATAACTCCGCTCGGCTTCCAGCGTGACTTCCCGTGTGACGGTCTTCTTCGGATTGCTGCCCCATGCGTCAACGAGGAGTTGGCCATCCAGAAACAGTCGTGCTCCATCGTCGGCAGTGAACCCCAATGTGTACTTTCCGGATTCCGGTGGTGTCAGTTTGCCGGTCCAACGAACGGAGAAATTGTTCTCACTTAGTTGTGGAGTCGGTTTGTAACGTCCCCAATTGAAGTCAATGCGAGTATCTGTGCGAGTGGTCGCTGGTGAGCCACTAAGTTCCTGGTTGCTGAAATACTCTGCCTTAAGTCCTGCTTGAGTACCGATGCCGTTCACAGTCAAGAACGAAGCGGGAACCGTCACAACCGATTCACCGGCGAGTGTGGACCCAAGCGCATAAATGACTTTGGTGTTCGGCGAGACTGCGTTTCTAATTCCTGCTAGCGGGGTAATCAGTCGCGACGGGCGCCCATAGTAGTTTCCCCACAAGACTTCAGGCGCATCAGCGTTTGGCCCAATAACAGCAATGCTCCTTAGATCTTTCTTCAATGGCAGCGCGCGATTGGCATTCTTCAAAAGCACAATCGATTCACGCGCACTCTTCAACGCAAGCTGGCGGTGCTCGGGAGTGTCGTTCTGCGAAAACGGAATGCGTGAGTACGCAACCATCTCGGATGGATCAAACATGCCGAGACGGAACCGTGCAGTCATCAGGCGCTTAACAGCAACATCGATCTCAGACTCAGTAATCAGTCCATCCTTCACGGCCTGCAGCAAAGTTGCATATTCGCTGCCGCAGGTCAGATCGGTTCCGGCTTTAACGGAGAGTGCTGAAGCTTCGGCTTCGGTCTTAACAAAGTGATGGCCCTGCCAAATATCTCTAATCGCGCCACAGTCGGAAACAATGTAGCCATCGAAGCGCCATTCGCCGCGCAAGATGTCGGTCAACAGGTTCTTATTGGCACAACACGGCTCACCGTTAGTGCGGTTATACGCGCACATCACCGAATATGCTTTGCCTTCAACAATTGTAGCCCGGAACGCCGGCAGATATGTTTCCCGCAGATCTCGCTCGTAAGCCTTAGCGTCGAAGCTGTGACGTTCAGGTTCTGGACCACTGTGCACTGCGTAGTGTTTCGGTGTTGCGATTACTTTGAAGTAACGCGGGTCGTTGCCTTGTAGTCCCTTAACGAACTCAACTCCCAGCGTAGCGGTTAGATAGGGATCTTCGCCGTATGTTTCTTGTCCTCGACCCCAACGCGGATCACGAAAGATGTTGATGTTCGGACTCCAGAACGTAAGTCCCTGATAACGAGCCCGTTGGTTGTTGCGAACAGACTCGTGATGCTTGGCGCGAGCCTCCGTTGAGATCACATCGGCCACTTGATACATCAGTTTCGAATCCCAGGTCGCGGCCAAACCGATCGCTTGAGGGAAGACCGTTGCGTAACCCGCTCGTGCGACGCCATGCAACGCTTCGTTCCACCATTCATATTGAGCAATGCCGAGTCGTTCGATGGCTGGAGCGGCATTCATCATTTGCGAAACTTTCTCTTCCAGCGTCATACGCGAGACAAGATCATCGACACGTGCCTGAATTGGAAGGTTCGGATTGC
>JBKPAL010000012.1:0-14499 GCA_046726395.1 Acidobacteriota bacterium
TCGCACCAACTCGTCGAGGTCTTGTCGCCGTAGCCTGGGGCCCTTTCGCTAACATCTCTTCGAGTACGCTTGGCAGCACACCACGATTCTTTAATGTGTTGTATGCCTGGTTCTGCAACGCATTCGCACTCTTCGCGTCACCCTCGTTTCGCAGCGTTTGCTCATAAGCCTGAACATAATTCTTAAAGTCGACATGGCCCAGAGTCTCGGCGGCATCGTTCATGTTCTCCGTGAATGCTGCATTCAGACACTTCTCGGCTCGTTCAGGATCACGTTTGGCAACTTTGATTTCCGCTTCACCGGGTTCATCTCCCAGCACCAAATACTTGTAGTCGTTGGCAAACGCTTTACCCAGCGGAACATTGGCGTGGATAGCTAAACGACTGTTGGGTAGCTGTTCCGCAACTTCTCGCAGCACGTTGTTTCCCTTCTCAAGAAAACGACTGCCATCAAAGTTCAGAATTCGACCCACCTCATCGCTGAATACATCCTGCGCCAAGTACTCTTCCTTATAACGATCTTTCGGCGGTGCGATACGAATCATCAATGGCTCCGAAACCAGATCTTCCTCATCCATGTCGAGTGCAACCTGGACCAGGTAGTAACCGGGATCGGAAATCTCCCAACCATTCCGACCTGCAGAAGCAAACAACGAGTCGTACATCGATTCGTTAGGGTTAAGCACCTTGTTCTTTGGTTGCCAACAGAATTGCGCATGCGGTGCGTAGTGCCTAGCAGGCTTGTCCTTCTTTTTGATGACAAGTGTGATTCGCTCCATTGTGGAGAGGAGCTTCTCTTGGACCATCTGCGGCTCATTGGAGATGTTGGTCAGCTTCAGCTCCAGCACGACGGGCTCAAGAAACTCGAATATCGGCTGCGGCCGGTTCACGCGAAGGATCAACTTGAACTTTGGCTCGGGCGACAGGTTGGCTTCACGAAAACCGTGATTATCAAACCACTCGGCGTTGCCCATCTGCACAAATCTCTCCGGCGCGTGCCGCATGAACAGCAGCTCACCATCGCCGAATCTAAACTCAAAATCAGAGAAGAATGCTGACTGACCGCCGACAACGTTGTATGGGTAGTTCATAAAGCTACGCGCTTCTTTGTCGCTCTTGAGTTGAATCCAGTCATGCCCGGCAGCTTTCTCCCAGGAGTGCGCGAGGTTGAAACAGTGGCCCATCTCGTGGCAGGTGGTCCAGAAGATCATCCGCCGTACCCACTCCTTCGGCCTCTTGTCGTTTGCGGGCGGCTCAGAGATGAACGACTTATTGAAGATTGCTGTGCCTTGGCGATGTTGCTCGCCGATGTCGTCGAACATGATCCCACCGAGATCCTTTCCATCCTCTTCATTGAGGCCGGCAAAGAACACCCACATGGCCCATTGTGCTTTCGACGCGTAGTGCGACCAGTATTTCTGCATCGCGTCGTGCATCTCTTGATAACTCCAACGCTTGTCGAGGCCAGCGCCTTTGAGCGGAATTCTTCCACCGGGCGTCGTCGTTATTGCAAAACCCGCACGTTCGAAGATGCTTGTAACGGTAAGCTCTTCAGCTTCCAACGCGCTCGGGCGGATGGGATGAGCGTCAGTTTTAATGTCAAGCAGCACGTTCTCACCGGTTACGTAGTCGAATTCAAAATCGACGGTATGGAAATTCGGACTGGCGAACTTAAACGTCCGGGTGCGCTGTGTTGACCCGCCGCCCGCCAGTGTCACGCGTGCCTTGCGCTGACTCGGATAGGCGTTTGGTATCACGTCGACAGTTACAGTTTTGTAAGGAAACGAAGACAGGTTCCCTTCCTTATAGAAGACATCCCCGGCCCAGGCGTTTGTTCCCTTCGGAACAAGATTAGCTATCCAATGCACGCGCGAGAAAATGCCGCCATGAATTACCCCGCTCGCGACCATCTGCGGGTATCGCCCATCCACGTCGAGTCGCAACTCCTCGTTGACCACTGGAGTGGATCCTGAACTTGCCCCATTACTTGGTTCAGCCGGCGGATCAGGGGCGTGTGGGACTGGTGACGAGACAGCATAGGACGGCTTCCAAAGATACAGTCCGCTGATCGTGGAGCTTCCAGCTGCCGAGTAAGTTGCCGCGGAGGTGTGGGCGATTATGTTTGAGGGTTCCTCGTGCGCCGGGCTATCGCCGCGAGCGGTTTGTAGTACATCTTGTTCCTGCATTTTGTTTCTCCGTTGGGTGGGTTGCGAGGCAACCGGTTGAGCAACAGTTGAGATTGACACGCGCGGGGCTTTTACGAGTCGGTTAATTGAGCTCGCTGATTGTTAGGCGTAGCGAAACGGCTCCGATGAAACCTTATGCTCGATCTTATCTTCTTCGATGGACACACCGAGGTAGGTTTTGTCGGAGACGTTCAGGGCAATTGTTTGTGAGATTTTCTTGTCGGGAAGCGAGATGTGCACGTCAGCCGCATCATCCTCAACTTCGACATCAAATGAGGCGGCCTTGCCGATTTGACGCTTCGTCTTGACGTTATCTTGTTTGAAGACTTGCTTACCATTGACTTTGACGACGACGGTATCTCCGTCAAAGCCATCTTGGAGTGCAATTCGTACTGACGCTGCCATGACTTCGACCTGCCTGACTTTCTTTTGATCGGGTTCTTCAGTCGCTCTTATATCACCATTCGTCAGGTATGGGCAGCGTTAGGGGCAGGATAAGAAGCATTTCAGTTGTCGGAATTATCAGACATGTCTCCTGAAACCGAGACGTATCGGCGGCCTAAACCGAGCTGACGCAATTTGTGCTGTAAGGACTGGCGGTGCATGCCAAGGATCTCTGCGGCCCGCGTGACGTTTCCGTGAGTGTGTTCCAGGCAGCGGCTAATGTATCGGCGCTCGAACTCTTTTCTATCCTCACGAAACTCCGCCGTAAACGGCACTTTTAAACCGCCGTCTTCCGCATCATCTCTGGTTGGGCCCTTCTGGGTGGGCATGATCTCGTTAGGCAAATCATCTGCGACCAACTCGGTTCCATCAGCCATGATTGCCGCCCGTTCGATCGTGTTCTTTAACTCACGCACGTTGCCCGGCCAGTCGTAATCGAGCAGACGCCGCAAGGCAGTCTGCGAAATCTGTCGCAGAGGCAAGTCGTAACGCTCCGCTGCGCCTTTCGCGAATGTTTCGGCCAGCATCGGAATATCTTCGCGCCGTTCACGCAACGGCGGAATGTCGATAGTGACAACACGCAATCGGTAGAAGAGATCTGCACGAAAGTTACCGGTCGTTATCTCTTGCTCCAGAGGCCGATGAGTAGCACTAACAATTCTCACATCAACGGGAATGGCTTCATTGCTGCCGAGCCGTTCGATTGTTCTTTCTTCTAGGGCCCGCAACAGTTTCGCTTGCACGTTCGCGCTCATATCTCCGATTTCATCTAAGAAAAGCGTCCCGCCATCGGCCTGCTCGAATTTGCCTTGGCGTCGCGCTGCAGCGCCTGTAAACGCGCCCTTTTCGTGCCCAAACAACTCGGACTCGATCAGCTCTGACGGAAGTGCCGCGCAGTTCACCGCGACGAAGGCTCCGTTTCTCCTGGCACTGTTGCGCTCGTGAATCTCTCTCGCGACCAGCTCCTTCCCTGTTCCCGATTCACCGCGAACCAGAACCGTCGCATCAGTTTCCGCAACCTTCTCAATCATCGCGCGCACACGTTTCATTCCTTCAGAGTTGCCGATGAGCGCGCCTCGTTGTGATCGTTCAATCTCAATACGGCGGCGCAACGAAACGTTTTCGCGCTTGAGCTGGATGTTTTCAGCAGCGTTCTTGATGACCAGGCGGAGGTCGTCGAGTTCGAAAGGCTTGGAGAGGTAATCGTAGGCGCCAGCTTTTACAGCTTCCACAGCCATGCGCTCTGAACCGTGGGCCGTGATGATAATGACGAGCGGGCTGTTTCCGTTGGAGCTCTTTAGCTCGCGCAGGAAATCCAGCCCGCTCATTCCCGGAAGATTTACATCAAGCAGCATCAGGTCCGGTTCCTGCTGCTTGATCAGCGCTCGTGCTGCTTCAACCGAATCGGCTTCGGAAACATTCAGACCAAAGGTACTCAAGGCCCGCCGCATGCCGTATCGGGAGGCTTCCTCGTCATCCACTATCAATAGTCGCAACGCGTCTTTTCTCACTTTCAGGGCAGTTTAGAGCCTTCGAGTGGATTTCTCTAGCGCGTCGCGTGCCAGAGGAAAAGAATTAGACGCGGCTTAACGCGGACGACGCGGATCAAAGTAAAGCTTGGATCCTTTCTGGTCCGGGCGAGTAGGGTTATGGGTACAGAAGGCATTCGTCATGCTGCCGATCGGGATAGTCCTAGATTGGTCCGTCTGAATAGCTGGACCGCCGGACAATTCAGAGATCGCATCCTCCTCGACGCATTTGACTTCCGGATCTTCACTTAGAGCGATCGCGGCAGCTTCGTTAGGTAGTTCAATCGAATAGCCCTTAAGCGCAGCGTGATAGATGAAGTGGACCTTACCACCGTAAGCGCGCGCATGACGATTAGCGATGTCGGTTATCTCCGCAAGACGCGCCTCAAGCACTTGGCGCACATCGAGTGAAGCATCGTCCTTAACAACATCGTCATTCAATACGACGATATAGTGACCGGGAATACGATTTTCGTGCCTTATGAACTTGGCCTGTGGGACCAGCGGTACTTCCGGCGGGCGTGGCCGCGAAGCAATAAGCGGGTTGAACTCTGGTGGATAGATAATCCTGTCTCCGACTATTGTTTGGCCCATTGCTGCCAGAGGAAACAACCCTACAATCAATACACTCAAAGCAAACGAAACCTTGAGTGGCGAATCTTTCCAGAAAGTCCAAGACATCTCTCAACCAGTGTTATCAAAGTTAAGCCGCGGCTAATTCTACTTCTTACTTGGCAGTCCTCTTAGCTGACATCACAAGAATGATCGCGTCACCTGATGGCCCGACATTTAACGTGCCAACAATGACGGGTTCACCTTCTCGCATGCTGATATCAGTGTTCAGCCCGGTCGGTTCGTAGTTAATGATTGGAGGCTGACCAGCCGAAGCAATCCCGGTCAAGCTTTGAATCGGGATGCGCGCGCTAAAGCCGAACCCCTCCAAGCGCACGAACTGCTGCCCTGTCTCCTCGCGAAAGAGCCGCACATTATTTACCCTGAATTCGTAAAAGTTTGGTTGATTTGAGGCAGCCGGCGAGAGGATTAAAGGCCCGCCGATCCATTTAAGGTTCAAGCGACCATCGTTCTTCACGCGATTGATCAGCGTCGCAGACACGCGATAGTTCTTGAACGGCAACGAAGCACGAAGTTGCTTCAGTACGGGTTCCAGCGCAGCAGGAAGTTTCGCTTCTTCCACGTTCTGATTGTGTCCGACGATCAGATACAGCTGAGTATCGAGATTGGTTTCGTCTACTTTCTTTGCAGCCGGTGTGGGTTGTTGGTCCGTTGTTTGGGCCAGTATCGGCTGAACGCCGAGTCCCGCAATCGTCACGATTACAAACAGGATTCCTATAACAATCCTACGCACGTTCATAGCTTTGCTCCTTGGGGAGATGGCTAATTGTTGTTTACTCGGCTTAGATGGCAATTGATCCATGCCATGTCGCGCCGCTTCCTGGAACTGTTGGGCCTGCAGGCATAACTAACACGCAGGCGTGAACTGAAAGTTCCTTTTTGGAGTGCGGTGGCAAGCGCAGCGCGACACCGCTTTGGATCGCGCTCGTTTAACTCAATATTGGAACTATCACACAACTATCCAAAGCGGTGTCGCCGCTTCGCTCTGCCACCGCACTCCAAAGACTAAATCGGAACACGCAGCTCGAATGTTGCTCCTTTGCCGTTTGATGATGCCAGTCTCGCTGATCCGCCAGCTTCCTGCATACGCTTCCGCACGATGGCCAGACCTAAGCCCGTGCCTCTCTGTTTCGTCGTAAAGAACGGCTCCCAGATCCGCTGTTGCAAGTCAGCAGGAATTCCCGATCCTGCGTCGGCAACTGCTAACAACAATTCACTGTCTTCAGTAGTAGCCGTAATACTGACTTGACCGCCCTCAGGGGTTGCTTGCAGTGCATTCAGTAGAAGGTTGGATAGTGAGTCACGAACGGCAGGCACAGCCGGACCAGTGAGTTCCTGTTCAGCGTTAATGCGACAGTACAATACGATGTTCTGTTCTGTTGCGTTTGCCCTAAAAAGATCTACAACCGATCGCACTAACTCTTCAATCTGCACCGGGCGTTCAGCGGGGGGTTGCTTGCGCGCAAAACTCAACAGCTGAGCCACGCTGCGATTGAGACGATCTGTTTCACCCACAATCAAGCTCAAGTCGCGGCCGTACTCATTGCTAAGGCTTTCGTCTTCACGCATCACCTGCGCAATTGACTTGATTGCCGATAAGGGATTCTTTATTTCATGGGCCACTGTAGCTGCCATCTGACCCAACACTGCCAGGCGTTCTCTTTCGGCAAGCTGCCGCTCCAAACTGACGTTCTCTTCCACCAATCGCCAGTCTTCAATTGCGATAGCAACCTGGCCCGCCAGTACCTCGAGTACCGCTCGCGCATCAGGCGTAAGGCTGCCTGAAGGACCATCGATGAGTAGTAAACCCGATACTCTGTCGTCGCGACGTAGTGGATAAGCGAGATTGAAACCTTGTGCTGTCAGTGGCGCTGCGTTCTCTACGGCCTTCCATTGTTGCTGCTCAGAGATGCGCAAAACATCTTCAACCCATTCGTTAGGTTCGTCCTCGTTCTTGACGACGATCGTCACGCGCCGTAGCCCAAGCGATTGGGCAGTCTTCTCTTCCACAAAGGCGAGAAACTCGGGCAGGTGCTTATGCTGGCTTGCATGAGAACCGATACGGGAAACAATCTGGCGATAAAGCGTAGCTTCTCTTTCAAACAGCGCGTGGAAGCGAGCACTCAACCAACGGCGAAGCGGAGCAGCCGCCAACGTCAGGCCCAGAATTAGCAATGCCTCGACTACGCCTGGCGGAGTTCCATAACGCGCAGTCATCCAGTCGCCGATGGTCCTGATTCCATAGAGATAAATCGTAAGCACAACTGCCGCAAAAGTAGCAACAATCAAACTCTCTTCAATGATCAATTCCAGATAACGGTATCGATAGATGTAATAGGCCAACAGCGCCGAGGGTAAGAGCGATCCGAGATTCGCAACTGTCTTCAGATAAAGCCCGACCCTGGTTCCCTCTCCGACGCCGAGTGCGAGAGCGGCGAGAATCACCACACCGACTGCGAGAAATGATGCCGCCAGTGTGCGCATGATTTTTCGCTCGCTGGCATTCTGACTCTTCCGCGCTATCAAGATTTCCGTTATCGCGATCAAAGCAAGAACGTACGCAATCCAGAAAGCGAACGGCAGCACGAAGAACTGCAGCTTAGACATCATCGGTGCGTAGCTGCCGGACCAAATTCGCGGAACTGAAACAAGCAGAAACACCGTGGGCAGGTAAGACAGATAGACGCGGACTTTCTCGTTGCGCGTCAGCGGCCGTCCTGAGGCGTTGGCCCATAGGTGCAGGTGAACATGTAGAAGGAATGAGTACGCGAAAGTGATACTGACTACGGCGATTGTATCGGCGAGACGGAGTACCGGGGACCAGCTTGCGAGAGGAAGTCGAAACAGACGGTGCAATGTGAGGACGAGGTTGCTCGTATGCCAGCCGCCCATGCTGAGCGCGAGAGCAAACAGCCCACGTTCGAGCGAAGTTAGCTTGTGGCGGCGAGAAAGTAGCTGAGCTCCGAGCCATAGCGGCAAGACTGCGCCGATGCTGTATCCGACGAGCTGTAGTACGTCCAGTGGAGACATGCGGAGAGGGTTAGAAGTCAGTTACAGAACCGGGAGCGATAGCTACCGGATGCTACAGTCAAGCTATTGCCTATTGCCAGTCGTCGAGTCCCGCCTGCTGAAATTTGAACGGCAATGACGTTGAGTCTAGCATCCGGTCGCTACCGCTCCCGGTTCAGTATTTGCCGATGTACTTGATGCTTCTATTGACTGCTTGCGGTGCTGCGGGGCGCCCCCGTCAACGTAATCTCCGTACGACGATTCCTTGTCCTGCCCGCTACAGAAGCGTTCGAGCTGACGGGGTTTGCTGCGCCCATCCCGTTCGCTTGAATTCGAGCAGGTTCAACACCGGCTGCTTGAAATTTTTCAGACAGAAGCCGCGCACGCTCCTGAGTAAGTTGTTGCAGTGTGACTTCATCACCGCGGTTATCCGTGTAGACTTCAATCACAATCTGATAATCAGGATTGCTGGCGAGTAGAGCAGCAAGTGGCTCGAGCTTCGCTGAAGCGGCAGAACTTAACTGCACTGCTCGTGCATTGGCCCAAATTGATTCGGGAAGAACCAGCCTAAAGCCACTGCTGGTTTCCTTGACAGTGCCATACTTCGTCAGAGTTTGTTTAAGCGTCGCCTCAGCAGCGCGTCTTTGTTGCTCATCGACTACGGCTTGCTTGCGTGCCTCTTCTGCTTGTTTCTCGCCCTCGATCCGGGCCAGTTTGAGTTTTGCGGTTTCTCCTTCAGCTCTGACGGTTTGCAATTCATCCCGGAGACGCGCAACTTCGATCCTGTGCTCACGCAGCTGTTCACTCATTAAGGCCGAATCGCGCTCCGCCAGTTCACGCGCGCGCTGTTCCCGGTCCAGAGCGGTACGCAGCTGTTCAATCTCTCGCTGCGCCGCTTCCGCACTTTTTTCCGCATTCCTTAAGGCTTCATCACGACGTTGAGTCTCTTCACGACGAAGGCGAGCTGTACGACGTACGACAGCCACCTCTTCAGCGCGAGCGCCGGACGATGTTGCCTTGCGAGCCAACATGTCTACGTCAGCATTAGGCTCATTGAGTCTCCACGCTTTCTCGGCAGCCTGAAGATCATCCTCGGCTTGCTGCAATTCCGTAGTTGCGTCTTGCGATGCTCCCGCAAACTTCGCAAGGTTCAGAGCTTGACGAGCGCCAAGCAGTGATACTGGTGTCTCTTTGTAATCTCTATCCGCGACCTCAGGCACTCGCGCATCTCGGAAGTAGTCACTCGAATTGCCGATGTACTGCACATTCACTGTTGCTATTTGACTGTTACCTGGACGCTTTGGAGGCAGATTTTCAAGGACCACCATCCGGCTAGGAACTTTCATCAGGAAGTGTGGTTCGGCAGTAACTATCAAAGCGAAGGTCTGCAAAGGAGTCGTCACGTCGATCTTGGAATCAACAAACTGGCTCCCCCCGCGTTTAATCTCACCCATGTTGTCGACGCGCCCATCAGGAGCGATAGCCCAAAGCACATACGTCGAATAAACGCCACCGAGTTCGGAAGCTCGTGGTAAGTCATCGATGCTGAGCTCAACGCGCGTTCCTCGCCTGCCGGCACGCTTAACCTTAGCTTCGCCTTTGAGACGCGGTAGCAATGTAGTGCCGCGAAACTTCAACGACACTGTTTCGTCCAATGGATAAGTGACGGCTACGGTTTGGCGTGGCACATCACTCTGCGCAAAAGCAGTGATGCAAAAAACCAGAGACCATATCGTTGCGGCTGACTTCATTGGGAAAAAGCGAAAATTCATAACGCAGCTCCTATGATAGTGATTGCAGGCTTCAGCCAGGTTGGTTCTCGTTATGTGGATGCACTAACGAGAAACATTGTTGCCGAAGGGTATGGGCAGGTCAAGCTAACGTTCTGACGAGCTTTGCGCGTACTTGGTCTTCCGATAAGCCAAAAACTGAATTACAAAGATGGAGATAGCGGAAAGTAGGAGGATGTGGACGAACCCACTCTTGTGAAACACGAATTTAAGTATCAACCAAACGAAAAACAGAATGCCGCTCAGGATCCACATTACAGAAAGGAAGGGCTTTGGTCTTGGGTCTTTGGTTTTAGGTGTTTGTCCGCTGTCCGTTGTTTGCAGTTACGGTATTAGCGTTGTTTAGTTTGCCGAGAGTGATTGGTGTTGCTTCGTGGATCGTCTTTCCGAACTTAAAAGTAAATACGTTATCCACGAATTCACACGAACCAGCACTAATCAGGCTCTAACTAGGGTCAATTGAAACCAAGACAAAGGACCGCCCACAACTCACCGCGGACAACGGACCACTGACCACTAACAACTGACAAAGACCTAAGAACAAAGCCCCAAGACCATTTCACCACTTAAGGCGCTTCGTTCAACTTGTAGCCGACGCCACGGACGGTCAGAACATATCTTGGATTCTTCGGATCCGATTCGAGTTTCTTCCTAAGCCGATTGATATGAGGATCAATGTTGCGTTGATAACCTTCGTAGTCGGTACTCCAAACTTTATCGAGCAACGCGTTGCGTGACCACGCGCGTCCCGGCTCCGACGCAAGCAGTTCCAGAATCTGAAACTCCAAAGGCGTCAGATCGATCCGCTGACCCTGGCGACTGACTTCGTGTCGTCGCTTGTCTATCACCAGATCACCAACCTGAATGCGGGTGCCGTCCGATGGAATCGGGGCTTCAGTCGAGCGTCTCAACAATGCTTCGACACGATACTCGAGCTCTCTAGGACTAAATGGTTTTGCTAGGTAGTCGTCTGCTCCCGCCTCGAAGCCAGCAACTTTGTCATCCAGCGCGTCATGAGCGGTCAAAAAAAGCGCCGGGGTCATGATGCCTCGATCACGTACTCGTCTGAGTAATTCAAGTCCCGAGAGCCCTGGCATTGAAACATCAAAGATGAAGCAGTCGAAATCGCCACCTATCGCGGGCTCGAGAGCCGCACTCCCACTCTCGCGTTCCTCAACATGGAAACCCAGGCGACGAAAGTACTCGGCCAACAAGAGCCGCATGTCCACGTCGTCATCGACGATCAAAAGGCGTTTACCTGAGTACTTACTACCGGCTTGTTGTTGTGACAAGATCTTATTAACCCGAGGGATTGTGATTTAGGTTCGACCGTGTTCCGAATTATAACTCACTTCGAGATGGTCTAACAGAACACCCGGAGGATTGAGGGCGGTAACAGATTTCATTGTGTCAGAAGGAACGCTCTTTGTGAACCACACATCACCTGCATTTGCTCTCCTGTTTCTTTGAGCAGTTCGTTGATAAGTTGAAGAGAGAGGAATTTACTCTCCTTGACGCCATTGAAAGAGGATAAGTATATTCTGCTTTTGGTTTTACGTCCGCCGCCCTTCCCTATCAAACTGATCACAGATTTCGAGTCAGATGGAAGATCTTAGACGATTGCTTAAGTATTTGAAGCCGCACTGGGCAATCTTCTTGCTGGCGACGTTTGCCATGTTGCTCGTGGGTCTTTTGGAGAGTGCCATCGGCGGCCTAATCGTCCCTATCTTTGACCAAGCTTTCTCTCAAACGGGTAATCGCACGCCGACATTGTTCGGATTGCAGAACATCATTCCTCAGTCCGGACTAGCAGCCTGGAAAACTATCTCCGTCCTCTTAATAACGTTCACTCTTGCCAAGGGAATCGCGGAATATTTTTCCACCTACTTAATGGCTCGAATTGGACAGTCGGCTGTGCTTAAGTTGCGGCAGGATCTTTATCAGCACGTACTGTCACAGTCAGCGACCTTCTTTGAGAGGCATCGCACCAATTACCTGGTTTCGCGCCTGGTCTCAAGTGCGGCAGCAATTGAAGCCTCAGTCACGAATGTACTGCGCGACATGCTGCGCGAGAGTTTTACTTTGATCGCTTTCCTCGCGGCTTCTTTTTATTACAGTTGGCGCATGACACTGGGCGCGCTTTTGATCGCCCCGCTTATCGCGTTACTCACCGCAAAATTTGGCACTCGATTGCGAAACTTGTCTCGTGAACAGTTCGAGGGCAGCAAAGAATTAACTGACACCGCCCAGGAAGCACTCTCCAATCAAACAATCGTCAAAGCATTTCGTGCCGAGACTCGAGAGTCCGATCGATTCACTACGGTCGCGAAACGAATCGTGAACGCCAATCTCCGCACCGCTCGGATCGCCGGCTTTGCACCGCCCGCAATTGAAATGATCGGAGTGGTGTTCGTTGTATTTCTTCTCTACTTCGGGCAACGCGAGATCATTGCTGGAAGAATGAATGCGGCACAGTTTCTAACGTTCCTGTTCTTCCTGTTTCGTAGCTACGATCCGATGCGCAAGTTGTCGCGGCTGCACAATTCGATGGAGCAATCGTTAGCAGCGGCCCATCATGTTTGGGAAGTGATGGATGAACACCAGCCGATTCCGGAAGGAGTGAGTGCGATCGAGCTTCAACCGCTGAGGCGCGGGTTGGAATTGAAGGACGTATCCTTTGGTTATGGGAATGAGGCCCGTTCAGTACTGCGCGATGTGAGTTTGAAGATTCCAGCTGGTCAAATGGTCGCGCTGGTAGGAGAGTCTGGCGGCGGTAAGTCGACATTAACTAAGCTATTGCCCCGGTTCCACGATCCAGTGTCTGGTGCAGTCCACTGGGATGGGGTCGATATACGCGAAGCGACGATCTCGAGTCTTAGGCGAAACATCGCGCTGGTGCCACAGGAAACTGTGTTATTCAACGACACTGTTAGAAACAACATTGCCTATGGAAGGCCAGACGCTTCGAATATTCAGATCGAAAATGCTGCGCTCATTGCATTTGCGCATGATTTCATACGCGAGCTACCTGACGGTTATGACACGATAGTCGGTGAACGCGGCACATTTCTTTCAGGCGGCCAACGCCAGCGACTCGCGATTGCAAGAGCGCTGTTGGTTGACGCACCGGTGTTGATTTTGGACGAGGCGACCTCTGCACTCGACGCAGAGTCGGAGCGACTCGTACAGCGCGCCATTGCCAATCTCATCCAGAATCGTACGACGATAGTCATAGCTCATAGGCTTTCAACCGTTCGACGAGCCGATAAGATTGTAGTAATGGAAGCAGGTCGGATCGTTGAGACAGGTACTCATGCCGACTTAATCGCCGCCGGTGGAAAGTATCGACGACTATATGAATTGCAGTTCGCTGACGAAGAAGAAGAATTGTCAGTTACGACCTGACTTAAATTTTCGAAGTAGCCAAAGATGAAATCGATGACCGGATACGGACGGGGAGCATTCGCAGGAGAGGACTTCTCTGTCTCTGTCGATCTCAAGACCGTGAACAATCGCTTCCTGGATATTCATCTAAAGCTCAGCACCGAATTATCGTCTTTAGAACCGAGCGTTAAACGCCGCATCAGTTCACGTCTTTCTCGTGGCCGCGTGGATGCAACTGTCAATTTCGAACGAACCTCAGCAGTCGCCTACGAACTCAATCGTCCATTGATTGCGGGCTATCTCGAAGCGCTAAGACAAATTCAACAGACGTTCAATGTTCCAGGTGAGTTTGACATCAATACCCTGGCCCGGCTGCCGGGAGCTTTGCAAACCGCTCGAGATGCTTTGAGCGATGAGATGGTCAAGGGCGTGGAGCAAGCCCTGGATGATGCACTGTCTGAACTTGAGCGAATGCGCGAACAGGAAGGTCAGGCTCTTCATCGCGAGATGGTAGATCGGATTACAAAGATAGAAGGCCTCGTGCCAACAATTGAAGCTGCCGCATCGGGTTTGGTAGATGCTTATCGAGCACGGTTGCAGCGAAGAATTGGCGAACTCGTTAATCGCGAAGGTCAAGTAACAGAGATCGATCCAGCGCGGCTGGCCCAGGAGGTAGCGTATCTCGCCGACCGTAGCGATGTGAGCGAAGAGATGGTGCGACTACGTAGCCACCTGACCCAGTTTCGAGAAGCGCTCCACTCGACTTCCGAAACTGGCAAGATGTTGGACTTTCTCTTGCAGGAATTGAATCGCGAGGCCAATACAACTCTTTCGAAGTCCACTGACTTGAGCATTAAAGAAGCAGCACTCGCGATCAAGGCCGAAGTCGAGAAACTTCGCGAGCAGGTACAGAATGTTGAGTGAAATAGAAACCTCAACAGCAGTAACCAACAATGGAGAGGCTGGGCGTCGGGGCACTCTCTTCGTTGTTAGCTCTCCGTCGGGTGGCGGTAAAGGTACGTTGATCCAGCGCGCTTTGAGATCGGCCTCTAACGTTACCTACTCTGTTTCCTATACGACGCGAAACTCCCGACCTGGGGAGGTAAACGGACGCGAGTACTTCTTCATTGATAAAGATGAGTTTGAACGGATGATCGCCCGAAACGAGTTTCTCGAATGGGCAGTGGTTCACAATAAACTCTATGGAACCGCAAGCGACCAGGTTTCGCGTGAGATCGCTGCTGGACGTGACATTGTGGTTGAGGTTGACGTTCAGGGTGCAGCCAGCGTTCGGCGATTGATCCCGGATTCAGTTAGCATCTTTATCTTGCCGCCATCATTCGCGGTCTTAAAGCAGAGATTAACGGCGCGCGGGACGGACTCACCTGAAGAATTGGAATTGCGGCTGCGAAATGCCGCACATGAGTTGAAGGATTACACTGCCTTCGATTACGTGATTATAAATGACGACGCCGAACGGGCGGCGGCTCAACTGAGTTCGATAATTCAGGCCGAGCGAGCTCGT
>JBKPAL010000013.1:0-28201 GCA_046726395.1 Acidobacteriota bacterium
ATCTCGAGCTTCAAATTGAAACCACCAAATCACCACGCCGCATTCCAAAGGGTGTCGCGCTTCGCTTGCCACCGCACTCCAAATCTATCTAGCTCTACGCGTGGCCGAGAAGATCGCGAGTGCCGCTCCTACGACCAACAAGGCACATCCACCAATCACACGGCCGTAGTTTGGTACTTCTCGTATCTCAGAAGATGTGATCACGATTGCTTCGGAAGGCTCAAGGTAGAAAGCTCGATAAGCAATCACACCACCAATCGCGGCGATCACGATTCCTATGATCGTAAAGAGTAGTTTCGACATTCGCAGTTCCATTCTCTGTGTCCTCTGTGTCTCCGTGCTTTGTGGTTCTCTTATGTTTGGAGTGTCACTCGCAATAAGAAAACCGCAGAGGCACAGAGACACGGAGGAAGCACAGAGAGAAGGTTACTTTCCCTTAAAAGCCGGCTTGCGTTTTTCTAAGAATGCTTTCACGCCTTCATCTTTGTCTTCGGTAGAAAAACAGAGAGCGAACAGATCCACTTCGCGCCGGAGACCTTCGTCGAGATTAGAGCGCGACGCAAGCTTCACGGCCTCTTTCGCCAGCCTCAGTGCGAGTGGGCTCTTTTCAGCAATGCTATTCGCGATCTCCAAAGTTTTCGATTGCAGCTGGTCCGCAGGTACTACGTGATTCACAAGTCCAATAGCGAAAGCTGTTCGCGCATCAATGATCTCCCCAGTAAGAATCATCTCCATCGCTTTGCCTTCTCCAACCAGTCGAGTCAAACGCTGGGTTCCACCGCCACCAGGGATAATTCCCAGATTGATTTCGGGCTGGCCGAATGAAGCGGTCTCACTCGCGATACGAATGTCGCAGGCCAACGCCAGTTCGCAGCCGCCACCCAGGCAGTAGCCATTGATCATCGCGATCATCGGCTTGGGAAACGTGTCGATTGCGGTGAAAAGTGAACGCGAGGTCATGACATCACGCTGCATCATCGCGGTGCGTCCCGCGAACTCAGCGATATCAGCGCCTGCAATAAATGCCTTATCACCCGCTCCTGTAATGACCACCACGCCAACTGAGTCATCGTTACGAAGCTCGTCGAGGAGTGCCGCTCCTTCTTCCCGCGTTTTGATGTTTAAGGCGTTCCGTTTATCGGGACGGTTAATGGTGACGAGGGCCACGCGGTCCCGTCGTTCAAGCAGCAGTGTCTCGTAAGATTGCGACATGTTTTGACTCCGGAAATGTTTGGATTTGAGGATGAATCCTACCATTGCCGATTGCCAATTGACGATTGTGGATTGGAGTTACTGCAAACCGTGGTTAGTAAGACCAGACAGTTGCGCGAGGTGACGGCTAAAACAGTTGGGGAGAGGGTTAATATCCACTCCAATCGTCAATTCGCAATTGACAATCGGCAATGTTATTCGGACGGTGGAGTCTCAGGCTCAGTTGCGGGCTGTTCGTCTGCAACCCAGGACACGAACAATCGAAGCCAGTTTTCGGTAGGCTCAGCGATCTGCACTCCTACCCTCGCCGTTCCATAGATTGCGGGTGCAGTCCTAATGACGATCGCTGTTACTTCGATTGGTGCTCCGTCAGGTCTGTGGGCACGAATGTACAGACGCTCTCCACGGCTGACCTTCTGATTGAGGTGAAAGAGAGCTCCCGACGTGGAGATGTCATCTGTTTCGGTTGGTTCACTCCACGCAGAGCCATCTTCTGCGCGTCCGGAAACGACGATCGGCAGACGCAGCGCCATGCGTAAAGCGAATCTTTTCTCTTCGAAGTTAGAAGGAGTGCTCATAGCGTTTAACAAGCGTGTGGTTACCTTCTCAAGAGGAATGCGCGTGACGTGCTCCCGTTTTGTCGTCGTTCCACTGGTAAAACCCTTCGCCGGTTTTCTTTCCTAATTTTCCTTCGCTTACGAGACGTCGCAAAATCTCAGGGGGATTGAAGGTTTCGGAAGCGAGTTCTCGATAGAGATACTCGGCGATATTCAATCTAACGTCCAGTCCTACGAGATCTGTCAACTTCAACGGTCCTAGTGGATGGTTGTAACCGAGTTCCATCGCAGTATCAATGTCACGCGCACTCGCAACACCTTGCTCGAGCATCCGCATGGCCTCAAGACCCAATGCTACGCCGAGTCTACTGGAAGCAAATCCCGGCACATCCTTGACCACGATTGGTTCTTTTCTCATTGCTCGCGTGACAGCGAGTGCAACTTCTTTTGTTTCGTCGCTCGTTTCGGGGCCGACAACAATCTCCACGAGACGCATGATGTGGACTGGATTGAAGAAATGCATGCCTACGATGTTGCTGGGTTGTCGGGAAGCCTTTGCGATTTGGGCGATAGAGAGTGACGAAGTGTTGGTTGCGAAAACAAAAGGACGTGATGCAAGTTCTTCAACTTCGCGAACGATCTCCTGTTTCAACTCCAATCTTTCCGGTACAGCCTCAATAACCAGATCGGCTGCAGCAGTTTCTTCGAGACGGGTGGTTCCGCGAATGTGCTGCAGAATTTGATCGGCTTCGGGCTCCGTCAGCTTACCAAGTTGAATAGCTTTCGTTAGATTGCGTTCGATTGACTGAATTCCGCGAGAAAGGGTGTGGCGATCGATGTCTCGAAGGATTACTCGATAACCGGCGCCTGCAGCAACCTGGGCGATGCCGTGTCCCATTGTTCCCGCGCCTACTACTGCGACGGTTTCAATCGTTCGCGGATCACTATCTTTCAACGAATTGTTAGCCTCTCCTGTAAGTGTTGTAGCAGCGCGAGCAAATCCGGCAAGCCCTAATTCGACTCCACTATTGTCGGTAGTTATACTATACGCATTACCGAAAAGGCTATACTCTCGTGCACTTTAGTGGCCATAAACCGCCTCGATTTAAGCTGAACTGAAAGGGAATGGTGCAGGAATGGCGAAGGGGACGCTCCACCGGGACGTTGTCATTATTGGTTCAGGACCAGCGGGATTAACTGCGGCTATTTACGCAGCTCGGGCCAACTTAAGTCCTCTTCTAATCGATGCGCCACCTGACGCTGAAAAACAGACCACTCCTGGTGGCCAATTAATGATCACGACCGATGTAGAGAACTACCCCGGATTCCCCGACGGTATTCAGGGTCCTGAGTTAATGAGTGAGTTTCGAAAGCAGGCCGAGCGTTTCGGCACCGATTTCATCGAGGCGTGGATCACGGAAATCGATCTCAATGAACGACCCTTCACGTTGTACGCCGGCGAGCACACCATCACGGCGGAGACTTTGATCATCGCTACTGGTGCATCCGCCAAATGGCTCGGAATTCCCGGCGAGGCTAAAGTTCCGGTTGGATTCGGTGGAAATGGTGTTTCAGCTTGCGCCACGTGCGATGGTCCGCTGCCTGCTTTTCGAAACCGTCCAGTCGTTGTCATCGGCGGTGGGGATACAGCGATGGAGGAAGCGACGTTTCTCACGCGTTATGCCTCTCGCGTGTACGTCGTCCATCGACGCGACAAGCTACGAGCGTCGAAGATCATGCAGGACAAGGCGTTTAAAAACGAGAAGATCGAGTTCATCTGGAACACCCAAGTGGTGGAGATTGTCGGCACACCGAATGAAGGCGTGACCGGAGTCCGTTTGCGAAACACGATGACGGGTAAAGAGCATGTCTTCCCTTGTGCAGGCGTCTTTGTGGCTATAGGTCATAAGCCAAATACTGATCTGTTCAAAGGCCAGTTGGACATGGACGAGATTGGCTACCTGAAGACATCGGGTCACTCAACAGCAACAAATGTACCCGGTGTGTTTGCTTGCGGCGATGTTCAGGACTCAACTTATCGCCAAGCAGTCACAGCGGCGGGAACCGGTTGTATGTCCGCGCTGGACGCCGAACGCTTTTTGGACCACCTGCCTGTAGCGTTACCGACCGGCGAAGAGATAACGATGGAAGGAGAAGTAATCACTCCCGATCATCAGGCTATCATCGAACCAGATGGGAGCATGATTTCCAACAAAGTTGTTTTGGTAAACCAGGAAGATTAGGCCGGTAGTCTACAGCAGTATGATTGAATCATCTCGCTGACGTCGCGGAGTTGGAGTTGAATACCGCGGGGTGGGTGAGGCCACCGGTTCATAATCAGCGTTCTTTGGACAGATATTGCAATACTCTCCTACTCGTTCCTTACGCTCTTCACATCCGCTGCACTCCAAGACTTGACCGAGCTGCCGAAAAGCATCAGCCAGCGGTAGCAACAGGCGTCCTCTCTCTGTCAACTCATACTCGATTCGAGCGGGATTCCCTCCGTAATCCGTACGCGTAACAAACTTGTCCTTTTCCATGTCGCGAAGCCGCGCCACGAGCGTGCGACTGCTGATGGGGAACAGGCCGGCGTGGAGCTCCATCGTCCTCTTAGCACCAAGCGCGAGATCGCGGACAATCAGAAGAGTCCACTTGTCACCGATGATCTGCAATGCGCTCGAGATGGGGCATCCATCGAGTTCACGTCGTCGCAAGGTCCTGCAACTCCTTCACCTCAACTCAAAGTAGCTGCTTACAAGTACCACTGTTTGCTTAGAAGCGAAAGCGGAAATTTGTTCTTAACTGAAGAATTACCTACGGCCTTGCCGACTAGTTCGAACTCTAACGGCCAGCTTGCAGGGTCTAAGCGATCATTCTCTGGTGCCTTTAATTCAGCTCATCGAGAAGTTGTTTAGCTGATTCCGTCTGATGCAGGTTAGGCGAAGAGCTCATTGAGAGGGCCAATTCCAAGTGTCTAGCGGCCTTGCTATGCATGTTGAGCGCTTTGTAGATCACTCCGGCGTGATAATTGATCCTCGTATCCCGCGTCCCAAGACGAAGGGCCTCTTTTATCAACTTGTTTGCTTCTGCAAATCGCCCGTTCTTAAAAAGGGCCCAGGCGAATGAGTCACACGTGAAGACATCCTTCCGCACTTCATATTCGCGCGCTGCAAACTCAAGGGCCTGGCTAAGATTTCTATCCTGATCCAACCAGTAGTTCACCATGTGCCTCCAGGAGTTCTCAGTTGCGGCGTTCTCGCGCTCTAGCGATTCAAACGCTTCATAGTTCTTTCTAGCTTCAATCGGCCGTCCGAGATATGTCTGAAGATCAGCAATGGCTAGAGCACCGTCAGCTGTGGGCGCTTCCGCTTGCTGGCGCTCATAGATCGAGAGAGCTCCGGAAAAATCCCCTGCAGCAAGCTTGGCCTTTGCCTTAGCTTCGAGGGCCGGACGGTACCCCGAGAACGTCAGCAGTGCACCCTGAAATTCGCGCTCTGCTTCTACTGGATTCCCAGCGTTTAGAAATTCATTTCCGAGCTGTACACGGCACCACGCGACTCCTTCCGGATCACGCGGGTCAGTCGCTCTGACTGCCATCTTCATCGTCTGAATCGCACCTTCCGTATCGCCATGCAGCGACCGCAAGTAAGAGATACGGGCGTACGCAGAGCTGTCCGGCCGCAAATCGACCATCTTCTGCGCTGCCCTAACTGCGCCCGAATAGTCTCCGAGTTCGACTAGGGCATCAGTAATCTCGCCCCAGACCTCGTGGTCGTCTAACCTTCTCAATTGAGCACGACGCGCGGTCTTGAGTGCGTCTTTGAAACGATGCTGACTCAGTTCGATCTTTGCTTTTAGCTTAACTGCGTCAAAGTTGTCGGGTTCAACCTCGAATGAACGAGTGAGTGCGGATTCCGCCTTCGCATAGAAGCTGAAGTCAGAGCTTTCTCGCGCTTTCTGCAGATAAGCTGAAGCAAGCTGGTTGTAACCCTCAGGTCTGTTCGGGGCGCGCTCAATAGTTTTCTGTGCAAACAGAATTCGTCTGTCGGCTTGCCCTGAGATTAGCGCATCACGCCTAGATTGAGGTGAGATAGAGTTGCGTCGCGATGGGGACTTCAGAATAAAGACCATGGCCAACGCCGTAACTACAGAAAGACCAACGAGTGCAAGTGACAAGGCTAGAATTTTGCGACTTCTCATTGTTGTTCCTCCGAAGAAGAATGCGAGCGTGGTGCTCGCATTCTTCGTTATGTCATTAACTAAGGTAGTGCCGGTAGGCCATCGATAGTGTGGTGTTGATGAGGAGCGCCGCTCGTACTGTTTCCCGAGTGTGGTGTGCCAAGGTACGGAAAGCGAGTCAAATATGGCACATCATTGTTGGCCACACCGTCGCCCAGCGTATTATTCGGAGCAATGTTGGTCGCAGGCGTAAACGGGGTTCCTCCTGCCACCGCCCTCAGCTCGATATCTACTACGTCATCAAATACTCGACGGCCGTTGGGAAAACCGGCGAAATCGCCACCCAGAATTCCAAGTCGGCTTGGATTTGGCGTTGGTGAAATAGCGACATTCAGTCGGATCATTTCATGTGGTTGCCCATCTGAAAGGAAAGTTGTGTAGTTGGGTCCGGTGACGCTATTTACAGGAATTCCTGTGGCAAAGATTGCCACGAGATCGTTCCTCGGCGCAGTTGGGATGGTGATCCCAAAAACGGCTCGAAGTAATAAGGCGAGCTGCGGGTCGGCGACGAATTGTGCGAACTGCGCATCATTCTCAGGCGATGCGGCATTGAACGTGTCTTTGGACTTGAGCGGAATAATTAATTCATTGACAAGAGGTGATCCTAGTCGCGAGACCTGTTTGAATGGTCCTGCTTCATTATCGTCACGATCGCCCCTCAGTACTCGTACCTTTTGTCGACTAGATACAGCCCATACGCCAATCACAGCATCCGAAGCGGTTGGACTGCTTGGAACGACACCGCTGCGGGTGAGATCTTCAATTGGGACTTCAATCGCGATCGTGTTCACGTTGAACCCTGCCGTTGAGTCAACCCCTCCAGTTGTGCCAATTGATTTGAACTTCAACGTATCGAATACTGCCCCTACATCTACATAGAAGCCTTCATCACGTTGTCCGGCAAATACTCTTCCGCCGTTCGGCAGCGAAAAAACCGCTGGTTGAGCAAGCGCTGTCTCGTAGTTGGGGGTTGTTCGCTCGCCTATATTGTTCGGTGGGGTCATTAGACCACTTGCCAGAACTCTGCCCTGCCTGCCTGTATTTCTGTCGATGCGGGTCACACTGTAGGTTTGAGGCTCGTTGTAATCGGGATCATCAAGTGAGGTGATGAGTGGTTCGATTCCTCCGGTGCCAGCAAAGGCTTGGTTTGGAGCGGCCATTCCTAAAACTGAGTCAGGGTTCTTGAAGCGGGTCTGAAAACGAAATTGGTACGAAATGTCTTCAACTCCGTCACCAGTGTTGTCGATGTAAATTTCGTAAAGAACTGTGTCGTCGAATTTGTAGAAGTGCGGGCCGCCTGATGGCTCCTCAAATGGTATCCAGTTAGCGATGAGTGTGACGAATCCGTTCCGGCCCGCCTCAGTGCTTCTGAATGCGTAAGTGTCCGTATTGTCAGCCAACGGGTCAGCTACGATTAAGGGCGCCTCACGATGGCTTGAGGCAAGTGAAACCTGCGTTGATCGGCTGACGGTAAGTGAAAGAGCGATTGCGCAGAGGATAAGCGCCAGAAAGATCCCTCTTAGAAGCCGTTTTCTCATTTCTCAATTCCTCCTTCATGGTCTTTACAGGTTTGGATTCGCCGGCCAATTCATGCACGGCAAACCCCTTTCGCGTTGGACGCTTGCTTGAAGAATGAATCGTCTTCGCGACTGTGAAGGAATTACGAGGCGCGAAATGGAAACGGATTTTCTTTTGACGTAAAACTTTGTGAGGTTTGAGATGTGGGGTTATGGCCGGAGGTTTATATTGTAGGTCTTTATCTTCGAATTGAGCGTCGTGGCGTTCATGCCTAACAAGCGTGCGGCGCGAGACTGATGACCGCCGGTTTGCTCCAACGCGCGTCTAATTAAATCGATCTCGAAGCGCCGTACCTCATCGTAAAAATTGACGCCGCGTCCGATGTTCTGCACTGCTGCGGTGCTCGCTCCTTCAGGTGAATTGCTGGCGACGGACTCTGGATCGCTGATCTCGGGTCTCAAGCACTCTCGCGTGATCTCGTTGCCGGGAGCTATGACCACGGCGCGCTCTACGGCGTTCTCGAGTTCTCTGACATTTCCTGGCCAGGAGTAACCCTCAAGCAGCGCGAGAACCTCCGGCGCAATATGTTCTGACACTTCCCGGCCATTCTCTTCGTTGTACTTGCGAATGAAATGCTGAGCGAGAGGCAGAATGTCTTGCGGCCGATCTCGAAGTGGGGGTAACTCGATCGGAACTACTGCCAGCCGGTAATAAAGATCCTCTCTGAAGGTGCCTTGCCGCACTGCCTCCTTTAGGTCGATGTTAGTCGCCGCGATGATGCGTACATCAACCCGACGCGGAGTGGTATCACCAAGCGGAGTGAACTCGCGCTCCTGGATCACGCGAAGAAGTCTTACTTGCGTCTCGGGTGGAATATCGCCGATCTCATCGAGAAAAATTGATCCGCCATCCGCGACTTCGAACAGACCTTTCTTTGCTGCAACGGCACCGGTGAATGCGCCGCGAGTGTGACCAAAGAGTTCTGACTCGAGTAACTCCGAAGGGATGTTCGAGCTATTAACTGTGACGAATTGTTTGCCTGCACGGGGACTGGCTTCATGAATTGCTTTGGCGATGAGCTCTTTGCCGGTTCCACTTTCGCCTGTAATCAACACGGTCGAGCGCGCTTGGGCCACTTGCTCAACGAGCCGGAAGACCTCCTGCATCAAGTCTGAGCGGCCAACAATCGAACCCCGATCGACGGCCCTGCTCATTGCGCGACGGAGAGTTCTTCGTTCTTCTTCCTTTCGACGTCGTTTGATTGCGGCTGCGACCTGCGCCGTGATCTGTTCGTTCTGAAAAGGCTTTCTAATACATCCGAACGCGCCGAGTTCCCACGCAGCGATCGCTGTATCGAACGTCGCGTAAGCCGTGATCATTATTATCACGGCTTCGGAATCCATCTTTAGAAAACCCTCAAGCGCGCGCAGGCCACCGATGCCCGGCATCGACACGTCGAGCAGGACCGCGTCGTATGCACGTCGCCCGTATGATTCGAGTCCTTCTTCGCCCGTCTTCGCGAGATCAACGCGATAACCTTCAGCGGAGAGTAAGGTCTCCAAAACTTCACGCATGATCTCTTCGTCGTCGACGACGAGTACTGAACCTTTCTTCGCCATTCTTCTTTCTGTCTTCAGTGCCAAGGTCGTTATCAGTTTTGGGGAACGAGAAGTTTAGGTGAGATCATCGCATAAACAAAGCACACGCACCCAATCGATGCCTCTTACATCAAGAAGGGGCGCCCAAAGACGGACGCCCCTAAAGATTTAATGGACCGGCCCGACGACTTAGTCGCCAACTGCCTGTAGACGATTACGGACGCTTGCGGCTGGAAGAGTTATGCGAAAAGTTGTGCCGTGCCCGGGGTTGCTATCAACGCTGATGTGACCCGAATGCTCCTGGATGATGCCATACGAAACGGCGAGACCCAGCCCCGTACCCCGGCCTACTCCCTTGGTTGTGTAGAAGGGATCGTAAATCTTGGCTACGTTCTCGGGTGCGATACCAATTCCGGTATCGCTCACCTCGATAACGACTGAATGATCTTCTGTGATCGTTGCGATTGTGATCCGTCCGCCTTCAGGAATTGCGTCACGCGCATTCAAGAGCAGGTTCGTAAAGACCTGCTGCAATTTTCCGCCGTTACCAAAAACGCGTGGAGAGTCCGGGTCGAAACTGCGAACGATCTCGATTTGGTTGCGTCGCAACTGTGGTTCCAGCAGCTGCACCGTGTCGTCCAGAACAGTACTGATATCAACTTCGGTGAACTCAGCTGCGTCACCTGTGCGAGAGAAGTTGAGCAAGTTATTTACGATATTTGTGGCGCGTTCAGCTTGCCTCCGGACCTTCTGTAACAGCGCGTGTTTTGGATCCGTTTCGGCAAGCATTCCCAAAAGCATCTGTGTGTAAGAGGACACACCAGTGAGCGGCGTATTCACCTCGTGGGCCACTCCAGCTGCGAGTAAGCCAATCGAAGACAATTTCTCGCGCTGCTGTAACTGTTCTTCTAGGCGTATACGAGATGTGACATCTTCTAAGACTACCAGTGCGCCGGTCTGTCCATGCGCATCCTCGAGCGGAGCGATGGCGATATTCAAGACCAGCGTGCGACCGCCGCGAGTAGCAGTGTGAATCTTGTAGATGTTTCGGATCTCTTTAAGGCGCCAGCTGTCATTCCCAAGCACCTGACGGAGCGTGTCGCTGAAGTCCGCAGCAAACAACTCCTCCACCTTCTTTCCAATGGCCGAATCACGCCTGAGATCGAGAATGTGCTCCAAAGCTGAATTGAGTCGGGTGACTCTGCCATCGAGATCTACTGCGACGAGGCCCACGTTAATTGACTCAATAATGGACTCGTTGAATTCCTTCAGCAGTTTCAATTCGGACGCGCGTTCCTGTTGCTCCTGATAAAGGAGGCTGTTCTCAATGGCTACCGCAACGTAGCCCGAGACCGTTCGCAGAATCTCGACGTCTTCGGAAGATAACAATGCGCCATCGGCAGAACGTCCTAGGCCAATAACCGCAACCATTCGTCCTCGCACCACACAAGGAACGTAGTAATGCAGTGTCCTTCGCACAAAGCCGGTCAACTCTGGGTTCAGATCAACATCATCAGCTCGCACCACACCGCTTTCAGCAGAGCGCACGCGGATCATTTCGCGAAAGTCGGGAGGCACGATGACTTCGGAAGAAAGACCTGCTGAGCGTGCAATGCGGTAACCCGATTCTGCATGCTTGTCTTCTGTAAAGATCGCCACTCGCTCAACGTTCATGACTTCCTGTAAGCGGCTGACGAGTGAATCAAGGAGTGGATAAAGCGCGGTCGTCGCGGAGAGGGTGCGACCGAAATCAAGCAAGCTATTGCGCATGTCGTAGCGCTCGCCGTAGAACAAGCGATCAACCCACTCTTGCAGGAAGTTCTTCGCTGGGCCGGCTATCATCACGATTCCAGCCATTGCCACAATCGCTAGAACGACACGCAGCGTGATCTCTCCTGAACTAAATCCTTCATCACCGCTGAGGGCATATATGCCAGCCAGGTAAACGACTGACCCGATCAAGAGCGCGAGGGCGAGGGTCGTGAGCGCGTAAACAAACACACGTCGAACCACGAGCTCTACGTCCATCAATCGATAACGTACGACTGAGTAACCAAACGCTAAGGGGATCAGGATTAACGGAAGGACAGCGGCGTCGGTGAGCCATGGATCAGTTTCGGCTCCTGCCAGGTATGCCACGGCATAAAGCAGAGTGAACGGAGCAATCGCAAGCAGCGAGCCCCAGACCACCCACTTCATCTGTTGGCGAATGACTGCTCCTTTAGCAGTGGCCCAGGTTCTAACAAGCAATACAGCGCTGGCAATCAGTCCAACGACAAAGTGGACCATGCTCAGTTTGTAAAAGGCATTCACCAGCCGCTCGTTGATTGGCGGCACAGCATCATTAAGAGCTGGAAACGGTGTGATTAAAACGTCGCGCAAAAAGATAAACGCCGCGAGCCCGAGCAATACGAACGCGGGAATGTAAAGTAGTACTGCTCTCCATCTCCGATCATTGAAGAGATGTTGGCGCGTGGGATAAACCGCGCAGAAGTGCAAGAACAGCGGCGGGAACAGGATGAAAGCCGCGTTACGAAGGAACGCTACGGCCAGATCTAAATCGCGATAGCTGCCGAGAGGTGTGTAGAAGTGGTAAACGAACGCCGCCAAACAAAGACCTGCGAAATGAATGACAAAAGGCGCACGGCCACCTTGTTTGAAAAGGACAAAGAACCCGACGAACAAGTAAACCAGACCGATGAGATTGATATAGAGATCTCGCGGTATCCAATTGTGAATTGCTCCGAGATTGTCGAGGTCGGCGTAGTAATACCTGCTCTCTTGAGGGTAAGAAGGACGTTCGATGAGGTAGTGAATCTCCCCTCCCACGCGCGCTTGATCCAGATAGATCTGAACGTCCTTGGCACGCACGACCTCTTCGTATTTCAATGTGCCAACCACACCCAGAAGTCGATCTCCAGCCAAGAGATGGGCGCGGTCGGCGGCGGATCCTGACTCAACCGTTTCCGCTATCACCCCCTCATGTGTGTCGACCCACTTAACTCCGTCCCAGGGAGGAGTTTCTCTTCTTAACCTTTGACCGAAGTTCAAGACTCCTGCGGCGATCAGCGCCGCGGCGGCGATGAGTAAGAGCCAGGTCTGATTGGTTAAGACGGATCTTTTCACGGATGGCTATCCCAGGCGATGCTGAGTCGGCTTGTAATAAGCAATGTATGTTCCGAAAAACATGTTTAAGTTTTCAGCCCAGCGTTACTTGCGAGGTACCACTTTGCTGGAACCGCATCAGCTAAGTCGGCGCGTGTTACGCAATGGATCTGGTCCGTAACTGCGCAACTCCGTAGCTCCCGAAACTTTCAAAACAGAGTGCCTTCCTCGTCCATCTTTTTGGACTTTTCCAAGTTTTTGGAAACCGAGAGGTGGGGCAGTAGAGAAAAAAAGCGGGAATGGAGACCATACCCGCTGCTCGGTTCTAGAATCGAAGCGAGATTCCGCCGCGCACCGACCGCCTTCCGGTAGACACAAGCGTTAGTACTTCTCCATTGTCAGTGTTCGCTTGGGTGTCCAGAAGATTTCGGGCATCGAGAATTGCTTCGGCTCTAACTGGTAGTCCGAAGCTCGGCAGTTCCTGTGTCACCTGAATACTTAGCGACGGATCGTAAACACCTAGACGGCCGGCGAATGGATCGATTGCGAAAACGGTAGCTTCAGGTGAAAAGCGTAAGACGGTCCGCACATGGGTTCCAGTATCGAATCCCGCTCCAACCTCAAACGCTGCCGTGTGGAAAAATCCGCCAGTGAATACTTCGCCCGGATGCGTGAAACCATCAGCTGACAATCGTTGACCACGACCAAATGCGTAACCTGCCGAAGCAGACCACACATGACTTAGTCTGCGGTGATAGACCACACGCATTCCCCGCGCGGCACCTTGCTGATTTGCAACACTAATGAGGTTCTCACCCGTTGCGCCGCCGAGCGATGACATCGCGAGGCTCATGAGTCCGACACCTCGTCCCGTTGTCGTATCAAAGAACGCTGTCGCTTCAACATTTGAGTTGTTGTCAAGAACTCTTTCGACTCCGAATTCGAGTCGATGGCTTCTCTCCATCACGGCCTGGCCATCGATATAAGCGATCGGCTTGATGTCCGCTTCTCTGAAAGCTACTTGAGCGTCTTCAAACGCCGCAAAACTTTGAATGTCTTGTTCCTCTCCTGCGGACCGATAAGCAACCGTGACGCGTGTGCGCGGATCAGCGTCGAATTGAATCCCAACGCGAGGTGAGACTGTTGAGGCGCCTCCGCCTCCGACGAAGCGCGAATAATCCAGACCCAGAAGGATCACAACTCCGTCTCGTACGATCCACTCGTCCACAGCTCGCACCGAGAACTGTCCCATCGCTCTTGTTTGGTGGTTGCCGGTTGTCCATATTGGTTTGGCGAACCTCATTCCACCGACACTCATGTTGATGCGATGATGATCGCCGGCACGAATGCGACCGAGCACTTCAAATCGACCCGGCGCCCCATGACCAACTCCAGTTTGTCCAGCGAATACAAGTTCAACTTCCTCTGATGCCGGCGCTGCTATGGCGAAGTTAAGACCAGCGTAGGAAGCTCCTTCGGCACTTGTAGCACCGAATGTCTCTACGACTCCTTGCGGACGATTGTCATAGGTTGTGACTCTAACGTCGGGATCTACATCGGCGGGTTTTTCAGCTGTTTCAGTATCGGAAGCCAGCACGGATTTGATGTCGTCAGCTTCGCCTTCCTGCGCTTGGAAGATCGAACGTGTTCGTTGAGCAGACCGCAGAGTCCACTTCACATCATTTCTGTCTTTTCGCTGCTCGGGAAGGGTCTTGCCAACGCCAGTGGGCTCAAGGTTGAAGCGATAGATCAATTCCTGTGAAGCACGAACTTCGACGGATGAAAAAACGACTTCATTGAACCCCGCAGCAATTGCACGAATGCCATATCGTCCCGGTGAGATCCGAGTACTGAAACGACCATTAGCATCGGTCTTAACCTGCTTGGCAATGCTCTTAGCGCCTTCCTTGAGCAATGAAACGAGAGCACCAGCAACAGGATTACCTTTGCTGTCGTTCACTGAGCCCGTGATCGTAGCGAGCGCTCCCTTGCCTGGAGTGCCTGAGATGGCATCAGGTGCACTCAAGACGAAGAGGACAATCGCGACCAGGAATACTGAAAATAGTTTTTTCATGCGGCGTTACCTCCAAGCTAGCTTCATCAGAAGCGGCAGGACAGGAGAAGGCATTTATTTAATCCGCCCAAGCCGGGAACGGCTTTCTGGGATCGCTTTTCGAACCGTATCCTCTGTTCCAAAAACGCGAACTGGTTCAAGGCAGGAGACTTACCAGAACCGCACATTAGTCGCATTTTCCGCCAATTTTTGAAGATCTGTCAACTCTCAGCGCTACTATTCAGGCGTCCTTTGCCGCCCGTTTTGAGCCGTGCTACGATGCAAATCCCCACTTACAGAGTGTTTATCTGCACGGTAAACCCGGCACATCAGGCAAGAACGAAATGATCGACCAGGTTAAATCGACCAAGCTCTCCAACGGCATCGCTGTTTTGACCGAACACATGCCCGGACTCAGATCGGTGACGGCCGGAATTTGGGTTCGGCGGGGTTCGCGCGATGAATCCCCAGAGATGAATGGTATTTGTCACTTCATAGAACACTCAGTTTTTAAGGGTACCGAGCGCCGATCCGCGAAAGATATTGCCGTGGAATCCGATCGTCTTGGGGGGAACCTCGACGCTTACACCACTCATGAGATGACTGGTTTTGCCATCAAGGTTGCGGACCGGAGTCTTCCTGAAGCTTTTGATTTGCTGTCCGACGTTATATCTAGTCCGACATTTGTCCAGGGCGATCTGGAGAGAGAACAAAAAGTCATCCTGGAAGAGATGAAGATGGTGGAAGACACGCCAGATGAATTGCTGGGTGAGCTATTCAATGCGGCGTACTTCCCAGATCAGCCGTTGGGCAGGCCCATCGAAGGAACACCTCAAACTGTTGTCTCTTTTGATCACGAAACGACTGCGCGTTTCCACGCACAAGAGTTTGAGACATCGAACCTTGTGGTGGCAGCGGCAGGGAATGTCGATCATGCACAACTCGTGGATCTCGTAACGAAGGCTTTCGAAAACCGGAATGGGAATCCTCCCAATAATCGGAAACTGCAGCTTCCTTCTCCCGCAGCCCCGATTCTGATCGAGCAGAAGAAAGAGTTAGAACAAGCGCATCTGATCATCGCCACGCCGTGGCCACATGCTCGCAGCGACAATCGTTACGCAGCCAGCTTACTTGCCTCGATTTTGGGTGGCAGTACTTCATCGCGACTCTGGCAAAGAATTCGAGAAGATCGAGGACTCGCTTATTCGGTTGGTGCTGGTGGTAGCACGTTTACCGACATCGGCATCTTCACCATTTATGCCGGCACATCCCCTGAACATATGGACGAAGTAGTGGATCTTTCCCTGCAAGAGTTGCGACGCATTGTTCGGGAGAGTGTTTCCGAAGAAGAGTTGACGCTCGCGAAGGACCAGGCGATTTCGTCAATACTGTTAGGTTTGGAATCATCAAGTGCTCGGGCGAGTGCGTTGGCGCGTCAGGAGATTGTCCACGGACGTCGTATCCCTCCCGATGAGATCATTCGACGCATTGAAGCGGTTACAGTCGAAGAGGTGCAGCAAGTAGCGCGTCAGTTCTTCACAACTGAGTCAATGTCACTTGGTGCTCTTGGCGATCTGAACGGCTTCAAAGTAGACCGATCTCGGCTTGAGATTTGATCCATTCCCGTTGCTTCATATCGAGCAACCACTCCACCCTCACTCATAAAATCTCTCGGTAGCCGATTTCAAACTTGCATGATAAAGTTTCGTTTCGCTCCTTCTTTCCGAGAGAGACTGACTCCGAATGAAACTTACCGTTCTGGGCAGTGGTTCCACAGGCAATACGATTTTGATCGTTGCCGGCGGAACACGCGTTCTGGTTGATGCGGGATTAAGCGCAAAAGAGATCTCCCGCCGACTCGCGCTGGTCGGTGAAGACGTACAGAACATCGACGGAGTGTTGGTCACACACGAGCATGGAGATCACGCGGGCGGCTTACGAGTACTACTCAGATCCGTGGATTGTCCGGTCTATATTTCTGCAAAAACCTGTGATGCTTACGTAAGCGAACGTGGCTTGGGTAACGAGGAACCTCAAAAGCGAGCCAGAGCGTTGCATGGTCGCGTGGAACAGATTGAATCAAGCAGAGATTTTCGAATCGGCGAGATTGATTTCCACCCTTTCACGATTCCGCACGATGCAGTAGATAACTTCGGCTTCACTGCAACTCATCAGGGCGTAAAGATCGCCACCCTCATGGATTTCGGTCAAGTAACCACCCTTATAACTGAGCGTCTGCGCGGCTGTGCCGCCATCGTGATCGAGGCAAATCACAGCCGCGACATGTTGAAGGCGTGCGATTCTTATCCCTGGGAATTGAAACAGAGAATCCTGTCCCGTGTTGGCCATCTTTCAAATGAAGACGTGGCGGGTTGGATGCGAGATGACTTCGATGGATGTGCAAGGTTCATTGTCCTCGCACACTTGTCCCAGCGCGCAAACAATCCCTACCTCGCAAAAATCACAGCCGAAGTCGCGCTGCAGGAGCGCTCGCCGCTATTCCATGCTGAAACTCAGGTAAGTTTGTCTTCGCCAAAGGAGCCGACACCCTGGATCGAGGTGTGACGGAATGAACGGCTGGCGAGACTTTACTGACGGACAACCTTCAAGCAAGCCGCGTTTGTTAACGACTTTGCTCTGTCTTGTTGTTGCAATCCTGAACTCTGGCTGCGGATTAAAAACCGAACGAAGAGAATTACCCGCCGACGTTCAAAGTGCGATAGCGACTATTGCAGACGATCTGGCAGCTGAACGGTATGAAAAGATTTACAACGAATCTGATGAGTTGTGGAAACAGGATTCAACTCTCGAGCAGTCGGTTGCCGATTTGAAAACGCTTCGAGCAAAGCTGGGTAAAGCTAAGAGCCGCAACCTGCACGCGGCAACGGAACAGCACAATTCCGGTGGAGCGCTCAAGGGCCGAGCGTATATCGTCACTTACCAGACGAACTTCGAGAACGGTGAAGGGATGGAGATCTTCACGTTGGTTGAGAGAAACAACCAATGGTTGCTGGCCCGGTATCGCGTGAACTCGACAGCCTTGAAGTGAAGTCTTTGAGTCGTCAATAAAATGATCGAACGTTACACATTGCCGGAAATGGGCGCGCTCTGGTCGGAACAGTCAAAGTTCCAGAAATGGCTGGACGTGGAGATCGCAGTCTGTGAAGTGCATGCGGATATGGGGACCATTCCACGCGAGGCTGTGGAGCAAATCAAGAGTCGCGCTCGGTTCACAGTCGACAGAATCAACGAGATCGAGAAAACCACTAATCACGATGTCATCGCCTTCACAACCAACCTCGCTGAGTCGATTGGTGAGGCTAGCAGGTTCGTACACTACGGATTAACTTCTTCCGACGTCGTTGATACCGCCAACGCACTTCTGCTGCGTGATTCGTGTGATCTCTTACTCAGGAAGATCGACGCGTTGCAGGAAGTACTTAAGCGTCGTGCATTTGAATTTCAGAATACACCGCAAGTCGGTCGCACTCACGGTATTCACGCGGAACCTGCTTCCTTCGGATTAAGCTTCGCACTTTGGTACGAGGAGATGCGGAGGAACCGCGAACGGCTGAGTCGCGCGCGTGAGACAGTGGCCGTAGGAAAGATCAGCGGTGCAGTTGGAGCGTTCGCTCATCTTGATCCTTCGGTGGAGGAGCAGGTCTGTGCGCGTCTCGGATTAAAACCGGCGCGAGTCTCAACACAGATCATTCAACGGGATCGTTACGCCGAGTACTTGAGCACGCTAGCGATCATTGCTTCTACACTCGACAAGATCGCTTTGACCATCCGCCATCTGCAGCGCACGGAGGTGCGGGAAGCTCAAGAACCGTTTGGCCGTGGCCAGAAGGGCTCGAGCGCGATGCCTCATAAAAGGAATCCGATCATTAGCGAACGAATTTGCGGAATGGCTAGAGTGGTCCGCGCTAACAGTCTAGTCGGGCTCGAAAACATTCCGCTGTGGCACGAGCGCGACATTTCGCATTCGTCAGCTGAGCGCGTCGTGTTACCCGATTCCAGTATTGCGTTGGATTACATGCTGCAAAAGGCGACTGGTTTGATTGATGGCTTGGTGGTCTATCCCGAACGCATGCTTGAGAATCTCGGCGCAACTCGGGGATTGATCTTTAGCGGACAACTCTTGCTCGCGCTCACACAAGCTGGAGTCTCACGTGAAGAGGCTTACGAGTGGGTACAGAGAAATGCGATGAAGGTTTGGGACGAAGGAAAGGACTTCAGGGAGTTAATCAAATCGGATTCTGATATCCGCTCTCGCTTGTCCGCAGAAGCAATCGAACAAGTGTTCTCGCTGGATCATTATTTGAGGAATGTGGGAAAGGTTTACCAGCGGGTTTTTGGTTGAGAGCTAGGGACCTGCTTCATTCGGTCAAAAGCAGGTCCCACAGGATTTACTTGTTTACCATCCGTTCGGCCATGTTGCCGATAATGGGCAGCTTGAAGGTCTTACCTTGATAAGCCTTGACAGCAGCAAGAATCAATGTGCCCAAATAAACCAGCGGAAACACCAGCCAGATAAACATCGAGATCAACCAAACGATCATCCCGACCAGCGCCCCGGCGTCACCTGCCGCGCTGGCTACGACTCCGAACACTATGGCAATGATCACGTTGACGATCGAGAGAACTATCACCGCTACGATCCACAGCACGCCGTACAGTATCGATTGCAGCGCATGAAAACGGATGAAGCGGTTCTCTTTTTCCATGATGAAAAAGATCAGTCCTACGATCCAGATGTAGGAAAGCGCGGCGGCAATATTAGGTTCAAGCCCCACAGCCGATTTTTGACTGGTTCCTGGCGGCGGGGGGTTATACGCGTTGCCATATTCCTGTTGCCCAGGCGGCGGATTTTGCATTATCAGGTTCTCCTGTTGGTCGTTCGATTAAATTAACGAGTCGTGTGTCTTTGCAGTTGCCTGCTGAAGTCGGGCTGGATGTTATGACAGCCGCTACACATCGCGCAATGTTTGTCTTAGTATTGGTTTTGGGAGCACTACTAAATGAAAGCTAAAGTTTATGTGAAGCTCAAACCCGGAGTCCTCGATCCTCAGGGAAAGGCGATTCAGCACTCAGTCGAATTACTTGGCTTTGATGGAATCGCTGACGTGCGACAAGGAAAGTATTTTGAGATTTCTCTTGATGGATCGCTGGATGAACAGGAAGCACGCGAATCGGTATCGAGAATGGCGCGTGAAGTGCTCTCGAATCCAATCATTGAAGACTACCGTGTGGAGATTGAAGCGTGAAGTTCGGCGTCATTGTTTTTCCAGGTTCGAACTGTGATCACGACGCTTATCATGTGATCTCAAAGCATGTAGGCCAGCCCGTTGATTTCATCTGGCACCGCGACACGGATCTCGATGCTTACGATGCGCTAATTATTCCGGGCGGGTTCTCGTATGGAGATTACCTGCGCGCCGGAGCACTGGCTCGTTTTTCTCCGGTGATGGCATCCGTTAAGAAGTTCGCCGAGGGCGGTGGGTTCGTACTGGGGATTTGCAATGGGTTTCAGATTCTTTGCGAAGCTGGACTATTGCCTGGTGCCTTGATTCGCAACCGCGATCTCCATTTCGTCTGCGAACACGTTTTTGTACGCACAGAAACTTCCGACACTCCGTTTACCAACGAGTTGCAGAAAGGCTCCGTCCTGAGGTTGCCGATAGCCCACGCCGAAGGAAACTACGTTTGCGATGATGAGACTCTCGCTGAATTAGAAGGCGAAGATCGGATCGTGTTTCGCTACTGTGATGCCGCCGGTAATATCACTGAAGCTGCTAACCCGAATGGTTCGAGGAACAATATCGCGGCCATTTGTAGCCGAGGTCGAAACGTTATGGGATTGATGCCGCATCCTGAACGAGCGTGCGAAGACCTGCTTGGCTCAACTGATGGGCGAGATATCTTCCGATCGCTGGCTGCGACACTTGCTGCAGCGTAACTGTCTGATCAGACGTCCTACGAATCTCTCATCCAGAGACCGCGCTAACACAGGCGAATAAACTGACAGTGAGGAGCTTGTTAATGAAAGTACATCCAGCGTTGCTTGCGGGCGGCCTTTTTGTTTGCCTGGTGCTTGGCTGCAATCTCGGAAAAAACAAGAACGCGAGTGTTTCGACCAATTCAGGTTCATCAAACAGCTCGAATAGTCACAGCGCGAGTACGGGCGAACTAATAAGCGAGATTCACATGGCCAAAGACGATGGATCCGGAAATCCCGGAGACGAGGCGACTGTTTTCACTCCTGAGGATCGAACTATTCACTGTGTTACTACCTTGAAGGATACGAAAGCAGGCACTCGGATGAAGTTTGCGTGGTGGATAGTCGACGCAGACGGAGCCAAGAACGAAAAAATCAAAGATATCAATTACACGACGAAATCTCTCGAGAACGTTGTACACGGACATTTGACGCTTCCTTCGAATTGGCCGAAGGGAAAATACAAAGTAGAAGTATACGTTAACGACAACCTCGATAAGACAGTCGCTTATGAAGTCCAATAAGCGACTTCTAGAACAACTATGAAACGCATCCTTCCGTTCGCGATCATCCTGGCAGTTTTAGGCGTGGCCGTAGGCGCAGGAGTCTACTTCAAGAAAAAGACTGATGAACTAAAACCTGTACCGACCGTCTACCCGAACAGCAACACTACATCTACTGCGAATCAACCCGCGACCTCACTCGAACCCGGCTCAGATCCTCCACATGCAGTTGGACCAGCTGATGCAGCGGTAACGCTGGAAGAGTTTGGTGATTTCGAATGCCCACCGTGTGGCTCACTGCACCCGGAGCTGAAGAAGATCGAACATGACTATGGCTCGCGAGTGCGAATTATCTTTCGAGAGCTTCCGCTAGTACCAACGCATGAGCATGCGCTTGCGGCGGCACGCGCTGCTGAGGCCGCTGGAATGCAGGACAAGTTTTGGCCCATGCATGACTTGCTGTACGAAAACCAGCTAAAGTGGCATCAGTCATTTGATGTACGACCAATCTTTGAAGACTATGCCAAGCAGATCGGTCTCAACATTGAGAAGTTTCGAAAGGACCAAACGAGCAAGACGGTTGAAGAGCGCATCTTTCTTGATGGCAAGCGCGCGCATGCATTGAATGTGCGCGGAACACCAACTGTTTTCTTGAATGGGACTGAAGTGCCGTTCGATTCTTTGCCGGCAGAAAAACTAAAACCCTTGATTGATGCCGAGCTCGCGAAGCCCCGTAAGTAAAATCTTGCCTGAAGTCGCACACCAACAAGTCAGAAACACAGCATACCTTTGGGCCATAGCATTAATCTCGTTGCTTGGATTGCTAGACGCGATCTACCTCACGATTCAACACATCACCGGACAGGGCGTTCGTTGCACGGTCATTTCTGGTTGTTCAGAAGTATTGAGCAGTCCTTATGCGACAGTGCAGGGAATACCATTGGCGCTGATAGGTGCAGGTGCTTACTTCACAGTTTTTAGTCTGGCGATTCTCGGTGCATTCAATTATCAAGTGGCAGCGAAACTGCTGGTTCCGATCGTGGGCTTGATGTTTCTGACTACGATCTGGCTTCTTTACTTGCAGGCATTCGTCATCAAACACTTCTGCCAGTACTGTTTGATCTCAGCAGCAGTGACGATCGTGCTAACTGTGCTGGTTCTGGTCTCGATGCGTAGGGGGAAGGCGCAGGCAGTAGATTTAATCAACGTTGAATAGCGCAGTCGGGAAGGGGAGAATAAATTTTAGATTTCAAATTTTAAATTTAAAATTTCTATTGCCCCCTTCCCAACTGCGCTTCCCAATCTTGATTTATTTATCGCAACTCGCCCAATTGTAAAACTCGACCAAGCATAAAAAGAAGAAGCTGGCCCGAAGCTCATCACCTGGAGGAAAACGAGATCAGGCCAGCCTCGCGCCGCGACTCCCCGCTCGCGACGTTTCGAATGCGCGCCTTACCGACCGCATTCAGCATCCGTGCGCGTGCGCAACGGACTAAACCGACTCTGCATCTCTGCCGACGTCAAGAACGCACACACCATTGAACGATAGTTATCAGGCGCACGATTGTTCAGAACGTTGAGCCAGAAGTCATAACCACCCTGGTCCGGATCTCGCCTCAGGTAGCCGAAGTACTGCATCAGAACAAACGCGTTGTTGTATTCGCGCTGTCTGAATTCCGTAAATTCGACCACGTCTCGTAAGACTTGCGCGCGAGTTTTGCCGCTGAGCATCTCGTTTACGAGTCGCTGACGTTCAGACGCGTAAGGGAACAGTCCGGCGGTGTCCATCAATCTGTTGACGTATTCAAATGCACTCAGCAAAGTCGGGTAGCGCTCAAGGAACTCAGGGCGTTGTACCCATTCGTCCGAGAGGCGGATCTTGTTGCTAAGCAGGTCTGGTCCTTCAACAAGTTGGCCTCTATCAGGCATGAATTCACCATAGCCAGGACGACGGCCCAACGAAGACTTATATAGTCGATATACGTAGTTCCCAGTCTCTTGAAACTCGGCTTCAATAAAGAATGCTGCTGACACTGCTATTCGTCGATCACGAATGCAATCTTCATTAGGTCCACATTCGCTGATGCGGCCACTCCAATAACCGAGACCACCACTATCGGGTTCGCGATTCAGAAAATCCGCGTAGTGCTGTCGCACAAAGAACTGTGGCTGTTCAATCGGATTGCTAATCGGCGATCCGATGTCGTCTTCGTGAATAGTGATCACCGCGGTGCTGGGAGTCCTGAGGGAGGCGCTACCACCTGGATCCGTAAGGACCAGAGTGAAGGTCTCATTTGACTCGACAGCAACATCGTCTGTGATTAGAAGAAGAATTGTTTTGCTCGTCTCGCCGTTTCCGAAGAACAGCCGGCCGGAGGCGAAAGTAAAATCGGATCTATCCGAGGCCGTACCGTTACGCGTGAAGAAGTCCACTTTGGATTCCCTCTCGCGATCGCAGCTTCGATTAACCGTCACGAGAAGCCGTCCGGAATTTTCGTTGACCGAGTAGCTCGGTGCGCTCAGGCTAATTTGACAATGTTCGATATCCGGAGACGGAGAAGGCGTCGGTGATGGCGATGGTGCTGGTGACGGCGTTGGAATAGGCGAAGGACCTGGGCTTGGGGCTCCGCCGTCGTTATCGACAATCGTAATTAGCGCTGAAGATGGATTCACTAATGTTGCACTTCCACCCGGATCAGTCAGGAACAGATTGAATGTTTCATTAATCTCACCAATGTCGTCATCGATCGTTCGAAGCGTGATGATCTTATTCGTTTCTCCATCGGCGAATTCAATCCTTCCGCCGGTGGCAACAAAGTCGGCGCCCGCACTTGCAGTTCGCCCCTGAGTAAAGAAATCCACTTTTGATTCACGCAAGCGATCACATATGCGCGTGACACCAATATTCAGTTGACCTTCAGCTTCGTTGATACGGAAGTTAGAGCTCTCAAGGCTTATGCGGCAATGATCATCGTTCGGTGATGGCGTAGGTGTTCCTTGCGGAGCGAGTGAGTTAATAACGGATGATTTAGCAGCGACGTTCGATCCGTCGATTAGCGAAATGCCGGATGCGCCGGCACCTGCCATAAAACCGACGGCTGCGAGAGTAGCGACGGCAACATACCGGCCGATTTGCATCTTTAAGTGTTTTGACATGAAGGTCCTTATTCTGCTCTTGGCTATTTGATTGCTATAAATGGACCACTAAAGCGTTGTCCTCTGCTACAGTGCAGAATCCTCCAAGGTAAATACGTTCAAAGATTTATTAGCGAGGAACCGAACTTGGTTTGAACGAGGAGAAAAGCAGGAGGGGAACACCTGAGCCGCAGTTAAGCACATACTCCTTGTATCCCTGCTCAACCGCGAACTCGACTGTTCCCCTTCTTGCCCGTGTGCTCATCCGCCCTGCTGGAACGGAACAGTAGCTGAAGCTTGTTGCCTCAGCCATTAACACAGTGCCTCCATCCCGCGTAGAAATACTGAGCCAGTTAGGGAGGGCTTTGCCTCAAGGTCCACTGGGTGATCTATCTCGGCTTGCCGCCCGGTGTGAGGCGTGGGCTTTGCCCCGCCGGATCTATGGCGGTTGCTTCGGGCGATGCCCCTGGTGCGGGCTTTGCCCTTCTCGATCTGAAAACTGCAAATGCCCCATCTGCTAGGAACTTTGTAATTCGAACGCCGTGGGGCAAAGCCCGCACCAGGGGCATAGCCCCGATCACAATGAACACTAACGGCGGGGCGAAGCCCGCGCCTCACACCAGACGGCAAAGCCGAAGGGGAACTACCCATCCACTGTTGAGACAAGGTCTTTAGAAGAGTTGGTGCAGGTACCAGCTGAAATTCTTCGAGAGTACAGGTGCACTACACAGGGCTGAGCTTTTCGACATCAGCTCGGCTAGACAAATAGAAATCCCGCCACCTATTCTAAAACCTCGTAAAACCACCACAAACCGCTAAATGGAAGATCGACGTACTGATAAGCACTTACTATTAGCTTGCCGCGGCGGGGATGAAGCAGCGTGGGAGGCGTTGGTAAATCGCTATCAGCGACTCATCTACGCAATTCCGAGACGCGCGGGTCTCGATGAAGATCAGTCAGCGGAAGTCTTCCAGGAAGTTTTTACTACGCTCTTTCAACGAATGAATGACATTGAGGAACCGGAAAGGCTGCACGCGTGGTTGGTGACCACGGCAAGACGTAAGACTTTTCGCGTCTTACACAAAGACCGTACGTGGCAAAAGGTGGGCGTCGATAATGAGAAGTCGGCTAATGATCTGGTTGCAATTCCGGATGACGCCGCTCTGGCCGACGAGGTTTTGGTCGAACTTGAGGAGCAACACCAGATTCGCGTGGCCCTGGCCAGTTTGGACGATCGTTGCCGTAAGCTTCTGACGATGTTGTTCTATGAGGACGAGCCGCCCTCGTACGGTGAGATAGCTAAAATGTGGGGTACCTCTGAAGGTAGCATCGGTCCCACACGTGCCCGGTGTTTGCAAAAAATGTTGCGGCTATTGGAAAGATGATGTCCGCTGTATTTTTTTGAAGCAACAGCGAACTGTTCAGTCGGGCAGAGGCCCAGAAGCGTCAGATGACTGATTCACTTACACACATCCCCTTCGAAAGATTGACTGACATGGCCGAACAGCGCTTACACCAAGGTGAGTTGGAGTCCTGCGAAGCTCACTTGTCTACTTGTTCAAAATGCGCGGCTGATCTTGCTCGGATACAAGAAGTGCTGTCGCTGATGAGAGGTGACAAGGCGGAAGATGCACCTCGCGATGCGCTATTCAATGTATTGAACATGTTTCGCGGCGGCAGTGCCAAAGAACCTTCGCTGATTCGCAAGATCATAGCTACCTTGTCATTCGATAGCTTAAACGTCGCGCCGGCGTTTGGTGTACGTTCGGGACAATCGGCGTCACGGCAGTTACTCTATTCCGCCGAAGACAACGATATCGACCTTCGAATTACGCGGCAGGATAACAACTGGGTAATTGCAGGTCAGGTGCTCAGGGAAGATTGTGTAGGCGGCCGCGTTGAAGTTGATGGGCCAGGTGGTTTGACCGAAGTTGCCCTGAACGAGACTTGTGAATTCACAATTCCCGCAGTGACTGCCGGAAACTATCGGCTCCTTGTGCGATTAAGCGATGTTGAAGTGGAAGTCCCTCGTCTTGAAATCAAGTCCTAATATCTGAAGCGATCATGCATCACGACGAGCTTGCGACGCTTCTGGTCGACGCGAGCAATGCCCGACGTGAAGCATTGCTAGCCGAGCATTCTCATCTCGCCGATGTACAGCTCGGTTATAAGCTCAAAGATATCTGTCTGGATGGCTGGAGTACTCACCCTGCGCAGGCTCTTAATGCAGCAGCCGCCCTCGATTCTCTCTCTCTAAAAAACAATCATCCTGAAATACTTGCCTTGCGTTCCTGGACTGCCGGCTTAAAAGCGCTTGTTGACGGAGACATGGACCGAGCCGTGGTTGAGTTGGACGCGTCGCACGACCGTTTTCTGAATCTGAATTTGCCTCACACAGCTGCTGCAACTCAGGTTAGCAAGCTCGTTGCACTTGCAATGCTTGGTCGTTATGACGAAGCAATCGAATGTGGGTTTCGGGCACGTGAACAGTTTCTCGCTGACCAAGACTTTGTAGCTGTCGGAAAGATCGAGCACAACATCGGCAATATCTATTTTCGTCGGGATCAATACCAGGAAGCTGAAACTCTTCAGCGATCAGCACTTCAGCGCTTCCTCGCCGCAGACGATACGGTCCAAATTACGAAGTTGGAAAACAGTCTCGCTCTCACGCTATCTCAGCAACACAAAATCAGCGATGCAGAGGCCTTGTATCAGAGCGCGCTACAGCGAGCCGAGAACGTCGGGTTAATCACAACGCAGGCAGAGATTGAATCCAGTATAGGAATGTTGGCGCTATACAAGGGCCAGTATGACCGAGCGCTAGATTACCTTGAACGTTCGCGACGAAAGTATGTGCAAGCTGACTTGCCACACCTTTCGGCAATGACCGAACAAGAGATTGCCGATGCGTACTTGGAACTGAATCTCGCGCTTGAAGCCAAAGAGATCTATGAGCGAGTCACACAAGAATTTCGTCGATTAGGAATGCGAGCCGAAGCAGCTCGAGCCCTTGCTCATGAGGGACGGGCAGCACTGATGCTCGAACAGACAGCAAGTGCCGAAGGGTGCCTCGCCAGAGCACGAGAGCTTTATACAGCGGAAGGAAACGACCTCGGTGTGGCGATGGTCCAATTGATCGAGGCACACGTTTATTATCATCGAGGAGACTATAACGCGGCTCGTGCTGTCATTGCTGAGGCTGAGCCAGTGCTCACTAGCGCTGGCGCTCCACGACGAGTGATGTTTGCTCATTGGCTAAATGGTGAAGCTGCTAGAGCACAAGGCAAAACCGCGGAAGCGGAAGATCTGTTGTTGAGAACGCTGAATCACGCAGACACTGGGATGCAGCCGGATATCGCTGGACGGTGCCTCACGTCTTTGGGTCTACTGGCTTCTGACGCCGAGCGGCGGAAACTGGCTGAAGACTATTTCAGAAGAGCCGTGGGAATTATTGAAGAGCTGCGAGCGCCACTGCCTGCCGAAGAGTTTCGCACCGCCTTTTTCTCGGACAAGCTTGTTCCCTACACGCAATTGGTTCGACTTAGTTTGCAAGACGAGAACGAGCGCGTCGTCGAAGCATTGGAATACCTTGAGCGCGCGCGATCCCGCGGACTGGTTGATTCAGTTAGTGGATCTGTTTCGATTGATGTTGCGGCAAAAGATGAGTTTGAAAGCAAAGTCTTGAGCGAGCTCGAGGAACTGCGTTACCAGCTGAACTATTTCTACAATCAAATTAATCAACAGGACACAGCGGACGAAACAGAAAGACTGAGTCGTGAGATTCGTCTCCGGGAAACTCGCAGTCTTGAACTATCGCGGCAATTACAACATCGCCGGAAGGGTACCGCTGACAGCAGCAAGCAGCTCGACCTATCTAAACTTCAAGCTCAACTCGGAGAAACTCGCGCGCTCATCGAGTATGCGGCACTCGACGATCGGGTACTGGCGTTCGTTGTAACCAGTGAAAGCGTAGAGGTCGTGAAAGATCTTGCCAGTGACGCTGAGCTGACTGCGAGAATCGCCCAATTCCGCTTTCAGATAGACACGCTGCGGTATGGTTCACAATCACTGCGGGATCGATTGCCATTGCTGACGGAGCGAGTATGCAAGCATTTGAATTCGCTGTATGCGACATTGCTGAAACCTCTTGAAACAATTATCGATTCGCGCGATCTCGTAGTCGTCCCTCATCGAAGCTTGCACTACCTTCCGTTTCAGGCGCTCTATGACGGAAACAGCTTTGTCATTGAGAACCGACAGGTTTCTTATTCACCCAGTGCTG
>JBKPAL010000014.1:0-23855 GCA_046726395.1 Acidobacteriota bacterium
TGGACCACCACAAACTTATTTAGGACTAGTTGGGCCAGGTGCTCTCTCGCGACATCGGAGAAGGGCTGGTTCGTGTCAGGCGCATCCACGCCCAACAGTCGAATTTTGATTGGTCGATTAAGGTTGATGACCGTAAGCAGATCGCCCTCGTCTACCTTAACAACTTTTCCGGAGAGCGTGGCGGCGTTAGAAACACTAAAAGCCAGCGTGAGGACACTGACTAGTAGGATCAACCTCATCACTGAATGAGGTATTCGCATAGTTGTCACTGAGGTACTCGTTTATCTGAAAAACTAAACAGCAAATTCACCGGCCAGGATCATTTCGGCTTTACGCAGCTCGTACCGACCCCTTCCGAGATTGCCCTGCGGACTTATCGCTAAAACCACGAAGTAGTCTCGACTCAATACGCGCACTGCAAGAACAGAATTATCAAGCGAGACAACAAGCTCGCGAAGGTTTCCTAGACCGGTGTCATTTCCTGAGCGCTGTGCATTTCGAACTAATGACGTGAACTCCGCAGCCGCGACATCCAAATTCGCATCTGCGCCTGCTTCGCTCATTACTTTTTCGACAGCGATGCCGTCGGTACCCATGATCAGCGCACCAAGGCTTCCCTCGGTACGCTGAACAATGGTTTCAAGCATTTTTTTGAACATTGGCAAACCTCCCACTATGGTCGCTGTCCACTCAAGCTACCAGGCCGAGCAGTCGTATTAGATTGCGCCGGCAGCACACTTGGAGACGGAGCGCTTAGAAGTCGTTGTGAGTCGGCGGCGGGATTTACTTGCCGCTCATCCTGCAGCAACTGGGTCGGTGTGGGCGTATTGCTGGGCGGGTTACCCAACGGAACTGGTTGTGGAATCGTAATCGATCGTGGTCCAGTGCTGGCCGCACCGGCAGTGGGTCGCCCTTGATAGTCAGGACGATAAATGTGCGGCGTGATGAAGAACAGGATCTCGCTATTAAATCTCGTGGTTAGTTTTCGTTTGAAGAGATTGCCCACCACGGGAATCGAAGCCAATCCAGGCGTGCGCGTTCGTGTCTCACCTTCTTGATCAGCGAGAACGCCACCCATAACGGTCGTGCCACCATCTGGAACAAGCACTTCAGATTGCATGCGCTGTGTATCGATTCCGGGAACACCGCCGACGGCGATACCCGTGTTGATAGTGTTGTTCTCGATGGTTACGCGAAGAACCACTGTTCCAACGTCAGTAATCTGAGGAGTGATGGATAGACGCAGCGGAACAGAGACGAACGTGGTGGTCACCACGGCGGTTCCGCTCGCTGCTTGGGTTGTCTGTACGGGAATCTGAGAACCGCTTTCGATCTGAGCAGGTCGATTATTCAGCGCCGTGACTCGCGGCGTAGCAACGGTTTTCGCCTGACCTCGTGACTCTGCCATCGAGATAAGTGCGCTGATTTGTGCTGTTCCAAAAAGACCAGTAGTCAAACCGATTATTGTGCTGGCTGCTGCCGCGCCTAAACTGTTTATTGGCTGATTAGTACCAGCTAAGCCTCCGAACACGCCAAATGGATTGGGACCGCTAGTCAGGCCGTTGCCAGAACCTCCTGATCCGCTGCCTGATCCGCCACCCGATCCACCCGAACCACTACCAGAGCCCCCGGATCCTCCACTCGTACTTGTTGCGGGAAGAGATGAAATGTTGCCGAGTCCTGCGTTACCAAGATTAATTACACCGGCAGATAATTGAGCTCCAAGGTCTCGACTGAAATTGCGTTGTGCAATAACAATTCGAGTTTCGATCTCGACCTGAGGTTCCGGTTGGTCCAGAATCGCAACCAACTGCCTGATCGCTTCGATGTTGTCTTTTACATCAGTGATGATGAGCGTGTTACTTCGTCCGTCCACTTCAATCGAACCACGACGCGAGAGTCTGCGCGAGATGATTGGAAGCAGACCTTGATCGCCACTGCCGCCTGTAGCATCGCCGCCGGCACCACCGCTAAAACTCAAGTTAGTTGAGCCACCAGAAAACGCGCCTGTAGACCCGGCAGCTTGAGCCAACGTTCCAGACGCGCGTGCATAGTTAAGACGGATGAATTCCGTAACAAGTGGTGAGGCATCGAGGCGCGAATCGTTTATAACCTTTTGAGTATCAGCCTCTCTTGCTAGTACCTCAACAGTCGCGACACGGAGTATGTTGCCAGTAGTGTCTATGGCGAGCCGGTTAGCTTTCAGCACCGCATCGAGCGCGACGTTCCAGGGAACATCCTGGACGTTTACCGTGACGGCTACCGCACCCACTGAAGAATCAATCACGAAGTTAACGCCATACTGTTCCGTGATGTAGTTCAGAATGTCGCGAATGTCAGCGTTGACGACGTTGAGGTTTATCGGCTCGCCCACGAATCCAGGTTGTCCATAAAGCCTTCCCTGATCACTTTGCGCACCGGCTGACGCCGCTGTTCCAGATCTCGGCGCGGGCTTTTGGTCCGGCTGGCTGGCCGGATTTTGCGGACTAACTACATTCGTTGGCCCAGCTAATACACCTACGCCGGCCAGGCACAGCACAAGTAGGACGAGCGCAGTCCTTCTTATCGCTGTGTAAAGTCGAGGCTGATAACGCATTGTTCGCTCCTTAGGGGGTTTTGCCGGATAACCACCGCCACGCGCTACGCTTGTTTGCATCAGCTACTAAAGCGCGCGCCGCACGACGCGGTTACTTGCCGGTTAATTGTCAAAGGTGCGCATCCAGTCGTTTAAGATTCACGCAAGGATGGCTTGTTGGAAATAAGGGCCGGAAGTGGCCCAAAGGTTTATGGCTTTTCAGAGACGGGCTTTGCGCCAACCCGTTCTGGTTCCGCCGCTGTCGTGGTTGGAGACGACTTAGCCGCCGCGAAAGTGTCGACCGTACTGGGCTGTCGCAAAGGCTTTAGCTCTACTGAGCGTTCACGTCTTCCGTCCGTGAAAACCATCTCACGACGAAAAACAAGTCGATTATCGTCAATGGCTACTAGTTGACCGTCGTAAAACTTCTCCCCTGGATAAATCACAAAAGACATCTTTATCGGTGTTGCTTCAACGATGGCCGCATAGCCCCGGGGAGTTCGAGAAATGCCGACCACCTGGACCTCTGATAAAAGGACCGCTGTCGTTGGCTTGGGCGCAGCCACTCGAGCGTTCATAGCTGCCTGCTTCTGGGCACGATACTGCGATATGCGCACTTCGATTGAAGGTGGCGCCACCATGTTGCCTTTCTTAAGTACGACTCGTGGTGATTCGTACTTGCGGAAAGGATCGCGTCCTGGTGCATTGGAACGATTATTGACACTGCTGGGCTTTTGGTCCTGCTGAGCACTGACGACGCCGCATCCGACAAGTAAAGCAGAACCGATTAGTAGGTTGGCGCATGTACGACCAATGTGTCTCGTGTAGCGCTTCATAGTTTTAATCTCTGTTGACATCGTCGCTACTCTTTCTACTTTGCTGGCTGAGCAGGCGGGGCCGTGGCAGCTGCCGGCGCTGGCGGAGTAGCTTGCTTTTGCAGTTTCTCAGCTGACACGTAGTAAGCAGTTAGATCGAACCTGGCGTCGACTGTGTGGCTAGACTGGTTGTCCATTTGCTTCAACTCAAAGTTCGTGATCGAAACGATTCGTTGGTAGTGGGCCAGTTGCTCGAAGAAAGCTCTTAACGAAGCAAACGAGCTGGTGACATTCACGTCAATCTTCTTGCCGCTGTAATTGTCCTGCAGCACCTCTTCCTTCGGCGTGAATCTCCTCAGTACTAATCCATTCCCGTGAGCCCTCTCTTGCACACCCTGCAACACCATGGTGATTTCTCGTTGTTCCGGCAGGAGCGCCTTCAATTCGTCATACTCTTCCTGTCTCGCCTTGAGGACAGCTTTGAATTCATTGAGTCTCTGGGACGCAACTTGTGCCTGAGCGTTCTTTTGTAACAACACTGCGATGTCTTTGTTCAAAGCCTCAGTTTCCTGACGGGTACCTTTCGTCACGAAATACCAAAAACCCGCATAGGAGAAACCGGCAACGATCAATAACAGTGTCAGTCGCCAGTACCAGGCCATTGATTGAAGCTTTCCCATTCTATTTCCTTCGACTTTCCCGATTGGTCGGGCTGTTGAGAGTCAACTTACTTCTTCATCGCAACTTGGTTGGAACCCGCAGGGGCAGGCGCCTGTGGTTCGGGTTTGCTTGGTACATACGTGCACTTTAAAGTGAAACTGATCATTTCACCGGCGGGTATATTCACACCGTCAGCGACACTCGGGGCTTGACCCGACACCACTTCTCGCTGTGTTTCAATATTGAAGTTTGTGAATAGACCAGATGAGAACTCCAGGCTCTGACCGAAACGTGTTACTGCAGTCTCGCTCGGTGATTCGCCCTTGATCGTTAACTCATTTTCCCTCTGTTCAATACTCTTGAGGTACAAGCCAGGAACGTTGTCAAAGCGTTCCTTGATCTCACGAAGCACTGTACTCGGTCCCTGTTGAGAGTTGCGAAGTTTCGTGATCGCATCAATTCGACCCTGAATGTCTTTTGTCTTGCGCTCGATCTCTGCCTGTTCTGTATTTACTGCGAGCATTTGCTGATTGATGCGTTTCTGATTCTCCAGTTCACGTTCCGCGGCTGCGTGAGAGGATCTCGAACTAACGAAGTCATAGCCAGCACCAGCGGCGAGTAGTCCGAAAACCGTGAGGCTCAGTAACAACGTCTGCATACGCGGGTTCGCCACCTTGTCTTCCACCATGGCGACGCCGGTCGGACGATCAGTTACTGATTCAAGCAGATTGATTTTGATCATGCCGCGTCAACTCCTCTCAACGCGAGGCCAACTGCGATTGCCATATCGGGAACAATCTCGCGGATGTAATCAGGATCAAACCTCTTCTCATCTACGTAGATCTGGCGAAATGCATCGAAGATTTCCACCGGTACTTCAAACCGCCTGGAGAGATACTGGGACAAGCCAGGTAGTTTTGATCCGCCGCCAGCAATCAAAATCTTTTGAATTGTGGTTTCCCCTTCAGCGGTGGCGCGATAGAAGTCCATGGTCTTGCGAATCTCGAGAGCTAAGCTGTCTGAGACAGTTTCAATGATCGGTTGAATAGGTCGAGCTTCGATGCCTTCGGGAAGTGGGTAGCCTCGCTTCACCGCTTCAGCTTGGTCGAACGTCAGACCAAGCTCGCGTTGAAGCAAGCTGGTGTATTGGCTTCCTCCTACTGAAGCGTCGCGTGTAAACACGGATCGCGTGCCGTTTAGAATGTTGATATTCAAGGTCGAAGCGCCGATGTTTAGCAGCGCAACAATCTCGCCGGGTCGTGGGTCGTAGTTGATCTCGTAGCAGTTCTGAAGTGCGAACGCATCTATGTCGACGACAACAGGTTGTTTGCCAGCAAGCTGAATCGCTTGCTTCACATTAGCGATCTTGTCGCTCTTGCACGCCGCCAAAAGAACCTGAAGCGCGTCAGATGAATTACCAGTTACGTGATAGTCAAGATTGACTTCCGTGATAGCGAACGGAATGTGTTCTTCAGCATGCCAGCTGAACGACTCTTGAAGCTCCTCTTCACTCATTTGAGGCAGCACAATATTTTTTACGATCACCGAGTGTCCGCTCACTCCCGCTGCCACGCGCGTTGTCTTGATCTGATTTTCTTGAAAAATGCTGGCGATCACGTTGGACACACTGTTCAGCTCCATGATCTGTCCATCGACGATCGTATCTGGCTGAAGATTTTCAAAACCGAGACTCGCAAGCGAGAGCCGGTTTCCTTTTCTTGCCAACTCGACTGCCTTTACGGAACTTGATCCAATGTCGAGTCCGACAACGTTCTTCTTGTTGTTCTTGAACATGGTCTATTTATTCCTGGAAAGCGTGGGTCGCATCCGATTAAGACGTCGTAATCGAGCTCGAACCTTGCGGGCTCTTGACGCTCGAGCCTTAACGATCTTGGGCCGACTTGCCCGGCGTTCGGTGTTCAACGGTAGCTATCCTCGGACGGTAACGGCGATAAACGAGCGGCTGTTGATGAGGTGGGACAAATTCTGGCGCAACAATCTACCTAGATTTTGGTGGAACCTGGAACTGCGACGGCTGCAGAAGGATTAAAGGCGAGCACCAAGACGAAGCATGCGCGTGCATCGTCGAAATGCAGAGTAACGCACGGGAATAAACGTTGTCAATCGCTATTTTGCGAAGTTAAACGCAAGTAATTGGCGGGTTTGGCGACATTTAAGCGGCGTTTTTGGAACCTTACTGAGCTTGGTCCAGAAATTTTTCCGATTGGGAGGAGGATGGAACGGTTGCGAGCTGAATCTAGCTTGTCGGCGACTTTACTTTTACTGTTTTGGCGGGAATTCCTAATGCAATGTGATATGGCGCCACGTCTTTCGTTACCACTGCTCCACTGCCAATCATCGCGTGGTCTCCGATCTGAACTCCTGCCAACACAGTCGCGTGGTAGGTGATACGTACCGAGTTTCCAATCCGCGTAACAGGAGTTGACACCTTTTCGACGTCATCAATGTCGTGACTGTGAGAGTAGATGTTCGCGTAATCCGAAATCGAAACCTTGTTTCCAATTTCAATACCGCCGCGGTCATCCAAAAGGACGTATCGATGAATGACTACGTTATCGCCGAATGAGAGATTGTAGCCAAAGGACCATTCGACGGAGTGCCAACACTTGAAGTTTGCACCAACCTTTCGAAAGATCAACGGAGCTAGTAGCCGGCGCAGCTCATGACCCAACAATGCATTCTGACCCAGTGGCGAACGGTCGAACATCTGCCACAACCAGATGAACGGCTTGCGTTCGTTGTAGAGCTTTGGGTCGATGTCACTGTAGTACTCCGGCTCCGTCGTGATGTTGCGGGGATCAAAGGAATGGACAAGCGCGCGAGCGGACGGTTTCAGTGACGAGAGATCGACTGAGCCTGTCTTCGCCAAAGGACCTGGTAAGTTGGATCCGAAATACAAGCCGTACAAGGCGTCTCGTACGATCTCATTAGGATCACGTACGCCAGCCGTAATGTCTCGCTTTAATTCTCTTAAGAAACTGTCGAAGTCGGCTTCGGCTTCCGGCTGGGCGGTCAACTTGCGGTAGACCATGGCAGTTCAGCATTGACTCCTTCGTCTCGCTTTCAAGACTGCTTCCTAGAGAGTTCAAAGTACCACACGCGCGGATGACCATCAATTTCCATTCGCCTTTGTGTTAGCTTCACCGAATCTTCATAAAACTTCGTTGCCTTGCTTCGGCTTGTTAGTTACCGCTAGGATGCGCGAAATGAACTGGCTGCGTCGACTGATAGCAGCGATTGTGCTCGTTGTCTTCGTCGCAGTCGCTTGGATTTGGTGGAATCACCCAACCCAAACAGATCTCGCTCAGTATGCTCCAGCTGACTCGCTCGCCTATCTCGAAGCGAACGACATCATCGGAACTGCGAACGCCATTACCAGTACTGATACCTGGCGATTGTTTGCACCCCTACTCAAGTTGGAACATAGGTGGGATCGCCCATGGGTCACTCGTTTGATCCGCTGGACTGGCATTGGTCCCACAACCTCAGTGGTAGCATCACGAGCACAGGTCGCACTCGTAATGCTGAACCTCGGTACAAGTGAGGAAGGTGTGACTCTCAAAGTTAAACCGGACGCTGCAATTCTGATCGAGACTCATACCGCAAGCTGGCGAATTAGACCGGCCGCTGAATCAGCACTTTCCGACGTTGCGCGATCTATCTACGGTACTCCGTCTTTCAGTAGAAGTTCGGCTAACGGAATGGAGTTCCTCGCTTGGCGTGATGCTACCGGTTCACGTCAGATTATCGCCACGATAGACGACACACTGATCATAGTAGGAAATACAGAGCTTGCAGTTGCAACATGCCTCATGGTCCGGCGTGGTCAAAGGTCAAGTCTAATCGGTGATGCGCAGTTGCAGTTGATGCGTCGAAGATTAAACTCGAGTCAGGCGCTGGCGTTTGGATACGTGTCATCAGGTAATGCGGCAAAGCTCGCTGGCTTTGCTGTGCCCTTATTACTGGGCAGAGAACCGAATGGCGTGAACGTCGAAAGAATTGTGACGACCGCATCAGTGAAATTGTTAGGAAGCGTTGGCTGGAGTGCTTCTCTGTCAAACGGTCTCATTGAAGATCGTTATTTGTTCAGTTTACAACCCGCAGTAATCAACCGGCTTCAGCCACACTTTCACGCTGCGCCCATCGACGGTGAACCCTTCAAGCGAGTGTTGGACGGAAATTACTCCACTACCATTTACAGATTTCAATCGTCATTAGAGACGTGGATGGAAGTTCAAGGCGCCGTACTCGCCCAGCTCGATGCGTTATCGGCGGTTCTCTTTCGCTCCTTGTCCAAGTCAGCATTTCGTAACAATCTAATTGAGGACCCAGAACGGTTTCTACCCTTGGTTGGCCCACCGCTAATAACCGTACGTTTGTCGTCGACATCCGAGCGATCTGTGCTCCTTGCAAAGGTGCGCGACCGGGCTGCGCTTCGCAAGATGCTCTCTGAACACTTCCGCGAAAAGACTAAAATGAACCAACAAGATGGCACGGAGGTTCTTGAAGGCGACGATGACGAGACTAGCGCTGTCTTCTATCAGGATTATTTTTTAGTCGGGCCATCTTTTGATGTGCGGATCTGTGCCGAGAATTTGGCGAAGTCACCGACCAAGACCATGGACCAAAATCACACGCTCCAACTCTCGAACTCACGTTCTGTGATAGTTACATACACAGACGATCGAGAAAGAATTCGCGGATTTCTAATGGCGGTTGTGCGGGCCTCGTCGAGTGCTGCAGTAGACCCGTCGGCAGTAGAACAATTGACAGCATCAATTAAACCGTCTTACTCAATTACAGAAACAACTCTCGTCAATGAAGGTTTCGAGCGCAGGACTCGTTCAGCGTTCGGACAATTCAGCACTTTGGCAATGCTCATCTTTCCGGAGGGTCGTTGAACCATTGTGTTTCGCATTTAGTTTATGACCGCATTGTGTAAAGAACTTCTTGTTGGCACCTTCAATCGAGGGAAGATAAGGGAGATTCAGCAGGTTCTTGAGGATCTTCCCATTCAACTGCGCAATCTGTCAGAGTTCCCCGAACTCTTAGTAGTCGAGGAAACCGGTACAACCTATAGAGAGAACGCATTATTGAAGGCCATGGTATACGCGCGACGATCGAGCCTTCAAACCCTTGCAGACGATTCGGGTCTCGAGGTTGCGGCGCTGGCGGGTCAGCCTGGAGTGCAATCCGCGAGATTCGGCGGACCAAACCTATCAGACGAAGAGAGGGTCAATTTGCTGCTCGCAACCTTGCATGATGTTGAGGATCGTCGCGCGAGATTTGTCTGCGTCACAGTAATCTCAGGACCGCAATACACGCGCTTTTTTGAAGGCAGTTGTGAAGGACAATTAGCGACGGCACCGCGCGGTCACAACGGATTTGGCTACGATCCGATCTTCACACCTGATGGATATGTGCAGACATTTGCAGAGTTGCCGGCCGACATTAAGAACAAAATAAGTCATCGCGGTAAGGCACTAGAACAGGTTCGAAAGTTCTTGTCTTCTGTCGACAAGCGATAAAAAAGGCCTGCTTGACCGATCAGATGGCCGACTTTAGAATGCATCGCTTGCTTTAGGTCTTTTCTATTAGATTTTCGGGGCGTAGCACAGCCTGGTAGTGCGCTCGGTTTGGGACCGAGAGGTCGGAGGTTCGAATCCTCTCGCCCCGACCATCATCGAACCCTTTTTCCCAGTTAAAGCTCTACGCGAAGACTCCTAGCTTGCAGCAGGACTGCAATTCAGGTGGTGAACTGTCCTTCATACGGATAATTTCGATAAAAACCGCCAGAAAACCTTGAATTGTTGGAGACTTTGCAGCTTGACTGTGATATAGAGTTTCGCACGGTTTTAAAAATTCTTAAGTTTTATTGGAGGTGGCACACCAGACCATGGCGACCGCGACAGGCAAGAAGCGCATGACTCAATCCGACGTAATCAATCACTTTGCTGACAAGACGGGCATGAAAAGGGCTCAGATTAAGGAGTTCTTCGAGGAGCTCTCAAGTTTGGCCACCCGTGAGGTTAGGAGCAATGGCGAATTCGTGTTGCCCGGATTCGGCAAATTAGTAAAATCGGAACGAAAAGCTCGCGAGGGTCGGAATCCTGCGACAGGTGAGACCATACAGATTCCCGCCAAGACCACCCTCAAATTCCGCGTAGGAAAAGCGATGAAAGATACAGTGTTACCAAGAAGGTAGGCCATTAAAGTCGAGTTCTCGAGCGCCGCTACCAGGTTCAAATCGGTGAGCTTGGAGCGGCGCTTCCCTTTTTTCGAGCCAAACCGTTGGCCGAGACTCCTTCCGTCCCGACAAAGTTAAATAACAAAAGAAAATCTAGATTTCTAAGTATCAGTTAGGTATACTCTGCTGTTCCGCAGTCCCCAAAAAATGAAGCTGATCGCAACTGTGCGGTCGGAAGACTGCTCAGGGACAGTAAAAAGCGATAGTAGACGCAAGAATTCTGCATCCTCGGGGTCGAACGGAGCATCTATAGTTTGAAACTAAAACACTGATTATTGGGCTGGAGGGAATTAGGCAATCGTGACTTTTGACAGACATTTACCGTTGGACGAGCGCATTTTGAGAATCGATCATATTCAAGCGCGCCGGTATTCGAAGTTAACCGGAGTTGCGCTCGAAATCGCCACCGAAGGCATCATTCGACACTTGCGCGCTTGTGACCGCATGGACGTCAACCCAGATACGTCTGCAGTAAGAGAAATCATTGATGACGCTCTGAATGGTCGGCGTGTGTTTGCGGAAACCACTGAACATCCGCGAGCAGCATAGATAGCTTTGTAACTTTACTTAAGAGATCGTCCCGCATCGGGGCGATCTCTTTAAATTTGAAATGATTGGCTGACTTCGAAATTACTCGGTGATCGTTCTGGATGGTTTGCATGCTACCATCACCGAAAATGTGCCCCTGTAGCTCAGCGGATAGAGCATCTGCCTTGTTGGAGCCTTAGTGGGAAAGTGACATTGAACTCACTAAGCGTACGACCCCATATGCGGGGACGCCCTGAGAGCCTCAGGTACTCCGTGAGTCGGAGTAAAAATCCTTGAGGATTGGGTAATCCGCAGGAAACCTCAAACGTGGAATTAAGCGAGGGTTCCTCAGAGACTATACGGGTCGGGACTGCGATGTCCAAGATATAGTCCAGCCAGCAAGCCCAAAACGGGTGGTCAGGGAAACTTGATGCTGGAAGCTAAGCAGAGGGCCGCAGGTTCGAGTCCTGCCGGGGGCATTTAATGTAAGCAATATGGCGGCTATAGTTCAGTAGGTTAGAACGCTTGATTGTGGATCAAGAGGTCGTCGGTTCGAGCCCGACTAGCCGCCCCAACACATAATCCCTTACAACTAAATAACTTAAACTCTTAATGCTTTACGTGTTCTGTTCGCTTAGGTGTGCCAAGTAGTGTGCCAAGTGGGCAGAAAAATGCCCGCCAGAGTGAATCCGGCGGGCTCTTTTGTTCGTGTTCATGCTACCTGTTCACGAGCGTTCGCACTGTTCGTTCGTTTACGACTGTTCGCAGTGCGAACGTTGTTCGCGGTGTTCACGGTGTTCGCGGTGTTCACAGTGCGAACGCCTGAAGGTGGATAGAGGGCGCGATCAAGCTGAATAGTAGCGTCTTCCTGAAGGCCCGGTGCGAGGTGGCTGTAAGTGTCTAAGGTTAACTGAGTGCTGCTATGTCCTAATCGTTCGCTTACTACTTTGATATGTGTGCCAAGCGCGAGCAACACGCTGGCATGCGGGTGACGAAGCGAGTAGAGAGTGATTGCCGACGGGAGTTTGGCTTTAATCAGTGCTGGTCTCAAACCTCGGATCGTAACGTTGCGAGGGTTCAAAGGCCCGCCCGTTTCGCAGCAGAAAACCAGTTCTGATCGAACTCCAGTCTCGACAAACCATTCTGCTTGACTCGCCCGGTCTCGGAGTTGTTCAACCAAGCCGGATGGCAAAGGAATTTTGCTTGCAGATTTCCTGCTGAGATCATAGAGTTTGACCGCCTAAAGCAACCTTTGACGGTCTCGAAGAAACCCTAAAAAATAGAAGCCTCGAAAGGCATTGAGCATGGCGGCTTCGTCCAAAGGTCGTATCCTCTGTACCGATGACGATGCGGATGCCCGTGAGCTATTAACCTTGACCCTTACCTTCGCAGGGTACGAAGTGACTTGCACTGATAATGCGGCGGAGGCCGTTGATCTGGTAAAAAACCAAAAGTTTGACCTCTGCTTAATTGATAATTGGATGCCAGATATTTCAGGTGAAGGGCTTTGCAAAAGAATCAGAGAGTTTGATACCAAGACACCCATTCTTTTCTATTCCGCCGCTGCATATGAGTCTGACAAGAAACGTGCTCGGGATGCTGGCGCGCAGGGCTACCTCGTTAAGCCAGTGATTGACGATGAACTAATCGCTGCAGTCGCAAGGATCATCGCGGAATCGAAAGTGCTATCCCAGTAGCCATTGTGCCTCCCGAGCATTCCGAACCTATTAAAACGACCCATCAGATCCGTAGACGACGTCGAAAAACAATAAAGAAGAGAAAGTGAATAGGAGAGAGCTATATAAAACCGAAAGCCCGCCTTTTGGAAGCGGGCCTATATCGGTTGGCGGAGGCATTCAGCCTCATCGGTTACTGTACTCACCTCGCACGCAAACGCGCATTGTCGCGGATTCGACTCAAAGCAAGGTATTAGTCAATCGCTGGCACCTGGTTGAACGCTAAGGCGTTGGTCTCGGCGTTGGTTGCGACGTTGAAGTGGGCGTGGGCTGGCCCATCTCGTTGGGAACAGCTGACATCGCGGCAAGTCGCCACTGACCGCCCTGCTTTACAAACACACGCATATAAGTGTACTGCCCACTTATGTCTCTGCCGTTGGCGAGCTTCCCCTTGACCATTGCCCTGCCAGTCAAGACGGCAGTATCACCCTCAACCCTCACTACCACATTGGATGTTTGAATAGATTCAATGTTAGGCCCACCAGTCATGAACTGCGCCTTATCCTCAACGCCTCCTCCGGGATTGACGAAAACAAAGTTTTTAAGCGCCGTTCGTTCAACCAGCGTTGTGTCCTTACGGGAGGCGGCGCTCATCAGCTCCCCATCCAGACGGATCAGTTCCTGCTCGGCTGCCCCGCTCTGCTGAGCCGCGTAGGCAATCGGTTTTGTCTTTGTTTTCAGGTCGGACTGACCAACGATGAGTAACGGAATCACGCCTGCGAAAACGCTGAGCAAGAGAATTTCTCTCATCTCACCACCTCCATCTGATTTGTTGGTTTGACTTGATTACCGAGCGGGGGATTTTGTCGGCGTGGCGTTTCTATACCAACTATCGATCCGAGTCAACGCTCTGTCCGTCTGTGGTCCGATTCCTACTCAAATTCACGCGGTGGGACGTATCGGGATCTTGAACTCTCCGTTGGACACGTCGCCTTATGAAGATTTGTGCAGAGTGTGCAAGAGGTTGTAAACGGAAAGAAACAACACACAACGAAAGAGGAGCGACTGTGCAAAACCGAAAGCCCGCCTTTTGAAAGCGGGCTAATATCGGTTGGCGGAAGGCATTCAGCCTTCATGCTGTCAACCGTCCTCACCCCGACAATCGCTAATGGCGAACACATTCAGCGCCCGCCTAATTGCCGGGCATTGTATGCGTTGGGACGTTGAAAGGCGAGGATGAAACATGGCAGGCAATCCGCGAGGCAATCCGCAAAACCTGAAACCGTGGCGCAAGGGCCAATCCGGCAATCCGCGTGGTTCAAAGCCGGGGCGCAGTAGTTTGAAGATTAGCGATGCGTTGAAACGACTGTTAGCAACGAAACCAAATTCCGAATTCACACCTCGCACACGGTCAGACGAAGTAGCATTCAGGTTATACAAGAGCGCATGCCAGGGGGATTCGATTGCTACTCGGGAGATTCTGGATCGAACCGAGGGTCGGGTCACTGACAAGCTGCAAGTGGATCAAGGGCCAGTGGATATCGTGGTGCGCTACGAGAAGCAGGATAACAAGGGCAATTGGATCGACGCCGAAGCAGCAGTGATTCCATCAAAGCCGCTACAACTGCCAACCTCAGAGCCTTGCCTCGTCCCGAAAAACGATTCTGAGGGCGATTCTGGAGCCGAACCGATCGAGGTGGAGATCATCGTCCCGCCCGAACGGAGACTGCAACCCGCAGCAATCGAGCGAATGATCAAAGACGTTCCTGAACCTCCAGAAGCGCGCACGGTTACATTGCCGGATCTTAATCCGCCACGATTTCGGCACGGCTTCGAGCGGCATGAATGTTTCACCTGTACGCACTTCGGTGAAGACAACCCACGCGGTTTTCCACATTCACACAACTTAAGCCCCGCCTACTTGGTTACCCGCCGGCATCCTCTTGTAGGCTTCATCCGTCACATGCGTTCTCCGCGAGAAAGCCAGCGGGGAGACTTAGACTCCTTAGTAAGGGTTACAGTGCCTTGCGTCGCCTGTGCACTGCTCTGGCAATTCCCGCCAACCCTGTCCCGAGCAGCAAGAGTGTCGTCGGTTCGGGTACAGCGCCCGGGGGGGCTTGTGTAAATTGGAGCCGGCCGATTCCCACAAATCCCGGAGCCGCCCCCGTGAACTGGAGTTGGCCGATGAGTGGCCCCGTGAGCGCGCCGCTGTGGTAGACGGCATCAAATGGACCGCCGCCTGAGAACGAGAAAGTGCCCACCACGCCGCCACCCGGACTGAAGTAGGTCACAGTCAGCGGCGATTGAAGAACTTGCACCGAGAAGAAGGTGAGGCTGGTAACCGGGTTGATGAAATTCACGACCCCCGTAGGAGAAACCGAAGAAACTACCCCAAACATGTCCGTGCCGGCTCCGACAAACCCAGCGTCCGTCACGACAATCGTTCCAGCTCCCAGCGAAATGTTCGGCAGCGGAACCTCGCCAAACTCAACGGTGTCTGCCCGCGCTGCGGGGACGGCGCCAATCAAGCCGACGGCGACGAGAGTTGATAGGGTGAATAGCACTGTTTTTAGAGATGGCATACATTCCTCCTTTGCTCGTTAAGCAAAATGCAGTTGGGCAAGTGTCACCGCACTGACGGTCGTCGGGAGGCTTCCGATGTAGCGAGCGTTGAGGGCAGCCAGACTGAATTAAGTGCGGAGAGTCTATTAGCGAGCCGGTCGGGTGTCAAGATTTTCCGCCCGCAGTCAAAACCATGACCAAAGATGTACGCTTGAACTTGAGTTTACTTGAGTCTGAAACATCATAACTAACTGTTCGCGGTACGAACAGCTCGAACATCGTGAACATCATGAACACCGTGAACACGTCCTCGTGTGTGCCTTAAACAATTCGCCGTGGTGTGCCAAGTGGTGTGCCAACTAGACCAGACAAGACTCTCCAACACTCAGTCTAGCCAACAGAGTTGCTAACTAAATGGTCTATTGCTAAGGTATCTCGCGAGTACAAACACTTGAGCCTTGATTGTGGATCAAGAGGTCGTCGGTTCGAGCCCGACTAGCCGCCCCATCCTTTATCTAAACCAACACTAATGCCAAACGAGCAAAGAGTCGCCAATAATTCGCAGACCTACGTTGTTGATGAAGACCTCTTTTCCTTCGAAACTCTTGAACAGAAAAATGGTGTGGCAACTGTCATTCGTTTTCAACTCACCGATGATCGGTATCACGCCGGCGACGTTCTTCTCGTCCTCTCGGGATCCGAAATTCACTTCCACGGAATGATTGGTAACCTAGCAGACGGATGGGCCACAGCCGTTGATCGGCGCGGCTCACTTCTTCCGGCTACAGTTCAGTAGCACCCCTATTTACGTGAATAGCCTGTCGGATAAGCGACGTCGACTCCTGGCGTTGACGATCGAACTTGCACACGATGGAATCCTTTGTCGAGGTGCGTCGACAGATATGTTAGCGCCACCTGCCGGTCCAATGCGGACATCAACTTCTTCAGGAAGGGTTCGAAACTAACCGGCACACCAGTACCTTGGAAATAGGCCTGGCCGCCGGTTTCGTCGGAAAGCCTGTTTAAGGAACTCTGCGCGTTTGCGGCAAGAATGGAGTTGTTTAGGGCCAACTGCGTTGGGGCGTAAAACGAGTATACGGCGATGCCCTTTCGTTGTGACTCTGAAATGGCCCTTTGAAGATCAATACTCTGCGTAGCTGAGCTTGAATCAATGCCACGTGACGTATCAAGCCCGTCAGATACCAAAAGCAACGCGCGCCGTCCTGAAGGCTGTGCGTCAAACCTTCTCAAGCCTTCAATCACTTCAACATAAGGGTTATACGGAGCGGCGCTGGCTACTCCCAGGGGAGATCGTAGACTGCTCGCCGCCCGCTCAAGGTCCACAGTGAATCTTTGGCGCACCTGAAGACTTCCTGAGCGCACGTATCCGACCATTACGCGTGAGCCTCGCGGTAAGTCTCGGATGAATGAGGCTAAAGGTTTGATCTCGTTCGCAATCGACGGAACAACGTCATCTTGTATGAGAACGGCAAGGGTAATTGGCGAATTCGTACCCATAGCGCGGATCGATAGGATTGTCTGAGGTTCTCCATCTTCACTGACGGTGAGATCGACCATGCGCAACTCAGGTTCGGGTTCAGATCCATTTATCTTGATCGTGAGTGGAATCGTCATGGGCCGCGCTCGTGACGATTCTGCGTTTATCCGACCTGGCGACTGAGCAAAAAGCGCCGGGTGCATAACACAAACGGCAACTAGGGCAGTCAAAACGGAGATCGCGATACCTCGATATTTGTGGCTCATTCTCTCAATTCTCCACGTTTGCGCTGCATTATACAGATGTTACGTTGAATGCCTTCCCTACGGATGGCTCAATTGGCAAAAGAATGGCTAATGGCTACCATCTAGATGGTTCAGCGAAAACGTTTGGCGGGAACCAAGCATCAGACGGCAATGTCTTCAACGACCGGAAAGCTGCGAGACAAAGATGAGATGATAGCTCGGCTCTGGAAGTGGCTTCCGTGGTTCTGCTTCTTTGTGCTCACGGTCCCGGCTCCAATTGGATTCCTCGTATTATTCTTACTGTCAACTTCAACCGATTCGGCTGCAGTCTATCTAGCACTCTCGTTTATATCGCTAGGACTCGGGGCCTTCCTCGGCTTACTGGTGTTGCTCCTATTCGTGTATTTCCGCGGCCGATGGTTTCGGAGATTGCGAGATCGACTTGCCGAAGACGGAATTACGGCTGCTGAGGTGCCCTGGTTCACTTCGGAGCTGACACGCGCTGAGCGACAAGCTCTGTCTCAGATTCAGCAGCACAATCCGCTGCTCGCAGACGCGTATTGCGAAACGTTGGCTTCGCGTCTAACCGCGACTCGCCTCATTAAAAGAGCGAGAAACGAAAGCCTCAAGGTCGAAAGACGAATACTTCGAGCTCGAGCACTAACTGGCGCCGACAGTACGACTCTTCTAAATGACTTAGACGCAGACCATCGCCGTCTCGAAACTTTAAGATCGGAGGCGAATACACGTTTAGCAGAGGCGAAAACAAGGCTTCAAGTGATTGAAGCCGCGGTAAACAGAAGCCTGACAACCAACGAAACGGAACTGATGCTTGCTAGGTTAGCCGAGTCTCAGAAACACTATCCGCTGACAATCGAGATGGAGAGGCTTGAACAACAGCTTCTCAGTCAACCAGTAGAAGAATTGTCCTCCGAATTAGATTCCGCCGATCTTCCTGCCCAGACACCCAAATAAGTCGCTCGACTCTACGGACAAATAACTCGACAAGCTACGCACCATCGTTGTACAGTGTTCAACGGTCTTACGACTGGCCCCGTAATACTGTGCAATTCAGCGCGGAGACAGCGCTTGCAGAGCCCAGCTCATCCTTGCAACCAACGTCCGCCACGGCACTACAATTTCTAAGCTCAGCGATTACCACGGCCCGGCCTCGCTAACAAATCAAGACCCGCGTTAATCCAACAGGCAAACTCTTATCGAGTAGGCTGGCTTTACTTCCCACGGTCCAGGGGTCGCACCACACAGATTTATCGCGTTACGCCGGATGACGAACCCGAACAGCAGAGTGAAGGTTTACCAAGGCGCAGTGATTGCGATTGGTGCCGTTGTGTGCGTTTTCTCTCTGATCCGGCTCCCACTTGCAGCTCTCGATGTTCCGTTCCTCTTGGTGACGCTCCTGACACTCTGTATTGGCTCCCGAATAACTATCCAGATTCCCAGGGTTAAGGGACTGATTTCAGTCTCCGACACCTTTATTTTTCTGGTTATTCTGTCATACCCGAGGGAAGCGGCCGTCCTGCTTGCTGGTTCTGAAGCACTCTGCTCGACTGTTCGGTTCAGTCGGAAACTGATAACTGTTTTGTTCAACTCCGCTGTAATGGCGTGCTCGACTTTCCTAGCTGTTTCCTGTGCGCGCCCGTTGCTGGATTCAACCGATCCGACTCAAATATATTCAGCCAACTACCTCATCGGACTTTGTGTTCTTGCGTCGATTCAATACGTAAGCAACTCGAGTCTTGTAGCGATAGCAGCAGCTCTTAAGACCGACCAGCCTTTGTGGCAAACCTGGCGAGAAGGTTTCTTATGGACTTCGCTCACCTATTTCGCTGGAGCTTTCTCTGCCGCCATAGTTTGCAAGTTAATTGGTAGCTTTGGCTTCTACGCGCTCGTAGCCACCACCCCAATCATCGCAGTCGTCTACTTCACTTACACAACGTACCTCAAAAACATTGAAGCTTCTCGACTTCAGGCTGAGCAGGCGGAGCGTCACGTGGACGCCTTGCGAGAAAGCGAAGAGCGCTTCCGCAGCGCCTTTGACCACGCCGCCGGTATGGCTCTGGTAGGACCAGATGGACGATGGATTCAGGTCAACAGATCGCTGTGTGAGATTTTGGGATATTCCGAGGAGGAGCTCCTCGCCGGAGACATACGCTCGATTATTCATCCAGACGATCTGAATTCAATGCTGGAACAGATCAAAAAGTTGCGCGAAGGAGCCATCTCTAACCTCCAGATGGAACAGCGCTACGTGCATAAGAACCGGGACCTCAGATGGGTGTTACTGAGCGTTACTACGGTGACGGATTCCTTGCACAAATCGGCGAATCTTGTACTGCAAATGCAGGACATCACTGATCGCAAGCGCGCTGAAGAGAAACTGGTCCATGATGCATTTCATGATGCGTTGACAGGACTGCCTAACCGCGTGCTGTTCATGGACCATCTTAAGCAGTCGGTACAACGTGCTAAACGCAGGAACCATTTCCCGTTTGCTGTATTGTTCCTGGACTTCGATCGATTCAAACTGATCAACGACAGCTTGGGACATATGGTTGGTGACCAGCTACTCATCGCCATCGCAAACAGCCTTAAATCAAGTGTTCGGCCCGGGGATACTGTGGCTCGCCTAGGCGGCGATGAATTCACAATTCTCTTGGAAGATCTCAACAGTTCGGAAGAAGCGACAATCATCGCTAAACGGCTGCTGCACAGTTTGTCTAAGCCATTCAACGTCTCAGATCATGAAGTCTTCATTACCGCAAGCATCGGTATAGCCCTTAGCGCAGCGGGTTATGAGTATCCCGAAGATATTCTCCGCGACGCAGATACTGCTATGTATCGGGCCAAGAGCCTGGGCAAGGCACGCCATGAGGTGTTCGACAAAACGATGCATGCGAACGCCTTGAACTTATTGCAGATTGAGACAGATCTTTGGAGAGCAGTTGAGCGAAAAGAGCTCACGCTCGAATACCAGCCGATTGTTTCATTGCAGAGCGGAAGGATTGCAGGCTTTGAAGCCTTACTGCGATGGCAGCACCCCTCACGTGGCGTTGTATCGCCACTCGAGTTCATCTCTGTTGCTGAGGAAACGGGTTTAATCGTACCAATCGGTCAGTGGGTCTTAGACCAGGGATGTCGACAGATCCGCGACTGGCAGAAAATTTACCAGCCGGACCAACGCCTCTACGTAAGCATCAATCTGTCAGCCAAGCAGTTCATGCAGCCAGATCTTATTGAGCAGGTCAGCCTCGCATTAGACCGAGCTGGGCTGAATCCAGACAGTCTCAAAGTTGAGATTACTGAGAGCATGGTTATGCAGAACGTTGAATCAGCAACGAAAATGTTGGGCCAACTAAGAGCCTTAGGTGTTGAGATTAGTATCGATGATTTTGGGACGGGCTATTCCTCCCTTAGCTACCTGCATCGTTTTCCAATTTCGACCTTGAAGGTGGACCGATCCTTTGTGAGTTCGATGACAGACAATCCTGAGAATCTCGAAATTGTCAGGACCATCGTGGGACTAGCACGGAACCTTAAGATGGAGGTTGTGGCGGAAGGGGTCGAAACTCTCGACCAAGTCGCCAAACTCCGAACCTTAGGCTGTCAATATGGGCAGGGCTATTATTTCTCCAAAGCATTGACCGCAGAGAGTGCTGTTCGGCTGTTGTCGGCAGACCCCAACGCCGACATTCTTCCCCCGGCCTCTGATCGTTTGGTGGAGTACGAGAGCAACTTCATCGCGTAAGACCGCTTCATCGTCAGTTCGCTCACTTCATTCCCAATACTTCATTTCAGCTTTCTGGAAGGTTCGGAAACTGGCAGAGGTCTGCGCAGGCACCAACAATCGCGCAACTAGAACGGCTTGACGAGTTTTCTATCAGTTTGACTCGTGCATTCTCTCAACCTGACCGGCTCGTAGGTCGGCAAAGGTCAGTAACAGCGCTAAGTATTGAAATACTGAGACTTGTAGGCCGCAGTTTTGCTGGCATGCTCGTTGCCCAGTGGATAGCGCCCGCAATGTGCGGAACGGGCGCCCAGATCGACGAGATTAGCTAAGGACCCCCGATGATGAAGAGAACGAAACGATCGCTAGTAATAAGTTGGCTCTCATGCGTGTCGCTCATACTAGCGTTATGTAGCGGCATTCTGCTGATAGACAAGTCCAACGCCGCCCCGAAGCATGGCCGCAATGCTCAGCATTTGAAGTCCGTCAAAATCTCTCAACTCTTGCGACAGAGTTCGCGTAAGGGATCGAATGACGATTTGAAGGTCATCATTCAGCTGAACAATTCGATAAGCCCCGAACTGGCGTCTTTGTTGAAGAGCCAGGGCATCAAGGTGAAGAGACGTTTTCTTAACTTCAACACGCTTGCCGTGGAGTTGCCACAGGACGTCATCGATTCATTGGCCCAATTTCCTGAAGTTGAATACGTTTCTGTTGATAGCACAGTCAGATCCTTCGGAGGTCACGTGGCACATACCTCGGGCGCTGATAACGTCAGATCAATGGCTACCTCAGGATCTCTCGACGGATCAGGCATCGGCATTGCCATCGTTGACTCAGGCATTTATCAGAGTCACGTTGCATTTGTCGACGCCGGAACCAACAGATCTCGCATCGTCGCCAACGTGGACTTCACGGGTGAGAACCGAACCGATGATCCATATGGACACGGCACTCACGTGGCATCTGCGGCAGCTGGAAATGGTTTGGTATCGAGCGGTAAGTACATCGGCATTGCTCCTAAAGCTGACATCGTGAACCTGCGTGTCCTTAACTCGCAGGGCGTCGGCAGTGTCTCGGGTCTGTTAGCAGCGCTGGACTGGATCATGACGAACAAAGCGACCTACAACATTCGCGTTGTCAATATGAGTCTGGGGATGCCAGCCGTTGATTCTTACATGTATGACCCAGTCTGCGTGGCGTCTCGCCGTCTTGTCGACGCCGGCGTCGTCGTGGTTGCAGCTGCTGGGAACAACGGTAAACAGAGCTCGGGCGAAAAAGTTTATGGACAGCTGCACTCGCCAGGAAACGAACCTTCAGTGATCACGGTAGGAGCAGTCGATACCAAGGCAACTGACTATCGTGGCGATGATGGCATTGCTACTTACAGCTCACGTGGACCATCACGAAGCTTTTGGAGGGATGAAAACGGAGTCAAGCACTACGACAATCTCGTCAAACCGGACATTTCAGCTCCCGGTAACAAGTTGGTATTTGCACAATCTCCAAATTGTCTGCTGGTTCAACAGAATCCTACGCTCGACGCGAATGTCAGTTCAGACCCGACGCGCGAACAAATGCGACTGAGCGGAACATCGATGGCATCGCCGTTGGCGGCAGGAACCGCTGCGTTGCTGTTGCAGGCGAATCCAAGTCTGACACCGAATATGGTGAAGGTGATTCAAATGTATACCGCCCAGCAACTTCCTGACTTTAATGCGTTTGAGCAGGGTGCTGGCGAACTCAACATCGACGGTGCTGTGCGAGTCGCAAAGCTCGTACGAACCGACCTTTCAACCAATACAACACTTGGATCCGCGATGTTGACGGCGGCTTCACCAAACCCGTATTCGACCATCAGCTACGGCGTCTGGAGCAATTTCACGTTCCCCTGGTCGAAGGGAATCATTATCGGAAATACTTACGCCACCGGTGATGATTTGATCAACAAATTTCAGCGAGTCTACTCGCAAGGCGTGCTTCTCAGTGACGGAGTGTTGCTGAGCGATGGCGTCCTGATGTCTGACGCAACCGTGCTCACAAACGGAGTTTTAATAGGCGATAGCATCCTGGTGAGCTCGGGCACAACAATGGGTTTAGGAAATGTTTTCTGCGCTACAGGAGTATTACTGAGCGATGGGGTATTGCTCAGTGATGGAGTTTTGCTGGGAGACGGTGTTCTCTTGAGCGACGGCGTGTTGTTTAGCGACGGCGTTCTCTTGAGTGATGCTGTCGTGCAAGCCCATTCAGCGATGTTGGGCGGCGATTCCACCGCAATGATGGAAACAGAAACGGACCTCGGAGTCGATTACTTAGGCTACTAATGCTTAAGAAGGACTCTCACACTATGACGACTACGTACGAGGACACCATCATGAATAAGCAAAACGCACTCGCACAAATGACTCAAACGACGAAATTAGAAATGCCCTTGTGGTCCAGTGAAGTTACGACTTCACCACTTACCGAAGCACACGAGACCGAAGTGCTGGAATTTCTCGCGGCACGTCCGATTCACACGGTAGCGATGTCAGGCTTCATCCGTGACAACGGCATCACCAGCGAGCTCAACCGCGGTACGTTTTACGGATGCCGTAACCGGCGCGGTGAATTAGAAGGCGTGGCACTTATTGGTCACGCCGTCCTGGTCGAAAGTCGGACCGATCGTGCTCTCGAAGCCTTCGCAAATATCGCAAAGAGCTCTAAAGCTACCCACATGATCATGGGCGAAGCACAACGAATAGAAGAGTTCTTGAGTTACTACTCTGATGGCGGCCAACAGCTCCGTCGTGCCTGCCGCGAATTATTGTTCGAACTTCGATGGCCGATTGAAATTCGGGAGGAAGTTTCTGGATTAAGATTGGGAACAGTAGATGACCTCGACCTGGTAGTTCCGGTCCACGCCCAAATGGCCTTCGAAGAGAGTGGTGTGAATCCTCTAGATACAGACGCCGCCGGCTTCCGTCAACGTTGTGCCCGAAGACTGCAACAGAACCGCACCTACGTCTGGGTGGAAAACGGTGAGCTCTTGTTCAAGGCTGATGTAATCACAGAAATCCCTGAGACGATCTACATTGAAGGTGTTTGGATGAATCAGGAGAAGGGCGGGAAGGGTTACGCTCTACGGTGCCTGTCCCAACTCGCTCGGACGTTGTTAGCGCGCGCCGCTTCGATTTGCCTGTTAACGAATATCGAGAACGAACGGGCCAGGAAGCTATACGAACGAGCCGGTTTCAAATTGCGTGGGGTGTACGACAGCATCTTCTTGAACTCAACTTCAACA
>JBKPAL010000015.1:0-12369 GCA_046726395.1 Acidobacteriota bacterium
TTCATTCTTTTCCTCACCATGCCAACTAGGCCTGTAAGTCCCGTGCCCAACAACAGGAGTGTAGCCGGTTCGGGAATCGTCTGTGGCTCACCATAAATGAAGTCGTCCATTGCAACTATATCCGTCGGGTTCCCGTTGAGATCGTTTGGCCCAAGCTGAGAGTTACCTAAAGTAATCCTGACTCGCGAAACAATCGGGTCGCCAAACGAAACACCAAGAAAGGAGAGCCCCATGTTAGCCGGAGGGACGAAGAACGTTCCGAGAGAGCTGTTGTCAACGTCAAAGAACTCCAACGAGGTAAGATTCGGCAGATCCACGTCCGTGAACACGGCTCCGAATCCGCTAGTGAACGCGAGATTGCCGGGAAGACCTGGAATGGTGAAGGTCACGTCCAAGATGTTACTGCCGTCGACGGCAAATAGCCGTGCATTGCTGAATGTTTGAAAGATCGTTCCGTATGTCGGGTTTGAAAAAAATGTCGCAAGACCTGACGGTGGGGCTTGGACAAAGCCGGTACCCGGAGTGGTGAATAGAGCTCCGCGAGTCAGTTGAAAGCCGGCAAACGGAGTTCCGGCTGGCGAAGTTGCTGTTCCTCCGCCGTCCCAGTTGATCTCGCGCCGACCCACTGTAAGTGGCCCAGGATTGTTGCCGTTGTTTGGGTTTCCCAGGTCACCTCGAAACAGATCAACAACGCCCTGGATCGCAGCGGGGTCCGGTCCCGCACCTGATCTCACAATGGCTGGGTCGGCGAGGACGTTAGTCGAAAAACACGTAAGCACGCAGAGTACAGGTAGAAACAGTGAGGCCGCTTTTCTCATCTTTTCTCTCCTTTCATGAGACACCTTCAGGCCTTGTTCGTTTAAGTCACTCCTAGTTTGGGCAGGCGTCAGCGGTAGGGAACACCGGGGACTTCTTTGCAGTTTTGTCGGAGGGGCAGGAGCATACGCCCGCGACATACTGTCGTCAACAGTTGTGGCCTGAATTGACTGTGAAGTTTTTATGAAGAGAGATCTGAAAGTGTCGTGCAGAGACGAATCTACCCGTAATAATACGTAGAGTTGCGAACGCTTACCAGTAGTTGATCGCGTATCACTTCGTTCACTTGACGATGTTCAGTGTTAGATGTGAGGCCTGATCACCGGAGCGATAAATACGTTGCACCGCCTTTTGAAAGTTCTCTTCCGTAGCGCGATTGATGTCGACAAACTTCTGTGGGTTCCGGTCAACCAGTGGAAACCATGAGCTCTGAATTTGCACCATGATGCGGTGACCTTTCCGAAATGCGTGATTCACATCAGGCAGCGTGAATTCTACCTTCGTTACCTGGTTGGGAACCATTGCTTCCGGTTTCTCAAAGCTGTTGCGAAAGCGCGCGCGCATCGGTTCACCACGAACCAGCATTTCATATCCACCCATCTTTACTCCCGAAGGATTCGGATCGTTGTCGGGAGTGTCATTAGGCAGAACATCGATCAACTTCACGATGTAGTCCGCATCGGTTCCTGAAGTGGAGACATAAAGTGTTGCCTTGAGTGGTCCGGCTACGGTAACGGTTTCGGATAACGGTTGAGTTTCATAGACCAGGACATCCGGCCGTCGAGACGCGAATCTTTGGTCTTCAATCATATACTCGCGAGTCATGCCGATCGCGGTTCCGTTAATGTAAGGTACGGGCCGATCCGGATCGCTGATGTACTCATCAAAGTCCTGTTTGCCTGAAGTCGCTGGTGCTTGGAAAGAGAGTCCGCCATCTGCTTGAAAGTAAAGCTCTCTCTGTGCGACACCTGGTGGCGGCCAGCTCTCGTACATCCGCCACTGATTCGATCCCGTTTCGAAAACAAGCGCCTCTGGCAGTTTGCGATTGCACTTGTCCTTCAACAAGCAATTGAAGAACGGCAGTTCAATGTTCTCGCGGTAATAAGCCGAAGTCTTTGAACCAAAGCGAATGTCGCCGAGAAAATCTCCTTCAGCACGTGACCAGCCTCCATGAAACCAGGGGCCCATCACCAGCGTGTTGTAGATTCCCGGATTGACTCTTTCGATAGTTTTGTAAGTGTTAAGTGCACCATAAAGATCTTCAGCGTCAAACCAACCGCCAACTGTCATCACTGCGGGCTTAATGTTCTTCAAATGCGGAAGCGTACTCCTGGCCTGCCAAAACGCGTCGTAGTTCGGATGCTCCATCATTTCATCCCAGAACGCGACTTGGCCTTTCAGATATTTCTTGTCAGCGTTACCTATGGGTCCCATGTTCAAAAAGAAGGAGTAGCCATCCGGAGTTCCGTGAGCAAAGCGAGGAGGGAATTCTGTTGTCAACTGCGGACGAGGTTGTCCAAACACAGAGAAAAAATTGAACCCATGAGGTAGAAACAACGCGCCGTTGTGGTGAAAATCATCCCCAATATACCAATCGGCAATTGGGGCTTGTGGTGATGCAGCTTTCAACGCCGGGTGCGCATCGATTAATCCCATCGCAGCATAGAATCCTGGATAAGAAATTCCCCACATGCCGACGCGTCCGTTGTTGTTCGGCAGGTTCTTCACGAGCCAATCGATCGTGTCGTACGTATCGGTGCTTTCATCGATGTCTTGCCGTCCAGATTTCTGCGGTTTGTGTGGACGCACATTTACGTACTCACCCTCAGACATAAACTTGCCACGCACGTCCTGGTAAACAAAGATGTATTTCTCATTTTGAAACAGGACTGATGGGCCCAGCGAAGGCTTCACGTCTTTACCATACGGAGCCACATTGTAAGGCGTGCGATTCAACAGGATTGGGTATGAGTGCGACTTATCTCTCGGAATGTAGATCGAGGTGAACAGCTTGACGCCATCACGCATCGGGATAAGTTGCTCGATCTTCTCGTATTCTGCCTTTACACGCGCTTCGTCCTGAGCGAATTGAATTCGAGCGACTGTTAGAAAAACAAGAATCAGGAATAAGCCAAGACCGGCAGGGATCAAGCGAGACCACTTCATAGAACAACTCCCGTTTTGTGATTGCTACTGCAATGCGAGTTGAGGTGGTGAACGAAGGCATTAACAGATGAGTATTACGGCACTTCGACTATCAATTCCCGCCCGAAGGTGAAGTTTGGCCGCTTTCGTCCCTTCATGTACTTGGCTGCTGTTTGCGAGAGCGCGGTAATCAGGACCGGCAGTGCAATCGTCGCGTCGCAATTTACGTAAGCCGTGTGTGCTCCACGAGCCAACTTTCCGTATACCGAGCCTTCGACGAGTGAAACCGCATTTGACCGGCCGCCAGGATGAGGAGCATCTGTTGTGATCTGAATTGCATACTTATGACCCTGATGATGGTCCTTAAGTATGAACGACGAGACTTCAGTCTGCTGAATGAAACTCTTCGGGGTACCACCACCAAGATTGATTACACCAGTCAAGCGAGCTCGGGCGGTGATGTTAACCATGTCGAGAACATCCTGAACGATGTCGAACATGAAGTTGTTCTTCTTCTCGAAACGCGCTGCGGCTATGCCGACGGCGATGCCGCTATCTGCTATCGCGGGACAGAAAATCGGAACTCGAGCTTTGTACGCTGAGGTGAGCACGCCATCCTCGGAAGCGATCTCAGCCAGTTCTCGCCCCAACAGGTGCAGAAACTCTCGGGTTGAATATGGTCTGGATTGGTCCAGTTGGTTTGTGAAGCCGCCTACCCACTCGTTTGCTTCGCGGTACTCTTCATCGCTAGCGAGCAAGTCCCACATGCGACTGATCTGCGCTGAATCCAGTTCGGCATCTGTCATGCTGGGATGAGCTTGGAAGTGATAACGACCGAGAGTTTCATGAAGATCGTGAAACAGGACGGAACCGGATAGAACCAACACATCAACGAAACGATTCTTGATTACGTAAGCAAGCAGCCGCCTCATTCCAGCTGGTATCAAAGCTCCCGCGCCGGCCACCATAATCGTTGTATTGTCGCCTAGCATGTCGAGCCAAATTCGATGAGCTTCAGCAAGCTGCCGTCCGCCAAAGCCGGATCCTTCCATCTTCTCCAACAGACCCGCAACCGAACGATCACGATCGACCTGGACCGGGCGCGTGGGTGTAGTCAGATATTTCGAGGCCTTGGGTTTTCGCTGAGTGACCATAAAGGTATCGAACCTTTCAAATAGTGGACTGCATGATGATTGCGATTGTTATGCCCACTCAAACCTCTTAGGCCTAACCATTATGAATCTAGTAATCGGTGTAACGCCGCGCGCGGGGTTTTGATCCGTTCGTCGACAGATACGTATATGCGTCGTAGCGGGACTCGTAGAATTGGGCCAACTGGGCTCCGTCGGCCTCAGTTAGGTCGCCTTCCTTGACACGTTGATTGATAAGTCGCCGAAAGCCGTCATGCAACAGACTACGTTCGTAACGGGCCCGTTCTGCCGCCTCGCCCACTGTCGTGCCGCGGATCACCTTCTTGATCAAGTACCCTTCTTCATCGACGTAGATATGAGCCTCATGCGGTGCACCGAAGAGGTTATGGTTGTTTCCCATAACTTCCTGGTAGGCTCCGACCAACATAAACGCGAGATAGTAGAGTTCTCCCGGAACGAGTGGGTGAAGTTCGAGTACTTGTTTGACGTCGTGAAGATCAACGAACTTATTTACAACGCCGTCCGAGTCGCAGGTTATGTCGCACAGCGTCGCGTACTCCGTTGGCGGTCGATTCAATTGATGAATCGGAACGATGGGAAAGAGTTGGTCCAGCGCCCAATGGTCAGGCACCGAGCGAAAAACTGAAAAGTTAGTGAGATACTTCGCGCACAACAGCTTGCGCAACTCGTCAAACTCTTCAGATACATATTTTGCCTGCTGGGCAAACTTATCAGCGCGTTCGCAAACATCCCAGAAAAGCACTTCACCTTTGGCCCGATCTTCCAGCGTGATCAGTCCGAGGTTGAATAGTGTGAACAGCTCTTCGCGGTGTTCCAGCGCATCGTGGTAATACTCGCGATAATTCTTGGCCGTGATCGAACCGCGCAGGTCTCCTAATTCAATTACGACTTGAGGATCGTCGTCTTTGATCTCAATCGGCGTGATGTCTTCGACGACAGTTTCAATTTCATCCTGAACGTTGGTGACGATCATTGCATGGTAAGCTGCGAGGAAACGCCCGGACTCCTGAATGATCGTTGGGTGCGGTACGTTTTCGTCGTCACAAACCTGCTTGATCGTATAGATCACATCATTGGCAAACTCCTGGGCTGAATAGTTCGCCGATGAGTCGAAGGCAGTCTTTGAGCCGTCGTAGTCCACTGCCATGCCACCGCCGACGTCTAAAAGGTCAACCGGCACTTTCATCTGGTAGACCTTGGCATAAACGCGGGCGGCCTCTTTCATCGCGTTCTTGATTCGCTTGATGTCAGTCAGCTGAGATCCAATGTGGAAATGTAGCAGCCTGAGCATGCCAATCCGATCTGCTTTTTCGAGACGACGAATTACCTCAAGCATCTCAGTCGTCGTAAGACCAAACTTGGCGGCTTCGCCACCGGATTTTTCCCACCGTCCGGAGCCCTTCGAGTAAAGCTTGACGCGCATTCCCACAATTGGGAGTGGCCCTTCATGTCGCTCGGCAATATTGAGCACATGATCCAGCTCATTCAGCTTCTCAATAACGATCACCACACGCTTGCCGACTCGGGCTCCGGCAAAAGCAAGCTCGATGAACTCCTCGTCTTTAAATCCATTGAGCACGAGCAGACTTTCGGGTGTTTGTTCAAGCGCAAGTGCGGCGTAGAGTTCAGCCTTCGACCCCGCTTCTAATCCAAAGTCATAACGCGAGCCTTCCCGCAGATACTCTTCTACAACTGATCTCTGCTGGTTGACCTTCATGGGGTAGACGCACATGTGCGCTCCCTGGTACTCAAATTCACGGATTGAGCGGCTGAAAGCTCGTTGGAGTTTTCTGACTTGGGCAGCTACTAACTGTGGGAATCTAAGTAGAACTGGCGTGCCGATACCTCTTTTTGCGAGGTCGTCAATGATTTCCTTTACGTCGGCGGAACGGGGGTCACCCTCGGCGGGACGAACCACAAGATTTCCCTTGCGATTTACGTCAAAGTAACCTGCTCCCCAATTCTCGATGCCATAAGTTTCGAGCGTCTGCTCAATTGCCGTCGTCAATTAGCAATCTCCTACCTGCTACAAAAACATCACTGGCTTAAGCGTGGTTGGACTCATCCGAATTCGAGTTAGTGGAGATTCTGGGATGGAACGCTTTAGTCCCGCAATGTAACAAAAAAGGCGCAGGCGGTCTATCACTTTTTTGTTTCGACAAGCTCTCGATCATCACCTAAACTGGTCGTGTCTAAAGAGTTATTCAAGGCCGCCGAGAGATTGTACTCCCGACTCTTCCTTTGTAGATCAAAAGCCTTGACATGCTTCTCGCTCTGCCTATAATGCAAACTTTTTTGCGCGTCGCTGTATGACGTTCGTTTCTTTCCGCAGCAAGTTTTATTTCCCGCACCACTTCGCACCAACCAACGCGCCGGGGCGAAGAGCACCCCTAACACACCCTATTTCCTTCAGGAGAAATCATGAACCCTAAGACCGTCTTGAAATATGCCTCGGACCAAGGGGCTAAATTTGTTTCCGTTCGCTTTACTGACCTTCCCGGATCCTGGCAACACCTGACCTTCCCTATCGGCGAACTCGGCGAAGATACTTTCGAAGGAGGCTTCGGCTTCGACGCCTCTTCAATTCGTGGTTGGGCAGCGATTCATGAATCAGACATGCTGTTGGTTCCTGATGCTACGCGCTATTGGATGGATCCGTTTTCAGAGCAGCCCACGCTTTGTCTCATCGGGAACGCTGTAGATCCGATTACCAAAGAGGGTTATGCCTTCGATCCCCGCTCGGTAGCCGTGCGAGCTGAGAGTTATTTGAAATTCACCGGACTTGCAGATACGGCTTACTTCGGACCGGAAGCGGAGTTTTTTGTATTTGATTCAGTAAAATTTCACAGCAATCAGAACTCCGCCGGTTATACGATCGACTCAGACGAGGGTCATTGGAACAGCGGACGTGAGGCAAATGAATTTCAAGGTACGAATCTCGGCTATCGCATTCGGGCCAAAGAAGGGTACGTGCCAGTACCTCCAACGGACACTCTCAGCGACCTACGTTCAGAGATCTCTTTGACGCTGGCCAATTGCGGCATCAACGTTGAGTGTCACCATCATGAAGTAGCCACGGCAGGCCAATGCGAAATTGATTTTCGCTATGCCACTCTTCTTGGGACTGCCGACAATCTGCAAATCTTCAAATATGTAGTTCGCAATACTGCGTACCAGTATGGGAAAGCTGCGACGTTCATGCCGAAACCTTTGTATGGCGATAACGGTTCGGGAATGCATTGTCACCAATCGCTGTGGAAAGGCGAGAAGCCACTCTTCTCCGGTGACGGCTATGCGGGACTGTCTGAATTAGCGCGTTTCTACATCGGTGGATTACTCAAGCACGCGGCCGCGGTCGTAGCGTTCGCGGCGCCCACCACCAATAGCTACAAACGCCTCGTTCCTGGTTTTGAAGCTCCAGTGAATCTCGCGTACTCGGCTCGCAATCGTTCAGCTGCGATTCGAATTCCGATGTTTTCCACCAGCCCCAAACTCAAGCGGCTCGAGTTTCGGCCACCCGATCCCTCATGCAATGCTTATCTCGCGTTCTCAGCGATGCTGCTTGCGGGCCTGGATGGCATTCAGAACAGAATCGATCCGGGTGAGCCGCTCGAAAAAGACATCTACGATCTCTCGCCCGAGGAGCTAAAGGATGTACCAACGTTACCGGGCTCGCTTGATGAATCGTTGAAAGCGTTGGAAGACGATCATGCATTCCTGCTCAAGGGCGATGTCTTCAGTCATCAGATCATTGAGCGGTGGATCACCTACAAGCGGGATCGCGAGATCACTCCGTTGCGAATGCGACCGCATCCGCTGGAGTTCGGATTGTATTTCGACATTTAGATCGTTGGAGTGCGGCGGCAAGCGCAGCGCGACGCCGCTTTGGATCTCTGTGGTTCTCTGTGTCTCGTGCCTCGACGGTTTTCTTGTGCGTGAAATACACCCGAGCCAAAAGAGAACCATAGAGACACAGAGAATCACAGAGATCAGGTGTCGGGCGGTTCGCTCTGCCGCCGCATTCCAAATACGCGTAAGATGTCTTGGTGCAGGCTTCCGATTCGACAGTTCAATCTCTAATTCGCGACTTACCCGACGAGAGAGCAGCCGTCGCGTTTCTCGATCGCCTGCAGCAAGAACAACCTCGCGTTTATCAAACCTTACTACGGGAGCGAGGCTTACTCTCTGATACGTTGGCATTGGTCTCCTGGAGTCCGCTGCTCGGGACCACTCTCGAACAAAATCCCAATTACATTTCCTGGCTGCAACGCGAACGACTCAACGCTCGTGTCAGGTCGCGCGAAGAGTTGAAAGAATCCCTAGCTCGCTTTGCTCTAACTAATTCCTCGTTACCTCCGGCCGTGATGCTGGCACGTTTTCGTCGCAGGGAATTGCTGCGCACTTACCTGCACGATGTGCGGGCTACTCACACTCTGGTCGAAACCACTGAAGAGCTTTCCAACGTTGCGGACGCAGTACTCGATTATGCGCTGAATCTTGCGCGCCAGGATCTGGATAACAAATACGGTTTGCCGCGACTCACAGACGATCGCGGGCGAATCGCTACCGCAGACTTCACCATCGTCGCACTTGGGAAATTAGGTTCGTACGAACTGAACTATGCTTCCGACATCGATCTGATGTTCATCTACTCAGATGAAGGCACGACGTCCGGCATAGGTGAACGAGGCGAGGTCACAAACCGCGAGTACTTCGTTAAGTTGGCCGAATCTGTCGCCAAGCTTGTGGGCCAACCCGCGGGTGAGGGCGCGGCATATCGAGTGGACCTTCGTCTTCGTCCCCACGGACGAGACGGCGCGCTCGCTTGCTCGCTCACGGAGGCGGTGCGGTACTACCGCGAGAAAGCGCAGTCCTGGGAGTTGCAAGCGTTGATTCGCGCGCGTTCTGCCGCTGGTTCAGGCTCGCTCTTCCAACGTTTTTCTAATGCCGTACGAGAAACTGTTTTCCGGACCGAGATCTCTGTTTCAGCGGCACTAGCAAGCGTCAGATTAGCCAAGCAAAAGATCGATCGACATCGCGAAAGAGAGTCCGGTTTCAATGTGAAGCTTCATCGAGGCGGAATCAGGGAAATTGAGTTCATTGCGCAGGCACTTCAGTTGGCGCACGGGGGACGTGACGAATGGCTACGAGCGCCGCACACGCTGATCAGTTTGGGTCGGCTTGCTGATAGGAACCTGATTTCTGAGCAGGAACGGACCTGTTTGTCAGACGCTTATGTGTTCTTGCGCACTCTGGAGCACCGGCTACAAATGGAACAGGGCCTGCAGACGCATACCGTCCCGCAACGGGCGGAGGCTCGAGCGTTGGTTGCACGGCGCATGAGTTTCTCTGGCGATCTCGGCTTGGAAGACTTTGATAAGAGCTTGGCGACGCATGTGGGAAACGTACGCCGGGCTTATGACCGAGTCTTTCAAGAAAACCAATCGGTTGAAGATTCGCTGTCCCCTGCAGTAGAGAAGAACAGTCTTGCAACCTCGCCTGAACTTGATCCTGCTTCAGTAGCGTTGGTAACTGCAGCATCTCTTCTTTTGCCTCACATCTTGACAATTGAAAACACCGACCACGTTTGGAAGCTAGAGACACTGATGCGGCGCTTGAAAGAGGACGCGGCTCGATCAGTCAATCCACATCGCGCTTTAACTCTGCTAGCGCGCATTGCCGCGTCGGTCGACAAAGCAAACCAGCAGATTCAATTCTCTGAAGACAGCCTTAGTCGCTTGGTCCTCTTGTGCGGCGCTTCAGAATTTTTTGGTGAGATTCTCGCGAGCAATCCAGTTTTGATCAATTTGATGGGCCACTACGGAACAAGCTCACTGCGTCGCGACCTTAAAGCAACTCTCAAAGCCAATCTCGATTCGCAAACTAGTTTTTCAGCAGAACTGTCCGCGTTCCGACAACAATGGTCACGGGTATTGCTGGAGATTGGATTGCGGGATGCGACCGGAGAAATCTCCGTCACCGAATCTAACCGACTACAAACTGACCTCGCGGTTGCGAGTCTGAACGTTAGTTATCTGAGCGCGCGGCGAGAAATGATTCGTCGCTACGGTCCCCTGGTCAGTGCTTCACGTATCGCCATTCTCGGATTGGGCAGGCTTGGTACGGGAGGTGTGGACTACGGTTCAGACCTTGACCTCATTATCGTGTATGACTCACTCGTGCCTTCGCCGATAGCTTCGTTAACGAGGGAGGAAGCGTACGCGAGACTCGCTGAGTTGATGACTTCAGCCCTTTCAAGTGTGACTCGCGAAGGGTTTCTTTATCGTGTCGATTTGCGTTTACGACCCAACGGACAGAGTGGTCCGCTCGTGGTCAGCTCGGAAGCGTTTCTCGAATATGCGAAAGAAAACAGTGCAATTTGGGAATGGCTTGCTTATGTAAAGCTGCGTGCGGTAGCGGGAGATCTAGAGTTAGGGAAAATGATTGAGACTCATGCGCGACACGCGATACACGAGCTCGCGCGGCAAACTTCACCTGCTGAATTAAAGAGTGAGACACGTCGCGTTAGGGACCGTTTAGAGCTGGAGAAGGGAAAACGAGCGCGGCAAGGTGAACTCGACATCAAGCACGCGTCTGGAGGCATGTTGGACGTCTACTTCGCAACGCGGTATCTGCAACTCGTGGATGATGTACCTGATGAAGGTGAAGACCGCTCGACTCGGTTCACGCTTGAGCGGTTAGAGGCAAATGGATCATTGACGTCGGAAGACTTCACGGCGCTTGCGGAGGGCTACGCGCTACTTCGTTCAGTCGATCATCAGCTGCGACTTGTGTTGGGTAAGTCGACAAGGCTGCCGGCGGCTGATCATTCCGTCGCCCGTGATGTAGCCAGAAAGGTTGGATTCAAATCTGCTTCAGAGCTTTGGCATAACCTGAAGGAACGAATGAAGGCTATTCGCGTGGCTTACGACAACATAACGACGTAGGTACTGATGGGAAGGTCGGCAGATTCAAGGCTGGATAGCGGAGTTGGGAGGCAGTCGCTAGATTCAACTTTTGGAATAGCGCAGTTGGGAAAGGGGCAGTCGGTAGATTCAAGATCTGTGAAAGGCGCAGTCGGGAAGGGGGCAGTCGGTGGATTCAAATTTCGCTAGATTCAAGTCGCCCCCGCTCAATTTTAATAAGCTTCACTGTTGACTCAATCACTCGGCTGAAGGAACGGCACGGACTAACAAGTAACAATGAAAGAGACTGGCATTCAACCTTGGGCGGGGGCGCCTTGGATCTGCCGAAACTTGAACCTGGCGACTGCCCCCTTCCCAACTGCGCTATTCAAACTTGAATCTACCGACTGCCCCCTTCCCAACTGCGCGATCTAACCTTGAATCTGTATCCGCAAAGGGCTAAGCATCCTGTGCTCTTCCAGTCGATTCATACCAACACCGAGTACACCACATGTGAGTACTGCAACGCTCCTCCTCGTTATACTCCGCGGCCCTTGGCAGACGCTTGACTACCTCACGTTCCTGTTCGTTCAGCTGCTCCCAAGTTTTCATTCTCGGGTTCTCGCAGCGGGGACAACGATTCCTCATCACATCAAACCACCTTGTAACAAAGATGTCTGTTTACTCTCGACGGCTGCATCGTGTAACTTATCTGAGGCAACCTCTCCCGGCAACTCCCACCCGGAAGAGTTCGCCCTAGTCCCCCACTGAAAAGGAAACCAATGTTCCGCATAAAAGCCTCCTGCACCGAACAACTAGAATTAAAAACTTCAATCGAAAGGGCCCGGGAATTCTTCGGCGAGTTTCGAAATTTCGTCGATCTGATGCCGGGCATCGAAGGTATTCGTAAAGAAGCGAATGGGATCATGCGTTGGATCGTCCGCGCTGAAGTTCCCGTAATCGGTCCAGTTCATGCCAGCTTCACGCTTGAGAAAACTGACGATCGCCCTGATAGATTAGAGTGGTCGCCGGCTCGTACCGAGATGAAAAACTATCTGCGCTATGCTGCTGCTTTTGAGGAGCGTGGCCAGAAGGTCTTGATTCGCATTGCCCAACATGTCGAATTAAGACGTGGTCAAGCGAAAGACTTGCATCGTTTTGCTGCCCTGGTTGGTGAAAACGCAATCAGCGCCGAGATGCAGAAGCGCGTGAGAGAGATGATCAGAGTGTTTCTGGAACGAGCCCAGGCAAAGCTTGAAGGTGAGTCATTAGCAGAGCAAGAAGTTGAAGCCATCTAGGGCCTTAGATCAAAGACCAAAGGCCAAAGACCA
>JBKPAL010000016.1:0-6367 GCA_046726395.1 Acidobacteriota bacterium
CTTTCGTCGGTGAGGATGGGCGGAACGATGAAATGGCATATCGGGCGAAAAGCCGCGCCGATCGCGCCGTCGAAGCTCGTCTGCTCCGCGGCCCACTCGCGCAGGTACACGCGACAGTCTGGCATCTGGTAGGCGTGGTGCATGCTCTCGAAGAGGTCCTTGTGGAGCTGCTCCTTGGCGCTGGTCTTGAGGCCCGACGGAATGTCGATAATCACAACTGGCATGGTATTTCCTCCTTTATTGGTTCACTGATAGGAAATTATTGATAGGAAATTGCTTTTAACGATTCGAGGTTTGAAAAACCTCCCGTCGAAAATGCAAATGTAACAACTAAGTGCACAGTTTTCGGTTCATTGTGAACACACCGCGCGCTTCGCTCACCAAAACGGTTTGATGCTTGTATTGTATTTCTTCTCGGCGCCGCATGTATGTCGAAAGCCCTCTTCTTATGTTTGATCGTCCTGATGACGTTGCAATACCGCCGAAGATCGAAGGAATAGATCCGACACCGCAGCCGATTTACTGATCATCTTGTGCTGATTCGCTGAGTCACCAAAACTTCGCGGCATTAAGGCAAGTAATGCCGATCAGCGAAACACATGGGAATGGAATTTGTGTGCGCTATAACATTGTTAGGGAATATAAAGCGAGGTGACCCTCTTGCGTGTCGACCGTGCGGATAAATTCTGGTGTGCCAGTAGTGTGGCAACTTTACTAGACGCGTCTGCTTTGGGCCGACCATCGTTGAGAATTGAATATCAAACAGTTGCGGGCGAGCCAAGGATTGACTGCCCGTTTTTTCTTTTCGCGTTTAGTGTGCCAGTGGTGGCCCAACGCTAACCGGACAGTGCCTTTTCGAGTGCTTTGAAGCTTTGTGCCGGATACTTGGGATCGCCTGACTGTAGCGGATCAGAATGAAGACCACCGAAGTATGACCTTAACCTCACTTGAGTGATGTTTGGGTTAACGCCCGCGTGTAGCATCGACTAAGCGGTTGTAGCGTCCAACCATCCTAGCCCTATGGCACAGCTTATGCCGTTATGAGCGTGCGACACTCATTCTGTAATAAAAGAGTTCATGTCACGCTGAAGAAAGTGCGGACAATAAAACTTTAATTACTTTGTGATCGGTGCTCGACAAGGAGCGAAGTATGCCAAGCCGCCGTAATTGTTTGTTATCGTTCATTGCATTTTCCGCAATAGTCTGGCTTGCGAACGCGGCCTTGGCCCAAAACTCAATTTCGGACTTTCAAAAGATCCTTCCTGAGAAGGCGACTTTTAATGAGTCCGATTTCGCTGCACTGGAGCAGGGGCGACCCGTTGTACGACTCTTGCCCGTAAGCGATAAGAGAGAAGTGGCGGTCTGTGGCCTCGTCAAGCTGCAAGTGCCGGCTGAACAGTTTCTCCAATCTTTCCGGCAGGGCATGACTCGCAAAGTTAATCCGGCAATTCTTGAAATCGGTAGATTCAATGATAGGCCAACGCCCGCTGACTTGCAGACGCTTACGATTGAAGATCGTGATTTAGAAGATTTGAAAGAATGCGTTGTCGGAGATTGCAAGCTGAAACTGTCGGCAAAGATGATTGAGAGTCTTCACAAAGGGATAGATTGGGGCGCGCCTGACTATCGGATTCAGGCAACTCAACTTCTCAAACAAATGCTTCTGGAGTATGTGAGTGATTACCTTAGGCGTGGAGACGTAGCACTCATTGAATACAATGATAAATCGAAAGAGGTTCGCCTGGCTGAAGAGCAGCGAGCTCTTATCGCCGCGTCAACTCACACTAACAACGTTCTCGCTGAGTTTCGACAACCTCTTAATGGCTCTCGAAAATCAGAGTTATCCATGGTTGAGAGTGCAATCGTTTGGTCAAAGATCAAGTTTGGTCTAAAGCCAGTAATTGTCATCAATCACATGACGATCTACAAACGTGAGCAGGAAACCGGCCCACAAGTGCTGGTTACGTCAAAACAGATTTACGCTAGCCATTACTTTGATTCTTCACTGGCCCTAACGACCTTAGTGAAAATTCCTGGCCCGGATGCCGGATCGTATCTGTTCTACGAGAATCGTTCGAGAGCTGATGCACTAGGCGGGTTGTTCGGTAGGATGAAGCGAGTGATTGTCGAGGAGAAAGCCGTAGATAATTTGAAGAATATTCTTGAAAGTTCAAGAACAAACTTCAACGTTCAGCCTCAGAGCCAAGGCGAGTCTTACGACAAAGAAACTGGTTGGAGAGGATGGAAGGTCCGTCGTGTTCACGTGTTCATGTGCCTCATTTTGATCACTGCATTCATTGCGCTGTTCACCCTAGGTACCTACAACTGGAAAGGCAGTCTGAGCGGAGGAGCGCCCCAATAACGTTAAGGATCGACCCTCAGAACCTAGGCCAAGGTACTGGGTTCGTGACTCAGTGACAACTGCATAAGCTCATGAGGTTGGATTGTTTGGAAGCCCACATTAATGTGCGTCGCTCGATCTCTCGCCTCCAGTGAAAGCTGCGATCGTCTTTACCAACTCATACCAGTTAACAGGCTTCGCTAAGTGGATCTGGTATCCAGCATTACGTGCCCGATCACCTTCTTCTTTTCCTGCGTAGCCGGTTAAGGCGATAGCCGGCATCTCACCGCCTTCCGCTGACGTACGAGCTCTCAGTTGCTTGATTAGCTCATAACCGTCTTGGTCCGGCATCCCTAAATCCGATACAAGGATTTGGGGCCGCCACTCGTTTCCATTCAGAATTTGCAGGGCTTCCTGTACGGAGCCTACTGCAGTCACGTCGGCTCCCTGCGTTCGCAGCACCATCTCAATCATTTCTCGGGAGTCTGAATCATCTTCAACTGCCAGGATCCGTAAACCAGTTAATCCGGCACTTCCGTCAAAGGTTACTCCAGCTGTATCCAAGCCTTGCTGTAGAAGTGATTGTTCAGCACCGATTCCGATACATGGAAGGGTTATCGTGAATTCGCTGCCCTGTCCCTCGCCCTCGCTTTTTACGCGAACAGTGCCCCCATGAAGTTCTACCAGGTGACGAACAATCGCCAAGCCGAGGCCGAGACCGCCATGCCTTCTGCTCTTTGAACTATCTGCTTGCCGGAATCGATCGAACACGTGAGGCAGGAATTCAGCGGCAATTCCTTGTCCCGTATCTTTCACGATAATCTCAATCTGGGAATTAGCGTAAACCAAACGAATTTCTACTTCGCCGCCAGCAGGCGTGAATTTCGCTGCGTTTGAAAGTAGATTCCAAACAACTTGTTGCAAACGATCAGGATCACCCCAAACAAGATCGGCACCGAAATCAATTATTACGTTTAGACGGATATTCTTTGAGTCCGCCAAGGGCCTGATGGAATCGATCGCCGCCTCGACTACTTGTTGGAGCTGAACGGAACGCGAATCGAGTCGAAGTTTGCCCGAAACGATACGAGAGACATCGAGAATGTCGTCAATCAATTGCGCCTGTGTTTTCGCATTACGATCGATGATTTCGATTGCGTGCGCCGCCTTGTCATCATCGAGTTTGCCAGTACGGAGCATACCGGCCCAGCCCACCATCGCGTTCAGCGGCGTACGTAACTCGTGTGAAACAATAGCGAGAAATTCATCCTTAGTTCTATTAGCCAACTCGGCCTGTGCTCGCGCAGCAAGCTCACGGCTCAAGAGTTGCTCACGCTCTTCTTCGGCACGCTTGCGTTCGATAAACTGGCCGATCTGATTTCCAATACTTGAGAACATTGCCAAGAGAGCTGCATCAGGCTTGCGGATCTCCTTGCTGAAAAACTCTATGACTCCGAGGAACTTTCCGGCACAGAGAATTGGGAATGCGAAGGCAGAGCGTAGTCCTGACGAAACGGCAAATGGTCCTCGCCGAAAATTCTCATCTTGGGACAAATCGGGTATCCAAACTGGTTGCCGACTTTCCCATACACGTCCAGGCAAACCAACGCCCGGCGTAAAAGCCAATTCAATGGTTGCATTTTCGAAGTCATCAACTGCTGCAGTCTCAGCGTGCCAGACCGTTAGAGAGCGCAGCCTTTTAGCTTTTCCGTCCGCCGTCCACATAACTCCGACTTCCCAGTCGAGCATGGTGCCGATAGCCTGAAGAATCCGACCAGTTGCGATGTCGATCGCGGGAGATTCAGCAAGGATTCTCGTGACAGCAAGGTTTGCGGCCAGTTGGTGTTCGCTTTTGCGAAGTGTCTCGGCTGTGAGACTCCGTTCTTCTACCGTCGCAGCCAGGAACAAGAACATGACGGCGTTGGAGCCAAGGAAAACCTGCAAAAGCAAAAGCGCCTCATTAGGACTTCTGCCTGAAAATGGCCCGAAACCACGCGTCGTGCCCCATATTGCAAATATTGATATTGTCACTGTGGCCAGAGTTACGCCGCGCTGGCCTAATCTGAACGCGGCCCAGAGAAAGAACGGGACGGTCAATCGAGCGAGAGGATAAAACTTCAAAGGAATGGGAAATGACGGGCCAAACGTCGCAATGGCCGACACAGCCAACAGCAACAACAATACCAGCGCCTCAACAGAGCGCTTCAGTGATCGCCAATTTTTTGCTCCGCCATTCCAAACCAGAATCAGCGGTGCGATCAGCAATGCACCAACTGTGTCGGCGAGCCACCATGTGGTCCAAAGCGAGCCAAAGTCTTGCCAAGCCGCGGCATGGCTCAGACATAAACTTAGGCTACCTATAGTTGCGCTGACGGTTGTGCAGCATAAGGCAGCTACTACGAATTTAAAGACGTCCTTAGCTCGATCAAGAGAGTCATGAAAACCCAGAAAACGAAGTAGAAATGCTCCGGACAACGCCTCAAGAGTGTTTCCTACTGCAATGCCGCCGGCTGTTGCAATCGATACCGGAGTAAAGAGATTCGCCAGAAATGCACCAAAGAAAATGGCCGGCCATATTCGGTAACCTAACAATAAAACAGCAGCGAGAGCCACTCCTGTGGGTGGCCATACGGGTGAAACGTTTGAATGGAGGAAAGCTAGTGAAAGACCGAATCTTGCAGCGGCGAAATATATGATGAAAACGGCAATTGCGACTAGAAGCTGTCGCAAGGCATTACTGGTAAGCCACCTCTCTGGAAAAATCGAAGGTGTATTGGAAGATCGCTGAACCGGATCTATGTTCGATTGTCGCGTCGGAGTCATTCTCTAGTTCTCTATGAATAGACGCGTCAGTTTGAGAGTATTCATGGGCCTGGTGTCGCAACCATCCGACTCTCAATGGAAGGTGGTCCACTGTACCACGAAAAAGTGAAGCCAACTAAGTGCATCCTCACCGGTGTTCCTAAAGAGACCTCTAAACAGGCGGTTGTGAACTCTTAATCAGCGGGTCGGAGGTTCGAGCCCTCCATGGCTCATCAGTAATTGTCCAGATAAAAAAAACGCGAGTGCCGCAAGCATTCGCTTTTTCTTTCTAGCCGTGCGCGCTCGTGAAGATGAGTTCAGTCAATTCGAAATGAAGCCCGATTGCTCACTACGCCACGTAGACTGACATTGACCAAAACATCGCCAGCTCCGACGAGTTCGTCCGGGAGGCGCACGGTGACTTGCGACATCCAACTTAAGTTAGTTACTCGCGCTGTTGATTCACACTGTAAGTTGAACACTCGGTGCTGGGAATCTTCTGCCTGTACCGTCACGAACGTGAGATCCGAAGGCTGCAGCACGACGCCGACGAGGAACAGAGTAATTCGCGTGCGTCGGTCGGCCGACAGGTTGCGTGACGAGGCTACTCGGAATGGCTCGCTCTCTGTTGTCACCGAATCGAGCGCCAGCGCACGGCCAGTCGCGCTTGTCACGAGTAGCTGCGGTGCAGGAGGTTCACTACCTGAACGCCGTTGACCGAAGGACAAATTGTCAACTAATGCATCCGGTGTCGGTTCCGGAAAGTCAAAAAAGAACGTGAGACTCTGCATCGGTTGGTCGGAGATAAAACCAATGAAAGTTGAGCCGTCAGACTGGTTCATCGTGACGCTCTCACCCGAGGAGGTCGAAACGATCATTGGGGTGTTGAACTGATCGCAACCAAGCGCGGTCGTTCCGGGTGGAAGAAAGATAGTCAGCCGCGTGATCTCACCCGCAGATCGCGCGAGCAGCCTCCTGCCATTGATCCCAGGGACAATGCTTGGCGGTCCAGAGAGGTTCTGGAAGACAATTCCGTCAATTTGCAAATCTTGCTCAAAGTTTTGGGGCACAGATTCAAAATCTATCGTGCTTAGGTTCTGAGAGGCGGCGTTGAAGGTGGGCCGGTCTCGATAGATCGCCGCCACGGCACGATGCGTTGAGCCGCAGAAGCAGATCAGAGCAATGACAGCGGCCGCAAAAGCGAGTCTCACAACCCACCTCCCC
>JBKPAL010000017.1:0-10326 GCA_046726395.1 Acidobacteriota bacterium
GCGATACCCTTACACGACAAGCTCGATCCGTTGACCTATGACATCCACAGCGGACATTCAGTTCCGCGAAGGGACGAGTGCCGACGTGCCCGCGATGGCACGATGCCGGCTTGCCGATCCACCCAACAGTGTCGCCGATCCTCGGATGGCCGCTTACTTCAATGGTCAGCACCATCCCCAACAGGCCCTCATACCGCGAGTCGGGTATCTGGCGATGGCCAATGATGAAGTGATTGGCTACATCGCCGGACATCGGACTACGCGCAACGGCTGTGCGGGCGAAGTTCAGTACCTTTTTGTAGCGCCTTCACAGCGGCGGAGGGGAATCGGAACGGCCTTGCTTCGGCTGCTTGCTGAATGGTTCAAAGCACAGAGTGCCCGTAGCGTTTGTGTCGGCATCGCTAACGATAGTCCGCCAGAAGCCAAGCCTTTTTACGAGAGTGTTGGCGCGTTGCCGCTGAAAAGAAATTGGTACTGGTGGGAAGACATCGAAGTTTTGCTCCGTTGATGTGGATTACTTCAAGTCGCCGCAAAACGACCTTCGGAACCCGGTATTCGAAAAGCACGTAGAAGAGATATGTGGAATCCAGCGGTAGACGAATACCATCCTAACTACCAAAAGTATTTTGATCTCGTACCAGAAGGCGATTACCTCGATCTATTAACCCAGAATTCAATCGACACAATCACGTTTCTAAACAAGCTGCCGAAAGAGAAACTCGACTACAGGTACGCCGAGCAGAAGTGGACTACAAAACAAGTTGTGATGCACATCATCGATACCGAAAGGGTATTTGCTTATCGAGGACTCGTTGCTGTCAGAGGCGACACCATTACGTTGCAGCATCGAATGGATGAACAACTCTATGCCAGCAATGTCGACGTTTCGCAGCGGTCTTTGGAGAGTTTGGTGGCAGAATTTACGGCCGTTCGCGCCGCGACAAAATCCTTATTCGAAAATATGACAGAGGCCGAGAGTGAAAGGTGGTGCAACATCGGAACGTCTCCGATGACAGCTCGTGCGATCGGATACTTCATGATTGGCCACGTTCGTCATCATCTAAACGTCCTCCAAGAAAGGTATTTATAGCCTCTGTAAACAGATAGAACCGAACCAGAATCGCGCAGTTGGGAAGGGGGCGCGCTCGCAGAGTGTTTGCTACGGTTCTTCTGATGACCGCTTGCGCCCTTCCCAACTGCGGGATTCTGGTGAGTTGAATTCCGATTAAAGCAAGACGGCGAGGAGAATTTCTGTTCTCCTCGCCGAAGGTAGTTGCCTGGTCCTCATTAGCAGGTTATGGGCCAGGGCACTTCTAATGAACCAGTTCTATCGACTTAGTTATCGGCGCGATAGAAATAGTACTCAGCCGTATAAGGCACCTCTCTCAACTCATCGATACTTGAGCCGGGAGCCGTGGGAGCCAATCCGCCGACGGTGTTGACCCTTTGAATGTACGTTACCCGATGGAAGATCCCTGGCCCAGTGGGGGACACCGCTTGGAGCAATAGCCAGTCAATCGCACTCGAATCAGGAGTGCAACCTGTTCCCGGTACGCGTATGCCACCTACCTTGCTGCCACTCTTACTTTCCCAGTTTGGACCACGATAGTGAATGCCGACTTCACCGAAAAAATTGGCTTCAGCAAACAATGTTGCTCTGGGCTCCTGAAAGACCCAACTCGTTCCGTTCCATTTATAAATCTGAACACCGCGTGCATAGACATGAAACGCAACTTTGTTTCCGGCCCCCACAACTATGCTGCCACATTGCGGTGGTAAATCCGGCTCATCGCTAGCCTTAACCATCGAGGGCTGGAGCGCGAGGCCAGTCATGGTGAGTAGGACTAGGAGAATGACACGTTTGATTTTCGCGTGGTACATCAGTTTTCTGCTCCTTCTTGCAAATAGGGGTTAAGTCCCTAGATACAAAGCATCTTCGCGACTTAAAATTGCCGCCAACCCCGCAAACTGATTGCTGCCGATTGGCGATCTCGTTCAGAGTCAACTGTTCACACTGACAAACGCGTAAACGGCGCGAGAAAACAGGTCGACAGGTCCAAAAAATTTTTTGGAATGAATATGTTTGCGCATATCAATAGGTTCGAACGTCATGGACTATTGACGCTGTTCGGCAGTCGCCTACAATCAGGGCCTCAGCAATCAGGTTCTAATCGCTATATTTGTCTTAACTAGGCCTCTGTGTCTTCGGAGCGAATCTCGTAGCGATCATCGAGTTTCGGATCGCCTAAGAAGACATAAACGAAGAGGACGAGTGCAACCCGAGATGATCGCGAAAAGGAGTGATTTAAATGTCAGCAACGCCCAGTCAAAAACAACGCAAATCTATCGACTGCAGAGAGTTTCCCAGTGACAAGAACTGTACTCTAAAGATATCCGGCACTGAAGAGGAAGTGCTCGAGATTGCAGTGCAACACGCCGTTGCCTCTCATGGTCATGAAGATAGGCCCGGACTAAGAGAGGAGCTCCGCCGATTACTCAAGAATGAGTCGGCGTGATCTGCTGCAGCAAGCAGATGACCGAAGATCTACCAAACAGCAATGATCAAGTTGCGGAAGATTATGCTGAGCACGTCGGCAATAAACTGAACAAAAAAGATCTTGGAGTCATCTGTGACATACGATGTTGGCCAGGACAGCTCGCTCGCTACTTGTGAGGGCATCGATGTTTGTGGCGTCGATCTGTCCGCAACAATGCTCGAGACATCGCTTTAGGAGGTGAACATGATCAAAACTCTAGTTGTCCTCGCACTGTTAATGATCACTTCATTGAGCAACTCACTTGCTCAGCAGGCACAGCAGTCAATACCCACCAAACACGAAGAAGAAGTACGTCAACTGGAACGTCAATGGCTTGATGCTTATGAGCAAAAGAACTCGGAAGCGATGGATCGGATTGTGGCAAATGATTTCATCATCACCTTTCCGAATGGGGCGATGCAGACCAAACCACAGTTGCTGGCGATGATTAAGGCTCCGCCGAAACCGGGACAACCGACGATGCGCTTTAGAACTGAAGATGTACGCTCAAGAGCATACGGAGACACGGTGATATTGACTGGAAGAGTTGTCTCGGAATACGAACGTGATGGTAAGCCAGTGAAAGAGCAGTCTCGATACACTGACACGTATGTACGAAGGAATGGGCAGTGGCAAGTTGTCGCATCACATCTGTCGAACGCAGAGGAAGCAAGGAAGCCTTGAGCCTAACGAAACGTGAGCGGGGGGTGAACCGCCCTTCCCAACCATGAGACTTTCAGACTTGAGTGACAGTCGTTTCTTGACAGGCTTTCAACGGCGAATGAAACCACTAAGTGTGAGAGTCTCATGGTTGGGAAGGGTGGTTCACCCCCACTCAGTTTCATTAAGTTCAATCTAGCCGATTAAGTTTACAAAAATGCAGTGGTGACTCATGACCAAAGAGCCCCCGACAAATATCCTGCAAATCTTCTGTGAGACCCTGAAGCCTGGTTGCGCGACGGCATACAAAAACATCGAGGACGACACCGCCCGTATCTGCGCCGAGTTGAAATGCCCCCATCCTCACATCGCGATCGAATCTCTTACGGGCCCAGCTGAGGTGTGGTGGCTGAATGCGTTTGAATCTAATACTGAGAAGCAACGAGTAGAGAATGCTTACGCGGAGAATCGCCCATTGATGTCGGCTCTTGAGCAAAACAGCAGGCGGAAAGCCACAATGACTGAACCGCCTATCAACATCTACGCAGATTATCGTCCCCATCTCAGCCGCGGAGGGCCATGGACGTTGAGAGGCGCGCGTTTCGTTGTAGTGAAGATTACGCGGGGAGATTTGAGCACTGAAGGTTCGGTCTTCGAAGCTGCGGATGGACTTCGTTACATCTTCAAACCAGTCACCACACGTCAGCAGGCAGACGCCGAAGTAGTTAAGTTGGGGCATGAGGCTCGCTTGTTTGCTGTGCGTCCGTACTGGGGATTTCCGGCGCAGGAATGGATTGATGCTGACCCGGAGTTCTGGAAAGGAAATCCGAACACCAATCGTGAGTAAGTTGCAAATTCAACAGGAACGTCCCGCTGATACTCCGGCTATTCGTGACGTCAACAGGCGTGCATTCGAACAGGATCAGGAAGCCAACATCGTCGATGCATTGAGATCGAATGGAGCTAGTTTGCTGTCACTGGTGGCAACACTGAATGGATGTGTGGTGGGCCACATCATGTATAGCCCAATCACAGTTGGTGAGAGTACAGGTGCCGCGTTAGGTCCAATGGCGGTACTTCCCGAATATCAACGCCAGGGCATCGGTAGCAAACTAGTCCAAGCCGGGAATCAAAAACTGAAGGATGCTGGTTGCCCATTCATTATCGTTGTGGGACACGCCGACTATTACCCGCGGTTCGGGTTCAAGCCCGCGAGCGTTCATGGAATTACATGTGAATGGGAAGTTCCCGACAATGTATTCATGTTGGTGGTGCTGGATGAGACGAAGGCAGTCTCTGGTTTGGCGAAGTATCGGCCGGAATTCTCTACTGTTGCCTGATGACGATGATTCACATTCGCAAGGCACAACTTGATGATTGCTCGTCTATTGCAGATCTGCATGTTGCTGCTGTGAACGGTATTCGCACAACGCTGTATACACCTGAAGAACTTCACGCCTGGGCAGTGCCCAAGAATCCCGAACGTTACGAGGACATTATCCGCACGAAGGAGTTTCTTATCGCCGAAGAGGATGGAGTGATTCTTGGCTTCGGCGTACTCGACCAGGAAAGGGCTGAGATTGAAGCTCTCTATGTAAGCCCTGAAGCGGGACGGCGTGGCATTGGACTTCTGCTCCTCAGGAGGTTGGAAGAGAGAGCGTGCGATCTCGGACTTCGCGTCTTGCGTCTAAACGCTTCGTTAAATGCGGTTCCGTTTTACGAGAAAGCAGGATTCTTGGGTCACGAGAGATCAAAGTATCGTTTATCTACTGGTGTTGAGATAGCCTGCGTGCCCATGTCGAAAAAAACGCGATTGGCTAACATGGACTGACAGTATGGAGACTCCGAATGATTCTCGTGTTTCGACGCACACGCCAGCGAGGCTACGGAATAGAAGTTAGCCGTCCGCCATTTCCTGACGTCGAAATGAATCCAGCTCCCGGCTACGATCCATTGATGCCGCACGACATGTTGCACTTGGTAGTTGAGTCGCAACTCGGGCTCACTCGCGGAGTCTTTGGTCAGCTGGCTGCCGGTGGCGACGCGGGCACTTTTCATCCCACCATCAATTCTCAGCAGAAGACGAGACAGACTGCGCGCTTGCGGCGTCGCTTACGGACAAAAGGCAAGACCTTAATGCGCGAAGGGCGAGACGAATCTGCGCAGTCGGAACAGGCGACATATATCTGTTGGTATGAATGGCTCGCTCGATCGCAAGCGAAAGAAAGAGGAACTGCAGCAAAGAGTATGGCGAAACAGGCCAGACAGATTAGAGAGCTTTCTCCTCCGACGGAATTGCGCGCGCTTAGTGAGCAAAAGCTTGAAGAAATATGCGGGCACTTAGACGAGTTGAGTTCGCATTGGTCCAGACTCAAAGTCGGCGAATCCATGGTGGTGCGCTGGCCAGATTTAGCGGTGCTACCCAACTCAGCCTTCACAGCTGTTGCTTCTTTAGGCTAGTGTGGACTTCTTTCGGCCAACTCTTACGCGCCAGTTAACTGACTAAAACCTCATTGGCCCGACCTTAATTCACTCACCAAGGAGTCTCACTATGACTACTCGTAAAAACAAAACCGTCGAAGCATCAACTGTTCGAGAAGTGTTACCCGTATCCGAGCGACAAGCTCAAGAGGTTTCCACCCCAATACTCAAGCGTAGAGCTCACGCGCCTACCTGCGATGACTGCCGTGCTCTAACGGCTTTTCACGCCTGGCGCAGTGCGGATCTCACGCCTTCGTTCAACACGATCATAGACTTTGGCAACTGGGGAATACCGCCAGACGGCAAGCGTGCTGTCATTGAGTTTGTCACGGCCTCGGTCACGGTTCCGCACAGCGAGAGGGCTCGGCTCAGAATGTTTACTAGCTTAGGTTCAACTCCCTCTAATCTCGATTTTGTCTTAACTCCGCAAGGCACGATCTCTGGAAAAGATGTGCTAGTTGGAACACATTCCATTCGTGCTTACACGGACGGTTTAATTGAGTTCGATGTGAATCGCGACAATGCACAGACAACGGGGTATGCTCTTATTTGTATATCTGGATACCTCGTGGACGAATAAGAAATAGGGGCGTTGCACAAGAGTCGCTAGGGATGTAGAAGTCGTGCTATCGAAGACCTCTGTTCGCTTCTGGGCAGTGTCGCGGGGCAGGCGAGTGTATGCACTCACAACGAATGTCAATTTGTTTGGTTTGATTGAGACGCCGAACAATCTGAAGAACGCCGTAGCGCAGCTGCCTGAAAAGTAGAATAGCAGTGCTGCATGAATCTACTTTGCAAAACCATCTGCGTGTTCACTAGTACTGTCGCACTTATTGGTTCGACCTCGCTTCCGCCTCAAAAGAAAACTGAAACTAACTCCGCCACTACTACCGCACCTTCAGTCACAAAGAACCCTTTCGCGGTGGAACCGTTCGCACTTGACGAAGTCAAACTGTTGCCCAGTAGATTCAAGTCTGCGATGGAAAGAAACGCGAACTATCTGCTTGAAATAGATTCTGACCGGCTGCTGCATAACACACGTAAGTACGCAGGCCTCGAGCCGAAAGCTGCGCTTTACGGAGGTTGGGAAGCACGCGGTGTCGCAGGCCACATCCTCGGTCATTACTTAACCGCACTCTCTCAACAATACGCTACGACAGGCGACGCACGTTTTCAGAAACGGATTGCTTACATCGTCGATGAGTTGGCCCAGTGCCAGAAGGCTTACGGCGATGGCTACGTTGGTGCTCTCCCACCACTAGAGTTGGAAACATTGCGAGGTTTCAAAAAGGGAATAGTGGACGTTGATGGAAGCTTTAACTTTAAAGGTGGAGCGTGGGTTCCGTTGTACACGCAGCATAAAGTGCTCACAGGGCTGAAGGATGCGTGGGTCTTAACGGGAAACACGCAGGCGAAGGAGGTCATGCTTAAGCTGGCCGACTGGATCGACGAGGTAACGCGCAACCTCACGTCGGAACAGCAACAGCGAATGCTCAGAGTTGAGCACGGCGGTATGAGCGAAACGCTCGCTGACATATACGCACTGACTAATGATGAAAAGTATTTAACTACTGCAAGACGCTTCTATCACGAGTCGATCCTGAACCCGCTGCTTGAAGGACGCGATGAGCTGGCAGGCAAACACGCAAACACTCAAATTCCAAAGGTAATCGGACAAGCTCGGATTTACGAAGTTGCAGGCGACCCTAATGGCGAGAAGATCGCAAGGTTCTTCTGGGACCGAGTTGTGAATCACCACTCGTATGTCATTGGAGGCAACAGCGAGAACGAACATTTTGGGCTACCGGATCACTTGTCGAAGCGCCTTGGCCCAGCGACAGCCGAGTCCTGCAATACGTACAACATGCTGAAGCTCACTCGTCATTTGTTCGAGTGGCAACCGGACGCCAAGTACTTCGACTTCTACGAACGCGCGCTCTACAACCACATCCTTGGATCACAGGAACCGAAGAGAGGAATGTTCGCTTACTTCATGTCCCTGAAGCCCGGCCACTTCAAAACATTCAGCACGCCCGAGAATTCCTTTTGGTGTTGTGTTGGCACAGGCATGGAGAATCACACCAAGTACAACGACTCAATCTACTTTCATGGGACGGATAGTCTTTACGTCAATCTATTCATTCCATCAAAGCTCATTTGGAAGAAAAAGGGATTGGAGCTTGTGCAACAGACAACCTACCCGGACGGAAACCAGGTTGCCTTACGCTTTCGGCTGAAGCGGCCCGAGCACCTAAGCATCAACATTCGGACTCCGGAATGGGCCACCGATGGTTTACGAATTCAGTTAAATGGCAAGCGTCTTTCTTCGCCCTCTTCGCCGGGCAGTTACGTGAGGATTTCTCGTGCGTGGAGAGCCCGTGATGTTTTGCAGATCACGATTCCGATGCGGGTACGCACGGCAGCAACGCCGGACAATCCAGAGAAGGTAGTGTTTCTGTATGGTCCGCTAGTACTGGCTGGCGATCTGGGAAGAGTGCCGCCAAGCAGAAGCTTCCCCTACGCGGCTGATCAAAATGAAAACTTCCGGCAACCTGTTGCAAATGTGCCCGCTATTGTCACTTCAGACAAAGATTTGGCCGCCAGAGTAAAACGCATTAGAGGCCGTGAGCTCGTCTTTCGTATACCTAATGGCGTGTTGCTCCGACCATTCAATGAAATCTTCTACAACTACTACAACATCTATTGGGATGTATTTACGCCTGACGAATATGCGAAGCGCAAGGTGGCCCAGCAACTTGAGGCCTCGCGTCAAGCTGAGCTCGATGCGCGAACAGTTGACGAGTATCGTCCCGGTGAGCAACAGTCAGAGGTGGATCATCAGCAGAGAGGCGAGAAGAGTTCTTCCGGCGAATGGCAGAGTAGAAAATTTCGTCATGCTGAAGATGGGGGCTGGTTCTCTTTCAATATTAAGGTGCCGGGCGATCAGCGTGTCGAACTTGTCTGCACTTACTGGGGCGGTGAACTCGGCAAACGTACATTCGACATTGTTGTGGGTGGCAAGGTGATCGCGACGGAGAGCTTGCATCAGGATCTACCTGAGGAGTTCTTCGAGAAGAGCTATGCGATTCCTCAGGAACTGATTCGTGGTAAAGAGCGAGTGGAAGTACGGTTTCAAGCTCATCCGGGAAATTTTGCCGGTGGTCTCTTCGGCGCGAGAGTCGTGAAAGCGAAGGCTTAACGAGATGGTTCTACTTAAGACGATCATCTTCACTTTCGTCGTTCCAGGCACAGTTACAGTGGTGCTTCCTTACTGGCTGCTGGCTACTCCTTCAACACAGCCGATGCACGTCGGCTTCTTTCGTTACTTTGGAATACTGGCAATCTTAGTTGGTGTGGCGATCTACCTCTGGTGTGCGTGGGATTTTACTTTTGCAGGCAAAGGAACTCCGGCTCCGATTGATCCTCCGAAGGAACTCGTTGTGCGCGGACTCTATCGTTACACGAGAAATCCGATGTACGTTGGCATCCTGTCGATTCTACTCGGCGAAGCTTTTCTTTTCTCCTCGCAAAGATTATTTGTCTACGCAGCGATCGTGTTTAGCTTGTTCTTCGTTTTTGTAACTCTTTATGAGGAGCCGCACTTGAAGAAGAAGTTTGGTGAACCCTATCGCCGTTACTGCAACAATGTTCCTCGCTGGCTTCCGTTGAGATTCAAACATTCCTGATCGTGACTCTTGCCATTCCTCTTTGACAACCAAACACTCACACGGAGCCGTGAAACTCCGCGTCGGTCCAATCTAACGGAGGCAACAATGGAAACGATTAAAGGACGAGTTTCTAATCTCAAGCATGATGTTGAGGTGATAGAACAATCTCTTGAAGAATACGACCCACCCGGTGGAACTACGGACATCACCACTTTTGATCTGGCCGGCAGATCGATGCGGTACCGATCCACTCGCCCAACTTATGCGTCCATCATTGAAGGAGATGAGTTAATCGTTGCGGGCATCGCGAAGGGAACAATCTTCGAAGTGTCGGCTTACCGCAACGTCACGAAGAACCTGAAGAGTTATGGCGCAGGAAAAAGCGATGTACCGATTCTCAAGTTGATGGCAATTGTATTGCTTCTGTTGGCATTGGGATTTGGTGCATTGATGTACTTCTTGAGCTTTCTAGTGATGGCGTTACTTCTTGCGGGGTTCTTGATTGCTGTTAGTGTTTATCTGTTTTTCTTAACTAAAAAACAGAGCGATGCAATCAAGTCGCTTGAGAGTTTTAAGTAGGCTTCCTACACAGATCTTATGAACGAACAATACGACGACTTCGCGAAGCTCGAATACCGTGGTTGGCAGCGTGTAGCAAACAAGTATGAGAGCGCTTGGAGTGGTCTTACGCGACTCTTCATTCCTGATCTCTTGCAAGCGGCCGAAGTAATTGCAGGGATGCGAGTGCTTGACGTCGCTTGTGGACCAGGCTACGTGGCTGAAGCTGCTCGTTCACGTGGTGCGACTCCGACTGGAGTTGATTTCTCTGCTGAGATGGTCCGCATAGCCATAGAGCGTAATCCCGATATTGAGTTTCGAGAGGGTGATGCTCAGGCGCTGGACTTCGACGCTGACGCATTCGATGTCGTGCTGATGAATTTTGGACTGCTTCATCTTCCAAAGCATGAAGTGGCCTTCGC
>JBKPAL010000018.1:0-11893 GCA_046726395.1 Acidobacteriota bacterium
AACTTCAACCGTTTGTGTCGGAGATCAGAGAATTGCTCGGCGAGCCAGACTACCTTTACCACCTCGAGAAATTAGTACTGAGCGTGCCGAATATTGAAAGGAAGTTGGAAAACCGTCGCAAGTTACTTCTCAATTGGAAGAAACTTGCTTCCGCAACTAAAGCCACCTAGTTATTTGATTTCTTTTTTGTCATCTGTCTTCGCCTCGAACCACTTGCCTTTAACTCTTCGCGAGTCGCCCGGTTTGAGGCCTAGAAGTTCGTAACACTTCTCCAAGGTATGGTTCATTTTCAGTTTTCGTCAGGTGAGAATTCTCGCCAACCGGCTTAGCCCATCAAGGTGTGCAAAAGCTCGTAGGGACTCGGCATGGGAACGCCGAGATAACGTAGCAGCATCACTACACAGGTCACGAAGACTAAACAGCTGATCACCGTCCGGAGGGCCATTGAAAGCACGCGGCTCAACCCTGACTTCACCGTCGTCGCAATTCGATGTCTCATATGAAGCGTTACCGTTGTTTACACGCTGGGAGTGTAACGCTCGAATCGAGCACCCACGGTTTGAAACACCAACCAGCAGTGTCGAAGTTAAAGACTGTCGGGTGCCTTAATTTTGAGGATTTACGGGGCGCTTGAGGATAACGGGGCGTCGGGTTCCCCATAGGTATTATGACCTCACTCGCTGACCCGTACAATATCCTTGAAAGAAGGATAGCAGTCAGTTTGACGAGCCGGACTTGCACGCTCGCACGTCTTGTCTGACTTGTGATAATACGCTCCCCTACGGAACCTGTTAGCTAAGTCACACGTTTTTGTAGGGACTTCAGCTTTCTTAGGCTGTGAGGTTTTCAGGAGATTCGCATTATGAATTTTATCTCTACCCTTGCAATTGCCATGGGCGCATCCTGGGTTTCCGGGATAAACCTCTACGCCAGCGTAGCCACGTTGGGACTGTTGAGTCGTTTCGGTCACCTGAAGCTTCCCGGTGAATTAGAAGTACTTAGTAGCTGGTGGGTCATCGGCATAGCTACGGCGCTCTATATCGTTGAGTTTTTGGCAGACAAGATTCCCTTAGTGGATAGCACGTGGGATGTGATTCACACCTTCATTCGCGTTCCTGCCGGAGCGATTCTGGCGGCTGCAGCGTTTGGTGAATTCGACAAGACGATTCAGGTGATTGCGTTTCTCTTTGGCGGAGGACTGGCGCTCACGTCACATGGAACCAAAGCGGCCGCTCGCGCGATCATCAATACGAGTCCGGAACCAGTTTCCAATATTGTCGCGAGCACGCTGGAAGACGCGTTGGCAGTGCTGTCAATAGTGTGCGCCGTATTCGCACCGATAGCACTCTTCATGATTGTCGCAGCCGGGCTCGTCGTCGCTGCGATAGTGTTACCGCGAATCCTGAGGTTCTTCCGCAGCGTGTTGAAGACCATCAGCGGATTGTTCAGTCCCGCTACCTCCTAAAAAATGCAAATGCGGCGACCCGTTCTGTAACGAGTCGGCCGCATTTTAAAAACACCTTCAGATTCTGGTACCAGAGTTACTGGCCCCATGAGATCGAAGTCGGAATAAGATTGAACGCGAGCTTAGCCTGGTCCGGTGAAAGAATGGGATGGAACACCTTTCCGTAGCGTTCCGAGATGATTCTTACGTAGTTCTGCGTTTCGTCATAAGGCGGGACGCCCTTGTACTTGTCAACGGCTCCTTCGCCAGCGTTGTAGCCGGCAAGCGCCAGTTTTACGTCACCATCGAATCGCTTTAACAACCACGCCAAATACTTCGTTCCTGCAGCGACGTTGTCTTCCATGTCGTTCGGATCAGAGCAACCAAAGCGACGCGCAGTCGCAGGCATGAGTTGCATCAATCCCTGAGCGCCGGCATGTGAGAGTGCTTCATGCTGGTATTTCGATTCCTGCCAGATGACAGCATGAATGAACCGGGGATCAACACCTTCGCGCTCACCAGCGCGAAAAATGATCAAATCAAGATCATGATCACCCGAAGTCGGAATGTCTGCAGGTATGACCTCGTCATCCAAGGTGACCGCATGGACCACGGAAGATTGAAATAGGGGACTGAAGTAAACGCTCGTGGAAGTGGTAATAAGGAAGAGACCAATAATAACAACAGGCGCAAACTTGGCAGTATACAAGTGGGGCAATCGGCGGTTCAGAGTCATTCAGTAAGTTCTCCATGTGAGCGATGACCCAGGGTCATCAGGGCTTCGTTGTAACTAGCTACGCATGGTGGAACCGATTTACAAAGAACTTGCAATCGGAGACCGCGACTCTGATGGTGAGGAAGTTTCGATGGTTGCTTTTTTGTCGCGCCCTTCTTCTCGTAAGTTATTTGTTTTGTTGTATTTATTCGATTCACGATAACCGCTGAAAATCGAAGAAGTTGGCGACTCCGATGATTCATCTTGAACGGATCTAGCCTGTTTGTGCCGACGGCTCGGTGAAAGAAAGTGTGAAAATTTTAAAAGCGTTCGCTCAGTTTGACTGGGATTTCACGCGGGTGAGATGAAATAGAACAGGTTGATTTGATCCCCAAAGTTATCGAACCGGTTCTCGCAATATTTTCTCAGCCGCTGCAGCCGCGATCGACGCTGCCTCAGGATGGGCTCTGCGCAAACCGGCGATTTGCAACAAGGCCTCGCCAGTGCGCGAGAACATGCGGAACAGGTCGCCTTCCTCAGCCTTTGTCTCGCGAACAATGCTGGCCCAATCGGCACCACCTGCCCATCGAGCTAACGCGCTCGCAGCAGAGAAGTTCAATTCGGGTGCAGGTTCGATTCCGTATTTCCATTCCTCGGACGAGACCCGGAAACCTACTTCTTCAAATTGTGTCAAACTTCCGACCAGCGAATCTTCTAATTCGAGATCTCCATAGTCTCGCTCTTCATCAGCCGTGAGAGCGGCCATAACTGCCCCAATCCGCACCACATCAAGCGTTTTGAAGAGACCGCTCTCCAGTGCTTCCCCGACAACCAAGGGACGATCAATTCGAAGATCGGCCAGCCATCGTCCTCGCTGAGTGACCTTTTCTTTTTCGTAATCGAGATAACCGAATGCCGACAACACCCGAGCACGTTGATCAAATGGCTGCCAAACTTCTCCTTGTAGTCGATCCTTCTGCTGAATACTTTTTTCGATGGACTCAGCTTCAGTTAGTAGTGACCAAAGTGTGTCTCTACACTTCTGCGTTTCGCCATTATTTGATTCTGCGGATGTAAACGAATCTATGGCGTCATCAAGTACAGACAGCGCGTCAGCCTCTTCGGTGTTTGCATCGCGCAGGCGAGGTTCGTTGAGCACGAGGTTACGACCGTTTGTTTGAATCTGTTCGAATGCCTGTTCAATAGAGTCATCTCGAAGGGAATACACTGGAGAATAAACGCGGCCGATACGCTCGAGAGGAAAGCTCGCACCGCGTCCATCTTCGCGGACGCCCTGAACATTCCCGTTGAAGCGGTTCGTCACCATGACCAAGCGTTTGCCGCTGCGACCAATGCCTACAACGCGGCCCGGCCTGACCACATCGTCCAACCATCGAAACAACATTTCGGCTCGGCTTTGTGGTCTTCGCTCTTGCAACCTTGAACGCGCGCTAACCACCCGCTCTAGCCCGAGTACATCGCTCATAGAGATTTGACAGCCTGAGAGTTTTATTCTTGTTTGAATAGTCTCCTCGGTCCCTTTGATCTGTTGGTCCAAATGAGCGATTCGACTGGCAGTGTCTCGATGAGCAAAACTTCGCGCGGCAATCTCGCGAACTTGAGCAAAGCTTCCGAAGGCGTCCAACAGATTAAGCAACGTTGTATAGGTCGCACGAAATTGACTGATGAGCGGATCTGGAGGCGCCTTCAATAATGCCGCGATTCTTTCCGGATCCTGGTGTAAACCCGGCGCCGCAACAATGAACCCGACATTGTCCCGTCCGCGACGTCCGGCGCGGCCTGTCATCTGTTGTAATTCAGACGCCGTCAATGGTCTCCAACCGCGACCGGTGCGCGCATCAGCACCGGTTAGAACCACGGTCCGTGCTGGGAAATCGACACCTGCAGCAACAGTCGCCGTCGCAAAAATTGCATCCAGCAGTCCGGCACTCATGAGTTTCTCGATGACTAATTTCCACGCCGGAATGTGCCCGGCATGATGCGAAGCAACCGCGCCTCGAATTATTGTTTCCCAATGACGATGGCCCCGCACTTCGGGATGTTGCTCAACAAAGCTGCGAACGAATTCCCGTCTAGCCTCGCGCCGCTCATCGTCGGGATCTCGACGAGTGACAGCAGCCTCAGTTGCGGCTTGATCACAGCGACGCCTCGTCGGCAGGAAAACTATCGCAGGCAACAACCGATATGATCCGAGTGCTTCTAGCAGAGTGGCCGACGGCATCTCGGGCATGCTGAGTTTCATAAATAGAATTCCAACTCGTCGTCAGAATCTCTTTCTGAATGACCGAGCGCCGCGGTGTTCTTCGCGAGCTCGTTCACCTAAAGCCAGAATTTCAGGATTCATTCTGCCGTTGTCAGTTAACAACGGAAGTAATCTCTTGTCGGGAAGCAGAAGAGCAGCACGCAAAGGGACTGGTCTCGCTCCTGGACGTGAAACAACGCCACAACGCACTCCACGTACTTCCTGGATCCATTCCGAAAATGAGCGGGCGTTGCCAATGGTCGCTGACAGCAACAACATTCGAATCCGAGGGGGAGTGAGAATAATTGCCTCTTCCCAGACGTGGCCGCGGTCTTCATCAGCGAGATAGTGTGCTTCGTCGAGAACGATTAGGTCAGCGTCTACTTGAGCTCCTCCGCGCAAGGAATCAAAGAGTTGATTTCGATAAATTTCAGTGGTCCCGACGATCAGTGGAGCTGTAGGGTTCTCTTTCCGATCGCCAGTCAAGATTCCCACTCGTTCTGAACCAAACTCGTTGCCAAACTCTTCGTACTTGGAATTCGTGAGGGCTTTAAGTGGAGTGGTGTACCAGGCGCGCCGTCCAGCGTTGAGCAAACGGCGAATTTCTTCACGAGCAATCCACGTCTTTCCGCTTCCAGTCGGAGCTGTAACTAAGACGTCTTCAAACTCCAGCCCCGCCAAGGCCTCTAGTTGAAATGGATCAGGTTTGAAATCGCTTGGTGGTGGTGCGCCAATTCCAGAAAGTAACTTTTGAACTTCTCGGGTTTCAGCTGGCGTTCGACTCTTTGCGACAGAAGTCTCGCGCGAAACTTTTCTATTTGAACCCGCAAACCTCTTGTCAACAGCGCGTCTAGCGGACCGGTGGGGATCCCGGTCACTTCGTTTTCCCCTGTCTCGCGGCATATGGCATTGTACCCTAGCGAAACATCACGGATTGTGCCGTTAAAATAGGTGAGTTGTTCCAAGCAAGTAACATTTTTTCGCGCCGTGATCTCGTTTTGAGTAGCTTCAGTAGAGTGCTAATTTAGTCAAGATTTCCTAGATGACTCACAACGGTGTGGAGGTGTTGTGCGTCTAAAGGGACTGCAGGGAACCCCGTAAACCTAATGGGCGTTAGTAGTGACTGATGCAAGAGATTTTTCAACATTTTGAGGTAAATCGTGAGTCACGCTGGCCGATTCTTTCGCGGCTAGTCCTAATCTCACTTGCGTTGCACGTCGCGGCAGTGGCGAGCGTGCTTTACGTGCCGGGCGTGCGCGATTCACTGGATATTGCCGCTCTGTTATCAAAAACCAGATACGTAGATCGTGCTTACCAAAAGACCCAAGTGGGGGAAGACGTGCAGATGATTGAGTTGGCGAAGTTCCACTATCCACCCGGCTACTTCGCGTCCGAAGCTACATCTCCAGTCGCTCAGCCGCCGGGTTTCGACTCCTTTTCACCACGCGTGATTTCTGAAGCAAGAAACCAAGTCGAACCGAGCCCTAGTCCAACTCCGACTCCGACTCCAACTCCAGAGCCTTCTCCTTCACCGATGCCCAGTGTGTCGCCTGAGGGCGCAACGGTTGCTAACGCAAATACAAACGAACCGAAGAAGGATTCAGATGATACGGCGAAAGTTGAAAAGGAGCTGGACAAGATCGCGACCGAGAACAGTGTAGTGCGACCTAGTGAGAACGAGGTGAACACGCGGCCGCTCAAAGATTGGCTAAAGAGAGCTAATGACTTGAAGGAGAAAGGACAGCTGGATCTCTCGTCGAGTGTGGAGATTACTATCGCGGCTAACCTAAGTACCGAGTGCAAATTGATTGATCCGAAAGTAATCCAGAAATCGGGTGATGTCCGCCTGGTTGATGTCGCGAAGGACATGGTTTCCGCAATCGGAGATAGCGGCATGCTGTCATTTCTTCGCGATCCGAAGAAAGTTTCGGATGTGAACGAGCTGCGGTGTGACGAGATACCGCTCGAAATGACGATTAAACTCGATCAGAACGAGATTGCGGCGAAGGTCGAATCGCAAGCCGACTCACCTGCGCGTGCGGAAGAAATGGCCAAAGGCTACAGCGGCCTGCTCGCTATCGGTCAGCTGTTGAAGCGTGGACGTGATGAGGAACTGCTCTACAAGAGCACGAAAGTCACTTCTGAAAACAAGCGTATTCTTGTGAACTTTTCGATGCCTCGGCAGGTTGCGAGTGAGATGCTAAAGAGGCAGATACCCTCGGGTTAACCCTAATTACTCGTTGTTTGCCTCACTTTCTTAGCTCCTCTACAATTAACAATTGAATTGTGAACGTCTAAAAACCTTAAATAGGAACCAAAGTACCAGGCATTATGATCGACAAATTCTTAACTAAGGTATTCGGCAGCAGTAATCAGCGTTACCTGAAAACCGTCCAACCGTTGGTTGACAAGATCAATCAACTTGAACCTTCGATGAAGAAATTATCGGACGAGGAATTACGGACGCGTACTGCGGCTTTTAAGGAACAAGTGCAACGCGCTGTAAGTGACGCGCGCGACAAAGATGAGCGGAAGCGGCTCGAACGCGAGATCCTCGACGAGATTTTGCCTGAGGCATTCGCGGTCGTTCGCGAAGCCAGCGTGCGCACAACTGGCATGCGCCACTTTGATGTGCAGTTAATTGGCGGAATCGTTTTACACCAAGGAAAAATTGCAGAGATGCGTACCGGCGAAGGCAAAACGTTGGTTGCCACGTTGCCTTCCTATTTGAATGCCCTCACCGGACGCGGCGTGCACGTGATAACGGTTAACGACTATCTCGCCTCTCGCGACGCCGAATGGATGGGACAGATTCATCGTTTTCTGGGACTCGAGGTCGGTTGTATTCAAAACGACATGGACGATTTCGAGCGCCAGTCAGCCTACGCGGCCGACATCACATATGGCACTAACAACGAGTTCGGCTTCGATTACCTGCGCGACAACATGAAGTTTGATTTGGCCACTTGTGTGCAGCGCGGACATTACTTTGCGATCGTAGACGAGGTCGATTCGATCCTGATCGATGAGGCGCGTACGCCACTCATTATTTCCGGTCCGTCCGACGAAGCTACTGACAAGTATTACAAAGCTGACGCAATCATTCCGCAACTCAAGCGTGGTGAAGACCAGGACGGTGTAAAGACCGGAGACTACGTGGTCGATGAAAAGGCACACACCGCGGTCCTTACAGAAGAAGGTGTGGACCGAGCAGAACGCATGCTGGGCGTGGGAAATCTCTATGACCCGTCAAACATGGAATTGCTGCATTGCGTTGAGCAGGCTCTGAAGGCTCATACGCTGTATCGCTTGGACCATCAGTATGTGGTGCAGGATGGCGAAGTGATCATCGTCGACGATTTTACTGGACGTCTGATGAAAGGGCGTCGCTGGTCGGATGGTCTACACCAGGCGGTTGAAGCTAAAGAAGGCGTCAAGATTGAAAAAGAAAACCAGACGCTGGCTACGATTACGCTTCAGAATTACTTCCGTCTTTACGAAAAGCTTTCGGGCATGACCGGTACTGCCGAGACCGAAGCTGCTGAGTTTCAGTCGACTTACAAGCTCGACGTAATAGTTATTCCCACACACATGCCGATGGTTCGGAAAGATCATTCAGACGTGATCTATCGCACTCTTCCCGAGAAGTGGGATGCGGTCATCGAAGAAATCAAAGATTGTTACGATCGCGGACAGCCAACTCTGGTAGGCACGGTTTCAGTTGAGAATTCCGAATTAATCTCGCGACGGTTGCAACGGGAAGCAGTGCCACACAACGTTCTCAACGCCAAGTATCACGAGCGCGAAGCCGAGATTGTCGCCCAGGCAGGTCGAAAAGGAGCAGTTACGATCGCTACTAACATGGCGGGTCGCGGTACCGACATCCTGCTCGGCGGAAATCCGGATTTCATGGCTCGAGAATTCTTGAAAAAAGACGAGATTGATCCTGATGAAGCCACTGAGAACCAATGGCAAGGCGCCTACGCGAAGGCCAAGCGAATTGTGGAAACCGAGCATCAGGAAGTCGTCACTATAGGTGGGCTGCACATCGTCGGCACCGAACGTCACGAGTCGCGACGCATCGACAATCAGTTGCGTGGTCGTGCAGGTCGACAGGGAGATCCAGGATCTTCGCGTTTCTTTCTTTCGCTTGAGGACGACTTGATGCGCATATTCGCCGGCGACAAGGTGAAAGCCTTGATGCAGCGGTTGGGAATGGAACAGGGTGTAGCGATCGAATCAGGGATGGTTTCAAAACGAATCGCCGCCGCGCAGAAGTCTGTTGAGGGACGAAACTTCGAAGCCCGTAAACACCTGCTTGAATACGACGATGTCATGAACAAGCAGCGTGAGACGATCTACGGCCTGCGTCGTCAATTAATGGAGGAACCCGATCAAAGGGAGTATCTGCTCGGTGATCCACCGAAGTCAGGTGTCGCTTACGATCTTCTTTCCGACATCACGAAGCAGTACTTGAATCCCGACGTATCTTTTGAGGAATGGGATACGGAGAATTACAAGCTCCAGATAAAAACCGTTTACGACCTTGATGTCGATGCTGAACGGATTGATCTGAATGAGCTCTCATCCGACGAGGTGACTGAAGCTATTTGGGAGAAGCTCAAGGCGAAGTATTCCGAGAAGGAACAACAGATCGGCCCAGAGGCGATGCGTACCTATGAACGCATCATCATGCTCAACATCATCGATGCTCAGTGGAAGGACCACCTGCTCTCATTGGATCATTTAAAGCAGGGAATAGGATTGGTCGGATACGGCCAGAAGGATCCACTTGTCGAATACAAGAAACAGAGTTTCGATCTTTTCCAGGACATGCTGGATCGGATTGATACCAGCACGATCCGCTCACTATTCAACCTGCAGGTAGTAGCCGAACAACCTCCTGAAGCGCTTCGGCAACGACGCCTACCTCGCCGCTCCACCTCTTTAACCTTCACTGGTCCAAATCAAGGTGCGGCTCCGGCAGGCGAAGAAGCAGGAAAGACGAAAACTGTTGTTAGGGATCAGCCGAAGGTCGGTCGCAATGAACTCTGTCCATGTGGCTCCGGTAAGAAATATAAGAAATGTCATGGCTCCGGGGTGTAGAAATCCTCCTCATACCCACCCCGCTGATTCGTCGCTCAAAAGCAATTGCTCTCTAAAGTCATTCTTGGTCCGTTGTTGAGTTAATCTTGACCAACATCACCTCGTCAAACCCAGTCGTCACTTCGATAGTAAATGGAGCAGCACCAAGGCCAGCGCGGTTAGCAGCGGCAAGTGGGCTACTGCCGCTCCCGCAGTCGGATCTACTTGAGGTGTTGGTCGCCCTATTAAATGTAGACGATAAAGAGATAGCGGAAGCGGCGCATACCACCCTGCTAGAGCAGGAGAAGAGCGATCTCATAGCTGCCGCAAAAGACGATAGCACTGCACCTGCCGTACTTTCTTATCTCGCCACTAGTTACGGCACAGTCCCGGAAATTGGGGAAGCAACAATCCTAAACACCTCCACACCCGATGAGGCGATCATTTCTTTAGCCGGTCATAGCAGAGACGAAAGGTTGCTGGAGTCGATTGCCATGAACCAGCAGCGGCTGATCCGGAGTCCCCAAATAATTGATGCCATTCTGCAAAATCCTTCACGATCTACTGAGGCTGAAAGACGTGCCAGGGAAACTCGGCAAGAGTTTTTTGAAAAGGAACGAGGGGCTCGCCAGATTGCGGAGGAGCTCCGAGCGAGAGGTAACAACGCAGCAGCTGAATTTTTTGAGAGCGCGGACTTAACCACCGCCGGTGGAACACTCAGTCTCGATGACGCCTGGTTGATCGCTCAGCACATAGAGGTGTCCGATGCAGACATTGATGATTCATGGCTACCGGCTGAACGGTACGTGGAGTTAGCAACTGAAACTGTTGAGGACCACGCGGCGGCGGTTAACAAAATCCTGGAGAGCGAAAGACTTGAAGGTGGTGAAATCGATGCATCACGGGTCTCGCTGATCAAACGAATAATGTTCATGAACGCCCGCGCTCGGATGAAGCTCGCCCTCAAAGGCGATCGTGAGGCACGCAGCATCCTTATCCGAGACACAAAAAAAGTTGTCTCCAGTGCAGTAATGAACAACCCGAGAATCACTGACCAGGAAGTTGAAAACATCTCTGCCATGAGAACCGTGTCCGACGACGTGTTGCGAATCATCTCGATGAACAGGAACTGGGCCCGCTCTTATCCGATCATTCACAACCTAGTGCGTAATCCTCGAACACCAATACCAACATCGATCGGGATTTTGCCCAGAATCCGTAGCAAAGATCTCCAGCACCTATCTCAAAATCGGAACGTCTCGGAAGCCGTACGGCGTCAAGCCAAACGACTTTCTCAAATGCGCTCAGGCCAATAGACTGCCTGTGACGCCACTTCATATCCGAAGTCTCGGAATTTTTGGCACAGAGTTCTTGCGAAATAGTTAATAATGTTCTTGACACGTCACAATACTTACGTATAATTTCGCACAGACCGAGCAACAAAAACCTTTTTGAACAGCTTGGCAGCTCTTTTCATTCTCGGCAGCGGTCTCAGGCTGCGAGATTTCTTTAGGGTTAGCGGCGTCATTCTTCTTATCCGGCCGCTAGGCTTTATCCACCCACAACGCACCGCCTGGATCACAGAATCGGCCGTATGTGACGATTCTCAGTTCTTTGCCACCGCCGCCCTGGGATTACCCGAACCTACCGCTAGAGTTTGGCCCCGCTAACCTAACAGTTAACGGGGCCCCTGTCTTTTGTTCGACAAATCTATTTTGAAGAAACAGCAACCGCCTGCTTGGCGAGCTCGGTTCCCGCTGGTCGAGGAGGTGCAGGCACACCGCACATCTTTGCGAATACTTCTTCGTATTTATCGACCACCTTCTCCCAATCGTAGTGCCGTTGGACGCGCGCTTGCGCTCTTTGCCGGTATCCGTGCACCAGGGATCCATCCCGCAAAACTCGTTGCAATTTATGGGTGAGGTCGGTCTCGTCGGCATAAACAATTCCAGCATCGCCGACTGCTTCGACATTTTCGGGCGTATTCAGTGTTAACACGCAGTTTCCATAACCCATCGCCTCAAGGAGCGCGGGGTGCGTTCCACCGACTTCCGTTGCGTGAACATAACAATACGCATTCTGTTGTAGCGCCCGATAGTCCTGTCCAAAAACAAAGCCAGTAAAAACAATTCGCTTGTCACCACGTGCTCGACTCTTCAAGTCATTGATGTAGTCTCGTGCGTACGGCGCGTCGCCCACGACGAGGAGACGATAGGCGGTTCTCACTTTCTTGAAAGCTTCGATTACAAGATGTGCGTTGTTCTCTGGCTCGAGCCGTGAGACGTAAAGCACATAGCGGTTGGGTTCGACACGCCAGCGATGGACCATTTCGCGATCGGGCCGTCGCTCAACTTCAGAGCCATACGCGATCATTGTTGATGGCGCG
>JBKPAL010000019.1:0-7950 GCA_046726395.1 Acidobacteriota bacterium
TTTTCCTTCATTCTTTGGCCCGACGCTTAAGCCGGTGCAGGATTTCCACCTGTTATAGGTGGGAGAATCGGCTTCAGCGGTTTAGCGGAAGGCTCTTTCAGCTGTGGCCGATCTTCGTCGTTGCCTGGATCAGACACGGGCTGCTGATCATCGAGCGGTAGCCCGGCGACGATTCGTCGAATCTCCACCCCGTCGAGTGATTCTCGTTCGAGCAAGCATTCAGCGAGACGAATCATCACATCGCGATTCTCGTCGATGATGTTCTTCGAACGCTCGTATTGAGTGGTGACGATCTTCTTCACCTGCTCATCGATCCTGATTGCTGTCTCCTCCGAAAAGTCCCGGTGTTGAGCAATCTCACGTCCGAGGAATATCTGCTCTTCCTTCTTGCCGAAGGTTAATGGACCCATGTCCGACATTCCATATTCGCAGACCATCGCCCGTGCAAGTTCGGTTGCTCGTTCGATGTCGTTGGATGCACCGGTTGTGATGCTTCCTAGGAATGTCTCTTCCGCAATGCGTCCGCCCATCAGAATCGCAATCTGGCCCAGCAGGTACTCTTCGCTGTAGTTGTGGCGATCCCCTTCGGGCAGCTGCTGAGTCAGACCCAGAGCCATACCACGCGGAATGATTGTTACCTTGTGGACGGGATCCGCATTCGGAACCTTCAAACCAACGAGAGTGTGACCAGCCTCGTGGTAAGCAGTAACACGTTTCTCCTCGTTGGAGATGACCATGCTCTTCCGCTCTGCACCCATCAGCACCTTGTCTTTTGCCAACTCGAAGTCACCCATCGCTACGAGTTTCTTGTTGTAGCGCGCCGCGTTGAGTGCAGCCTCGTTTACAAGGTTCGCAAGATCGGCTCCGGTAAAGCCCGGAGTGCCGCGTGCGATCACGCTGATGTCCACGTCTTCGCCGAGTGGGATCTTACGAGTGTGAACTTTCAGGATGCCTTCGCGGCCTCGAACGTCAGGTCGTGAAACAACCACGCGACGATCGAATCTGCCTGGCCGAAGCAGTGCCGGGTCGAGAACATCTGGTCGGTTCGTCGACGCGATGAGAATCACACCATCGTTCGATTCAAACCCGTCCATCTCCACCAACAACTGATTCAGCGTCTGCTCTCGTTCATCGTGTCCACCACCCAGGCCAGCGCCGCGGTGGCGACCCACAGCATCGATCTCATCGATGAAGATGATGCAGGGTGCATTCTTCTTGCCCTGTTCGAAGAGGTCGCGGACGCGCGAAGCGCCGACGCCAACGAACATCTCGACGAAATCGGAACCGGAGATAGAAAAGAAGGGAACGTTTGCTTCACCCGCAATTGCGCGTGCCAGCAGAGTCTTTCCGGTACCCGGAGGTCCCATCATCAACACGCCTTTGGGGATACGTCCACCGAGCTTCTGGAACTTTTGCGGCTCCTTTAGAAACTCGATGATTTCCTGCAGTTCCTCTTTCGCCTCTTCAACACCCGCGACGTCTTTGAAAGTAACCCGCTTTTGTTGGTTGTTTAGTAACTTAGCGCGCGACTTGCCGAATGAGAGCGCCTTATTGCCCCCAGACTGCATCTGCCGCAGCATGAAGATCCAGATACCGATAATGAAAAGTAGTGGAGCCCAGGTGATCAGCATCGGCCAGATATAGCTGCTGCTGCCTGACTCATCCTCGACCTTCTCTACACGTGGTTGACCATTGACTTGCTCAAGGCCTTTTTTAATTAGATCGTTCTTAGTTTGATCGTTAGTAAGCTGAACACGATATTCTTGACCGCGTTTGTCCACGGCCACAGTCTCGTTCTGTTTGATCGTCAACTGCCTCACATCCAACGCTTCCATCTTCGCGTATAGAGTTGCGAGATCTATCGCCTGCGAGTTTTTGCCCGTCGGATTGACAAGCTTGTAGAGCAACAATGCTCCTGCGACGATCAGTAACCAAAAAATTATTTGTCTAGCAGTAGAACTCAATGTCATTAATGCCTCCGCCGCCGATCATAACCCATTTCGATTCTTTTTGTCGCTTCACACTTGGAAGCAAAAAGGAGCCGAAATCAGGTGCCGGACTTTGATGCTTTGAGACATCCCTCAGTTGTGTGTTTCAGCCTCGTTGCCGCACCAAAGAAGCCAATGAACATCAGTCAAAAATCAAAAACCACCGTCTCTTGGAATGGCGGTGGCGTCGAGCAGGAATTTTAGAGATCGGGGTGGCCTTTTTCAACCTTTTTGATGGATAGGACTAATCGGCCGCGTTTACGGGTAATCTGGGTGCCGTTGGGCAGCTCAACCGTCCGTCCACGGCTGTTTGTCAGCAAGTTTTCGACGGCCACAAGGTGCACCATCTCGACGCGCCGCAAGTGCCCGACGCGGCCACAAATCCATTGTCTTAGCGCGCGGCGGCGGATTGGGGCAGGCTCCCGTGCCAAGGCAGCTACACTCAGCGTCCCCTGACTGTCTACGGCTTCTTCCAGGAGGGATTCGGCCTGTGTTGAAAGGGCGAGAGCATCCTCTTTTAATAAGGCGGCAGTTCGAGCCAGTCCCTCTACTATTCGGTTATTGAATGACTGCATGAGCGGCAACAATTGTTTGCGGATTCTTACTCGGGCAAACCGTTCGTCATCGTTCATTTCATCAACTCTGAAACGAACTCGACGAGAGCGGCAGTGGTGCTCGGTGTCCGCGCGTCGTGCCCATGAGAGCAATGGCCGCGCAACGATAATGGATGAGCCTTCTACAAGAGTACGTTTCGCCGCAATTCCGCTTAATCCTTCCGCCGCACTACCACGCATCAATCGCATGAGAATAGTTTCGGCTTGGTCGTCCAGAGTATGAGCGGTAAGTACAAGGTTAGCTTTTGAGTCCTTTGCGCTCTTCAGGAAGAAGTCGTACCGCGCTCGCCTTGCTGCTTGTTCCAGATTGTCTGCGGTTTCGCGCGCCTTCTTGCGGATGTTTGCAGACGAAACGATCGCTTCATGACCGAGTCGCTCGCTAAGTTGCGTTACCCATTCCGCGTCTTCGCTCGCACCCTTACGCAAGCCGTGATTGAGGTGCACGACGACGATCTCAAGCGAGAGTTTTCCGACATTGACTAGTTCATCAACACCGAGCAGAAGCGCCGTCGAATCTGCTCCGCCAGAAACGGCCACCAGCACTTTTTCCGTCTTAGATAATCCAAGGCGGTGCCACTCCCTAAGTAGGCCTCTGGCAAACTCTGATATGACCCTGGAACGCCGATGTTGATCTTTCATTTGATCTTTGGGAAGAACGAGAACTGTCGTCGCGATGAAGCCGAAATACTTTGTTGAAACAATCGCATCCTTTTAGTTTTAAGAAGAACTCAAACCGAAAGTTGCTACGGAAATTAGCACGTATTGTGGGTTTCGTAATTACCAGGGTGGTTGAAACATGAAGTCGGCACAACAACCTCGACTAAACGAATGGCTTCTCGGCTCGACCGTCATGTGTCCAAGCTGTAGCTGCATGTGGTTGATTCCTAATTTACAGAGCGGCGAGAGCTATCGGTGCCGGCAATGCGGTAGTGAGGTGACTGCTCAACGCACCTCGAACCTCGATCCAGAACAGCCTCGAACGAAGCTCGGCGAGGTTCGTTAACACAAGCTCATAACTCAACAGAGGGTGAGACGCGGCTCCAGGAAAACCTAAGGCTCTGTTTTTTGCCACAAGCGCTTTTTGCGTGGTGTTTGCTTTCATGGAACCACGCTTTTTCTTAATTCCATTCAGTTGACTCTTGCTCGATTCTGAAAACCTTCTCTCGGAGACTGCCATGAAGACTGCACTCAGCCTCATTTCACTGTTTCACCATTTGCAGAACAACGTTATCCGAATCCTCGGTCTAGTTTTGGTGACCGCGTTCTTGCTCTCTTGTTACTCAGTAACCGATGTCAGCTACTCGCAACCGCAAGAAAGTGTTGCCCGTCAGTGGCTGATGGAATACAGAACCGGTGAAGAGAAAGTTCACATGAGCCTCCGCTACAACCGGCGAAGCGATCGCGGTGATGGGTTCAACAACGTAGGATTCACCATTACTCCCGATCAGCTGGTAGGCCTCACTCGTGATCAGGCAATGTCCTCATCGGGGACCAACGTTAAATTTCAATTGAAGCGCGACGCCGGGACATTTTATTTCGAGGGATGGTTCAAGGATGGAAACGGCTCTGGTCATTTTACGTTCGCACCTGACAGTTCCTTCGTTGCGCAGTTGAACCAACAAGGCTTTGGAACACCTACGGAGGAGCAACAGTTTTCCATGGCGCTGCATAACGTTGGGTTCTCACTTATCAATGAATTGAAGAGTCAGGGTTACGACAAACCAACATTGGAACAACTGGTGCGAATGGGCGAGCACGGCGTGGGAGTTGAATACGTTCAGGGTCTCAAGTCGTTCGGCTACATGGTCAAGTCAGTTGATTACTTGATCAAGATGCGGGATCACGGTGTGACAGTGGACTTCATTCAAGAGTTGGCAAATCTGGGATTCAAAGACTTGACGCCAGACGACCTCGTTCGCACACGAGATCACGGCGTCAATGCTCGTTTTATCAGCGAGTTCATTGCGGCAGGCTATCGACCTTCTTCGTTGGACGAATGGATCACTCTACGGGACCATGGCGTCACGCCGAAGTATGTTTCCGAGCTTCAGGAACTCGGCTACGAACGAATACCGTTGGACCAGCTACGAAGAATGAGGGACCACGGCGTGACTGCTAACTTCATACAAGAGCTGAAAAGTGCAGGATATGACAAAGTGCCGGTTGAGCAGTTGATCAGGTTAAGAGATCATGGCGTGAATGCTGCGTTCATTCAGAAGATGAAAGAGCGTGGGCATACGAACTTGACTCTTGATGAGTACATTGAGCTCCGTGACCGGGGTACAACAGAATAGAAGTCAAATTATTTTCCATTCGTCATTTCAGAATTCTTATTTGGTCATTTGTCCGAATCTCCATGCTTGAGTCTGAGATCCACGGTTGGAATAGCGCAGTCGGGAAGGGGGCAGTCGGTACTTTCAAGCATCGTTAGATTCAATGCGCCCTCAAGGTTGGATGCCAATCAAGATTAAGTGTCCTTGTGCCTCTGCTATTCCTTCATTTGAGTGATTGATTCAATGATTAAGGTTATGAAAGTTGAGCGGGGGCGCATTGAATCTAGTGACGCTTGAATGTATCGACTGCCCCCTTCCCGACTGCGCTATTCAACCTTGGATCTCAGGCTCAAGCGTCGAGACAAATGACCAAATGAGAAATGTCAAATTTATGAGAAATGTCAAATGACGAATGGAAAATGATCCGACCCCTCCTTGTAGTGCCGGCGCCTATCTTGACATTCTGGGCCCTCACCCAGTACTAATTTCAGGCATCCAAATACTGGCAATCTGGCTCTAAAACCTTCTCCCAATCATTCACGCTTGAGGTATTCATGAATCTTAAAAAAGTATTGTGCGCGGCCATCCTCGCACTTTTCACGCTGCAAACATTGCCTTTGACAGCTCGAGCTGACGAAGGCATGTGGACTTTTAACAATGTTCCGCGCGCCGACATCAAGCGCAAGTACGGTTTTGACGTTACTGATGACTGGCTGAAACGAGTCCAACTTGCCTCTGTGAGGTTCAACAACGGTGGCTCTGGTTCCTTCGTCTCGCCGAATGGACTGGTCTTAACCAACTATCACATCGTCGAAGACATCGTGGGCGAGGTGAGTACTCCTGAGAAGGATTACGCTAAGGAAGGCTTCGTCGCGCGCACGCGTGCCGAGGAAATCAAAGCACCGAGCCTCGAGCTGAATGTATTGCAGAGCATCGAGGACGTTACCGATCGGGTGCGCGGCGCAGTTAAAGAAGGAATGTCCGCCGCCGATGCGAACGCAGCGCGACGTGCGGTTATCAGCGCCATCGAGACCGAGTCAACCAAGGCGACGGGCATGCGCAGCGACGTGGTTACGCTTTACCAGGGTGGACAATACAACCTTTATCGTTACAAGAAGTACACGGATGTGCGGCTTGTATTCGTACCTGAATTTCAGGCGGCGTTCTTTGGCGGCGATCCCGACAACTTCAATTTCCCGAGATTCAATATCGATATGGCGCTGGTACGCGTCTATGAAAACGACCAGCCAATAAAAGTGGAGAACTACTTTAAGTGGTCCAAGGCGGGAGCGAAGGATGGTGAGCTTGTATTCGTGACCGGGCATCCCGGTTCCACATCCAGGCTCAACACCGTGGCGCATCTGGAATCGCTCCGCGACGTGAGCATTCCATTGTTGCTTCGTATGCTCGAGTCACGACGCGACATGCTCAAACAATACATGGCGCTGGGCGAGGAACAGACACGACGTGCTCAGAATGAACTGAACAGCATCGAGAATTCGATCAAGGTTTACAAAGGACAACTTGCCGGACTTGAAGACAAGAATCTGATGGCAAAGAAGCTCAAGGCTGAACAAGCATTGAGGGCTTCCATTAAAGCCGACGAGCGCAAGCAACGAGAATACGGCGATGCTTGGGATGCCATTGCAACGGCCCATAAGAACCTCGCGTCATATGCTCGTGAGCGACGCTTTCTCGATCTGGCAGGCGCTTTCAACACGGTACTCTTTGGTTACGCTCGCACTCTTGTTCGTCTTGCTGACGAGAATGAGAAGCCAAATGCAGAAAGGCTTCCCGAGTTTAGCGACGCTCGTCGCGCGCAGCTGGAGCTCGGTCTGTATTCTCCAGCTCCCATCTATGACGATTTTGAAAAGCTCAAACTGGTGAACTCGCTTGAGCTGATGCAGAGCGTTTATGGTGCCAACAACTCGCTGGTGCAGACGGTACTGCAAGGTAAATCGCCCGTTGCCCGCGCGGCCGAGCTGATTGATGGCACTAAACTGAAAGACCCGCAGTTCCGGAAACAGCTTGCGGCCGGTGGTAAGGCTGCAATCGCGGAATCTAAAGACCCGATGATCGAGTTAGCTAGAAGTATAGATGCACAAGCTCGCGAAGCTCGTAAGCGATACGAGGATGAAGTGATTGCTGTTGAGCGTACCAACTACGGAAAGATTGCTCGTGCCTTGTTCGAAACTGAAGGCACGAAACTGTACCCCGATGCTACCTTCACGCTGCGGCTGTCCTATGGCGCCGTAAAGGGCTATAAGGAGAATGGTACGCAGGTCGTGCCTTTTACTACGTTGGGCGGGTTGTTTGACCGCTCCAGGAAGTTTGACCAGAAGTTTCCTTACAATCTGCCGCCACGCTGGCTGGCAAAAGAGAAGGAGATCAATGCATCGACTCCTTTCAATTTTGTTTCCACAAACGACATCATCGGTGGTAACAGTGGTTCGCCAACAATCAACAAGGACCGAGAACTTGTTGGTTTGATCTTTGATGGCAACATTCAGTCGCTGGTCGGAAACTTCGATTACGATGAATCAGTCAATCGGTCGATCTCCGTTGATGTTCGCGCTATGTTGGAAGTCCTGCGAAAAGTGTTCAATGCCAACGAAGTGGCTGACGAATTAATGAAGGGCTAAACCTACGAAACTGTTCTTGCCGAGTCTGCATTCAACTCGGCAAGAACAAATGCCCATCGTTGGATATGCGCTACCGCGAATACCAACCCTGTTCCGTTCTTACTCCTTACATTGAATGTCTCTGGTTCGTTTCGGATGGTCAGGCTAACGTGCGTCGTCCTCCCGAGCATGTTCTGCCTGATGGTTGTATCGAATGGATCTTTCACCTTCACGACCGTTTTGAAAGTCAACTTGGGCTTGGTCCCTGGCAACTACAGCCTCAGAGCTTTGTCGTTGGTCCTCTGACTCGTTGCCTGCTTCTTCAGTCCTCTGGTCGAATCCATACGATGGGAGTTCGCTTTCGACCTGCCGGCGCCTATCGTTTCATTCCAATAGCTCTTGATGCTTTGACCGACCAGATCGTTCCGACACCGGACATCTGGCATAAGGCTGG
>JBKPAL010000020.1:0-3652 GCA_046726395.1 Acidobacteriota bacterium
ACTGAAGGCTATGTCGTAAACATAGGGGAGAATCCGCTGGGCGGGAACACTGTTTCAGTGATTGGAGACGGCGGGAGAGTCTACTATTACGCTCACTTGGATTCGTACGCTCGCGAACTTGAAGAGGGGGATCGCGTTACACGCCGGACACTACTCGGATATGTGGGAACGACGGGTAACGCGCAAGGCACCCCACCTCATCTTCACTTCGGAGTCTATGGTTTGAGCGGTGCCATCGATCCCTTGCCTTTTTTGATTGATCGAACCCATTCCGGCCAAGATCAGAATAAGCAAAATCGTTGACTCCGCCCCATTAGAGGCAGGGAAAATCCCCACCTCTCACATTCGCTCGAACATTAGTTCGCACAATCCCAGCAGAACGCCGGCGAAATGCGCTCTACATGTTGTCTTGCCTTCGGCGTAAGGGCCTCAAGCGTTTCCAGTACTTTCTCATGAGTCATACCGGAACCGAGGTAGGTCCAACGATTCGCCTGTCGCTGAACACGGCGAAACTCTGCCTTCTCCAGCTCGCTTAGTTCTCGTCCGGTTGCTCTAACAAGACTATCCATGTCGAACTCAACCTGCTGAGCCAGCCCTTGGTCGATGAAGCCACCGATCTCGAGGTACTCCTCAACGGCTTTCATGATCTGTTCTTCTGTTCGACCGTTGGAAAGAGCCTCAACCATTAATGTGTCCAGCTTTGCATGTTGCACCTCTTCCAGCCAGTGGTGCTTCAACAAGCTCTTGAATTGAGCATCTATACTTTGGTTGTCTTTGACGCTATCGATGTAGTGGGCTTGGACCATCCACTCGATATGCAGTGTTGTTATCGCAACGCCCAGAGGACCGTGGGCCAGAATGGCGTTTGCTATCGCTTCTGGTGGTCCTATCACCTGACACTCCGTACCGAAGCCCTCTGTGAATTCGATCCGAAACCGTTTGAACAGTTGGATGTGCTTGGCTTCTTCGCTCGCAAATTGCAGCAGAGCCCGAACACGATAATCATCACCTTGTAACTGCGGCCGAGCCTGATCCATCACAAACGGCAGGATGAACTCTTCAACCAGACCAAAGATGCACAGGTAGGCATGGCCTCGAATTTGGTTGAGAGCTAATTTCTCGTCTTTAGTAAGAAAGGTGAGCGGTTCGACACGCGCCAACGCTTCTGGCATGAAGCGTTTACTGAAGTCCAGGCGCTTTTCTCCGCCGATAATGTCTTCGATTCGCCAGGGAATTGCCGGCGAGGATGTAAGCGTCGACTGATAAGTGTAGCCGTGATTCATTTGTGGAACACCTCCTAATGGTTCCTACGAGCGGCCTATTCCGCCTTCATCTATAAACGCGTAGAACCAGAAGTGCGCTGAATCAGAGCTACATCTGAAATTTCGATGAAATTAGACGGAAAACGAAGTTGAGTGAAATGGGTCAAATGAAGCCGTGAATTTGTTCATTTGGGCCACATCTGAACGTGGCGGGAAAGCCTTTGTACGGTAGCAACAGTTCTATTTTAGGCTTTTGATGTTTTCCGGTTTAACGAACAACGTATCTGGCAGTACCCGGTTGTACTCAATTGACTCGTAATTGATGCGGGAAGTCTGAAAACCGTCGATGAAGTGATCGATAACCCACGGAGCAGTGACACCATCGACGGTAATGAACTTGAGGAGGTGATCCTCCTCAGTAACTTCCTCTACTTCATCTGAGTCGGCCTTCCTTCGTTCACGCCGGTAAATTATCTTGGCGGGTTTCCCATCCCGAGCACCAAACTCATATTCAATCCAGAAGCCGTTTGAGTAGGTCAATCGGACTGTCTCATTCCGCATTCCGACTCCAGCCTCGCGCCGGCCGACATACTTTAGGGAAGCCTTTTCCTTGCGCCACCAGCCACGCAAGAGATTCTCGACGCTCGTTCGCATACTTCTTTTAAAGTCCTCTACTTGCGGGGCCTTCATGTCGGTGAGCGTCTTCGTCGCTCCGTCGTAGAGCCAGCCTTGCTCGCCAAAGTTTGTCTGAATCGCTTTTATTCCAGAGCCGGTAAACTCGGTTCGTTCTTTGTCGGGATAACTGATGTAATCCAGGAAACGAGTTGGAAGCTGCGAGACTCCTTCTTGATAGCTCGTGAAGAAACCACGTCCGACAACTGTGCGAACGTTCAAGAAAGAGTTTCCACCTACTGCTTCGAGAGCTTTCTTCATGATCTCCTCGGACTTTTCGTCGGCGCTTCCTTCAGTCGACGGAGGTGCAGATTGTGCACTTGAAGAAACAATCAAGCCCGACAAGAGCAGCAAAGATACAGCGAGGAGTGGTCGGAGCATTTTCATAGTAGGTGAATATTAAGAGAGGTGGGACCACCTAGCAAAGAGGGGCTTCAATGATTCATTGAAGCCCCTGCTTGAAAGAGAACTAATGAGTAAGTTAATTGAGTTTGGCGTTTGGGCCAGATCCGGCGCTGACCACTATATCGCCATCTGCGACGTCGACCAGGAAACTGGCTGATGTTTTCCACATCGCTGTAATCGGAAGCTTCACCTTCTCATCTATGTGTCGCTTGAGGAAGCGAGCGCCATAAGCCGTACTGAAACCCTTTTCAGTAAGTAGATTTAGTGCGGCTTCAGAAACTTCAACTGCTTTGCCTTGCCGCTCCATCTGCCTGCGAAGCTTGTCCAGGTAAATCTTCGCGATCTGGCGCACCTCGTCCATTGTTAGAGGTGCAAAAACAATGATCTCGTCGATACGGTTGCGAAATTCAGGCGAGAACCGCTGCTCGGCTGCTTTCATCACCTCGTTGTTGACCGCACGAATGTCCGTGGCCGTCTTGGTACCGAAGCCCAACGGCTTCTCAAATCTCTTGAAGCTATCAGAGCCCAGATTCGAAGTCATGATGACTATGGCGTCGGAAAGATAGACCTTTTTGCCACGACCATCAGTGAGCCAGCCTTCATCGAATGCCTGCAGAAAGAGATTCATCAGATAAGGCGAGGCCTTCTCAACTTCGTCAAGCAACAGAACCGTATAAGGATTCTCTCGCAGTTGTTCTGTCAGAATGCCGCCACGTTCAGAGCCGACAATGCCTCGAGGCATCCCAATCAATTTCTCGATGCTGACTGTACCGTCACTGTATTCAGACATGTCGATGCGAACCATTTTTTCTTCGTCACCGAACATGAATTCTGCTACTGACTTTGCCAGCTCAGTCTTGCCAACGCCTGTTGGACCAAGAAACAACAAAACGCCGTCTGGTTTATAGTGCGACTCTTTCAGTGGTCCTTTATTAAGTCGCAAGCGTTGGGCGACAGCTTTGATTGCTTGTTTTTGCCCGATTACTCGTTGGCCCAGTAAAGCCTCGGTCATGAGAAACCGGTCGCTTGTGTCACGAAAGATCATGTCGCGGGGAATACGAGACTCCTGCGAAATCACCTCAATGACATGCTCGGGCTTAACAATCATTGTTTGCGGTTCGTTGATTTCAACTTTAACGGCAGCCGTGTCGAGCCATCCGATTGCTTTGTCCGGAAGATGGAGATTTCGGATGTACTTGGGCGCCATCTCTAATGCCGTATTGATGGCGTCATCTGAAATCTTGACGGAGTAGTTCTTCTCCAGTCTTGGTCGCAAGCCCAAAAGAATCTCGCGCGTTTCGCTGATTGAAGGC
>JBKPAL010000021.1:0-21069 GCA_046726395.1 Acidobacteriota bacterium
ATCGTGCTTAGGTTCTGAGAGGCGGCGTTGAAGGTGGGCCGGTCTCGATAGATCGCCGCCACGGCACGATGCGTTGAGCCGCAGAAGCAGATCAGAGCAATGACAGCGGCCGCAAAAGCGAGTCTCACAACCCACCTCCCCAAACGAAACCGCGCGTAGTCTAAGTCTCCTTTCAACCTGCCTACAAGGCTTGGGCAAATTTTTGCCTAAGGTCTAGTCTGTTACGCTGCTGGAGTCTGGATGGACTTTATGTCAGTTCCAGAGTGACATTAGGCTACTCGTCAACAGGTTCTACAAATTGACGTCGGTTGTTCAGGTTAACTTCATCCATGCAGGTCGAAGATGACTAAGGACATTTTTGTTGGCGTGTTAGCAATTCTTCTGGTGTGTTCGCAGCTCGCCTGCTTACGACGTGCGGAGAACCAAGTTTCGCAAGCGCCGAGTCTCTCATCATCTTCTACCAAAAAAGACTTATCTGCGATAAAGGCGGTGGCAGAGGCATCAGCCATAGCTCTTGCTGAAAAAGATTATCGTAGAGTGGCTGGTTTTACTTACGGAAAACTAGTCACGCTTTTGGGTGGGCGAGATAAAACGGTGGAGCTGATCGAAAAGGAGATGAAGCAATTAGAAACCGCCGGCATGACAGTAGTGTCTGTAACCGTCGGTGAACCTCAAGAGATCAAGAAAATTGGCAACGAGCTACTTTCGATTGTCCCCACCAAAATCAAAATGAAATATCGAACAACAATGTTAGAAGCAGAGTCATTCTTGATCGCGGTTTCAGAAGACAATGGTGCATCTTGGAAACTTGTAGATGGGGCGATTGCGCAAGATAAGGCAGTGCTTCGCAAGTTATTCCCTTATGCAGCACATAAACTGGATTTACCTCCGAAGAAAGATCCTGTTTTTCTTCCGGCCAAGTGAAACTATAGTAGATGCCGATGACCTCGATTCCACAATTCTGGATCGAGTTGAAAAGTGGGCTGACACATGCAGGACTCAATAGAAGAATACGGCTTTATTTACTCTGACGAGGTTGTATCGCCTGATGGAGTAGTTAGAGTTATTTACGGTTTTAGCGATGGCGAGAAATCTCCGATTACCGTTGAGCCGCGCATCATTGAAGCTTCGACCGGTGAGGTCCTAGTTGATTTGTGGAGAGCATGGTGTCAGGGAGCAGTGGAATTCCTCGGACCAGGTAAATTGCGGATCAAAGTGCATGACGCTTACCATCGAGTGCTTATTTGCGAATCAGAGATCGATCTCAACGAACGCGTATTCGCCTTGATGGAAAGTCCGCACTTACACGAGCCGCTGACGTCGTTCAGGGAAAGAGTGCTCGAGCTACGGTAATATCGGACCTCCCGGCCGAAAACAAAAATTGATCAATCTCTTGATTAACTAGGAGTGTAAAAACCTAACCTCGCTTCTGCCGAACCCAACGCGATAAACGACCGATCGCAATGAGAAGAGGTGGGCTGAGTGGTTCAATTAACGGCTTGGCTGGTCGAATCACAGTCCTCATAGCTCCCAGTAACTTGTGCTGCCGAACCGAGTCAGGATCTCTCACCTGAACCGTTTCAGACTGGATGCTTAACCGAACAGCTGAATTGTTTTGTCTCGGAGTATCGAGTTCCCGCCAAGCTCGTTCGAACCGCTGATAGAATTGCCTCTTCACCTCATCGCGAAGCGGCTGGAGCTCTGGCGGTACGTTCCCACTGCCCGGAAGCAAACCGCGACCGATTGTGGGATATAAATTGATTTCCCAGGTTTCTATCTTGCCTTCTTTAATCGCATAATCAATGCGACCATACTCAACTTGGGCCAGCTTGAAGATTTCCATCAGTTCTTTCTGATGTGGATTGTTGGTAACGTAATCCAGCTCCTCCAGCACCATCGGTCGATTGAACTCAGTTTTCGAGTGCTTCAACATCCAGTGCCGACCATAGTTTAGACTTCGCGCAATCACTCTCTCTCCAACAACAAAGGCTGCATACTTTCGGTAAATCCCAAACTCGTCCGAGGTATCGCAGAACTCGAGCACCAGTAGGTTCCTAAGTTCATATCCCTGGATGAGTGCTTTGCCTAATGCCTGGTGAATCTCGCGTTCCGATCTCAGTAGCGGCGATATGGCACCATTGTGCGCTCGCTCCTCGCGAAGGAACACAGGGAATTTCAGCCCGTTGAGATCGCTGTTGGCGCGCACAGCTTGAAACTCATTTCGTCCCAAGCGTCGCAACTCCGAGAGCAACTCAAACCGACGAAGAGTTTGTGGGTTGTTGAGGAAGCGAAAGCCAGCAAGTGGCTGCAACTGTCGATAAACCTGCAGAAGTACTTGCTCCAAGTCTGGGGTCAACTGATCAAGCGCCGATAATACATAAGTCCCCTGTTTGAACTCGCGCCGTTGGATCAAAGCTTCGTAGTGAATTATCTCAAAATCGGCCTGAAGACTTCGTCCCCAGACTGCGAGGTAGTCCTTAATGAGATCATCCTGCTTAGCTGGCACGAGAAAGTAGATCATCGGAACGGACTTAGTGGCTGCAAAGCTGCGGTCTAAGTAACCGCCGTTGACAGGACTGTCGCTGATTCACACGACACCCTCGTTAGCCGCCTGGGAACTTTCGACGGCAGCTACATGACTATTCGCTGACCGATGTGAGCGCGTGAGGATGGTCGCTGCGCTCATATCTCCGGTCACATTAAGCATGGTTTTGAAAATATCGGGAAGTGTTTCAACGCCTTCGAGAATGACAAGTCCTTCCAGAGGCACACCGGCGGCGAGGTAAGCCGGCAATGTTCTGAACCCTGGTCCGCTCTGCGGCACGCCAGCAGTTCCAAAACTGATGACGATTACTGTTGCTAAGAATACCAATATCGTAGTTGCCCGAAGTGGAACGCTATACACGTGAGCCAGAAGAAACAGCTTTACCAGAGCGGATATAGGGCGATTGATCTTGAATAGCGAAACTGCTACCGGAAGGATGAAACTCATCCCCTCAGCAGGTAATCGCATGTGGTCCCCTGCACCTTTCACAAGCGCCGGCAGGGCCGCGATAGATGAGCGAGTGCTTACTGCAACTAATTGCGATGGGACCACCGCTCGTGCAAAAGTGCTCACCTTGGTCCGTCCTACAATGGCCGTCACCGGGTACAGCAATACTGTAAATAGGAGCAGAAGCGCGGATGCTATTAGCACATAAGCACCCAGTATTCGGCCTATTGAAGTCCCTGTATTCAATGCTAGTACGTAAGTTAGCGCGAAGACTCCGATAGGCGTCGGGATTAGCACCCAACGCGTCACTTGCAGCATTGCCTCGGCAAGTCCTTGAAAGAGAGTTGTCAGCTGTAAGTATCTTTCTTCGGACAGACGAGTGACAGCTAGCGCGAAGCAGATTGTAAAAAGGAGCAACGTAAAGATGTCGCCGTCAAGTACTGCCTGCAATAGATTTGTTGGAAGAAGAGTGCTAACCCATTCGGAGAGCGAGCCGGATGTCGCTGCAGTGCTTTGCGCAGGCACGGGTGGAGTTCCGACACCTTTCAAGGTTTCAATACTAGCCGAAGGTATTGAAAAGCGAGCGATGAGCGGAGGAGCCAGTGCGATGGCAAAAAGACCTGCGGCACTCAGCATTATCAGAAACAGGCCAAAGGCTCGAACGCCGAGTTTGCCGACCGAGTTTGCCCCAGCCCTGGTAATTGCCGCTAGCACATGACTGACAACCAGAGGTAGTACGGTTAATTGCAGCGCAGCTAGCCAGAGTCCGCCAATGGCTTTAGCAATGTCGCCAAACCTCGCGAATGCCGGAGACCACTGTTCGTGGCCGATGATACCCAAGCCGAGACCAGCGGCTAATGCAATTAAGGACCAGGCTGTTAGCGAAAGTCGTTTCAAGCAAAGTAAACCTATCAACAAACTAGGTAAGAGTTTTCTGCGAAAGTGCCCAGCCCGGCAGCTGGTAGGTAGCCATAGCAATCTCTCTGGGACAAACTAACCCTGGCGGTGAAGAGTCAATTGTGCGTTCGATGGTAGCACATGACGCCAAACCGTTACATGGTCCATCGAGTTATGCCTGCATTCCGATGATCGACGTAGAATCTCGTCGACGAAGTCAAAGGGCAGCACGGACCAACAAAGTAGTAACAACCGATGAGGGTGCGAAGGAAGGCCAGAAGGGATGGTTGTATCTGGCATTAGAAACCTCGGGGACAAGTGTAGGACTCGTTACTTAGTTCCAGGTTTTCTGAAAATGGTATCATCAACTGGCACGTTGTGCTGCAACTCATCTACTTTCAGTATGAAGTCGAAAGACTCAAACGCAAAACGAACTCTAAACGGCACCTTTAATGCATCAACCTCACGGTAGTCTTCCAGATGGACTTTCACGAAGACGTTTCCACGCTTTGGATTTCTTCGCACCATGTCCCAACGGACCAGCAAGCCGTTCTCAACATCGAAGAAAAGTTGTTCAGACGGACCGCGGGCAGGCCTTCCTTCGAGCACGTACATATCGCGACCGTTGAGGCGAGCTCTACCATCAAGCCTTACATCCTGATAAAGATTCTTGATTACTCCCGCTCCGTAAACCTCCGCATCGCGCTCAATCTCTGACATCGCTGTAGCACTCTCATCGGTAAATGTGCCCACAGGTGTTTGCACCCAGCGAGTTTCACCATCGAAGCCTTTCTTCAGTTCGCCGAGTTGAGGAAAGTTCAACAGTATCAGGGTCTTGTTGGGATCCTTCGCCCAGGCTTCGAATGTCCCGACTTCCGGCCTGGCAGATGTCCCAAACGAACCAGAAGTTCTGTAGCTCGTAATACGGTCGATGGCCGCCTGACCACCAACAGCTTCCGTATAGCGCTGCAGTATTCGATCGACGAGTTCAGCCTGTGATGAAGTCGGCGCAGAGACTTCTCGCTTGAATTGGCTGCAGGCGAGTTGAGGAGCTATTGAGAGTCCGAAAGCAAATAAGAGGAATGCGGTGGGTCTTGCTAGCAGGATCCAAATCCTATGCAAGAACTTAAGGGGCGCTTGGTTCATAGTCTTCGTTTGATCCAGGTTATGAGTGTTAGTGATATTCGGCCTTGGATGAGCCGAACAGCTGGTGTGAGGTGATATAAATATAATCCTCCAGTGTGCTTATGCCAACTATTTGTTAGCTCTGTATATTACGGAACCGGAGCGGTAGCGACCGGACCATTTATGTCCGTAACCGACCGACCCTTTGACTCGCAACCTTAAAATCTGCAAATCTCCTCAATTCGGCTGCATTACCAAGATCAAAAACATTTCATTGATATACGTGAACTCGGCCAGACGTACTGCGTCGACTTCACAAATACGACAGCCACCAATCGCGTCGTCGTCGTTTCACGCCGGCAAACCACTTGCATAGTGGATAGAGTAATAACACTCCAGCGATCCACGCGAGATATACGGCGTAGAGATCGAAGCCAACACCCTCTGGTGCCCCCTGCGTTCCGAGTGGTGTTTCGAACATCCATCTGACCGGCTTTCCAGCAACTAGATTGAGCAGGACTCCGAAGAGGTGCGCCGTTGGCCATTGCAAGAGATAGAAGAACAGTGGCACACGACCAAAAGTCACCAGCGCATCGCGTAACCGCCTGAGCAAGCCTGAACGCACACGCGTAACGCCATCGGACTCAAATACCGCCAAGGCGAGCAGTGCTGGCCCAAGTGTCATGCACAGAAACAATAGTGACGGTGGATACTTGGTCGTATTAACGAACGAGAGGACTGTAAACCAGGCGTTCTTCTGTTGAGACCACGGCGATGGGTCGCCATATGAGTTTGTAGGGCGAATGATAACGAAAAGTAGTGTAGTCACGCTGCCAACTATTAGCAGAATGCGTCTGCGAGTTGCTGTATCTTTCTGATAGACCAGACCAAGGACATAACCAACGGCCATCACTCCTACCCAGGGAACGAGCGGATAGATCACAAACACCACCGGACTCGGAAAACCATCAACCGGAAATGCTTCGAGTGGCTGATGAACGATCATCCATAGCTTAGCGCCTAGACTTGGAACTGGAGAATCCGGGCCGCGCCACCCGCTGACACGGATACCGTCAAGCAAGTTGTGCAGGACAATCAGCGCGATGCCGAACGTGCCTACAATGATCGTCGGAAGATGAATCAGTGCAGCCATAATGATCATCGACACCCCAATTACCCAGATGACCTGCATTGGCCCAAGGAACCGATAATCAAAATTGAAGAGAGCTCCGCAGCGTACGACCGTGAACTCGAGGACGATTAACCACAGTCCACGTGTAAACAGGAATCGTGAAAGTTCCTTTTTGCTCTTGCCGCGAGCTGCCTGAAGATAAATACCGGTGCCGGCGAGAAGCACGAAGACTGGAGCACAGAAGTGAGTGATCCAACGAGTAAAGAAAATCGCAGTGCTGGTCTTGGTGAGGTCTGTGGGATCGTAGAGGACTGCTGCGTTGTGAACGAAGTCTCTCGTGTGGTCGAGCATCATGATGACCATCACAATGCCGCGTAACAGATCTATGGAATCAATGCGACTCCTTGAGGGCGGTGGCGCGTTGATTGATTCGGCGGAAGCAACTGACACTAAACTTGAGTAGTCGAATGTTTCAGTTGAAGTCTGAGGGGGAGGCGTCCTCTCCATCAAATAGCTCCTTGCCGTATTTGAGTATACCGGAAGTTGAAGCACAGATTCAGATCTCGCAAAACGACCAGGCGGTAGTAACGAGTCCGTGGCAAAAAGTTGCTGCGGATCCGAGTGGCGATCTGAGCCGGATCGTTTACGGTGCGGATATTGGGCTGCGGACGCTGCCTGCTGGTCGTTACGTGCTTCAGGTGACGATCGCGGATCGACTAGCGAAGGCAAATGTGTCGCAGCAAGTAAAGTTTGAAATCGAGTAAAGACGATAGTTAGCCGCGGATTAACGCAGATGACACGGATCAGAACACTGAACTACTTTGTTCGATCCGCATCATCCGCGTAAATCCGCGGCTGATTTTTTAGAGCTCGATCTGTAATGCGGAAATCACTTGTTCACACGAACGCAGCTTCTCAAGCGTATCCGAAGTGAGCGATGCATCAACTTCTACAACTGCCATCGCTTCCCCTCCCCGCTCGCGCCGTCCTAACTGAAAGCTACTGATATTGATCCCCGCTTGGCCCAGCAGCGTTCCAATCTGGCCGATAACTCCAGGAACATCGCGATTCTTGAGTACCAGCATGTGGCCATGTGGTACGGCTTCGATATGAAACCCATTTATCTCAGTCAGGCGACCTTCACGTGCAGTGCCATATCCGAAGAGCGTACCGGATAGACTCTGTTCACCGCTGTTCGTGAGTACGGTAGTCTTTATAGCTGGTGCAGTATCGAGGCCGGAACGAACATAACTCGTCGTGACACCAATTCCGCGCTCTTCAGCAATCAGAAATGCATTGACGACATTCACACGAGCACTCACCTGATGAAGCAATCCAGCAAGAAACGCGCGCGTCACGGGAGCAGCATCGAGGTCTACTATCTCACCGGCATAATCCAACCTGACTTCTCGTACTGCACTATCAACCAATTGCGCCTGAAACCGACCCAACCTCTCCGCAAGTTCGATGTAAGGTTGAAGTGTGTGCAACTCTTTGGCACCGAGCGCGGGCACATTCACTGCTCCTCGTAAAGCACCAGTCAACAGGTAATCGCGCATCTGTTCGGCTACAGTGAACGCCACTCCTTCTTGAGCTTCCGCAGTCGAGGCTCCAAGGTGTGGCGTGGCAATTACTTCATCTAGCGAAAGCAAAGGATTCTCCGGCGACGGTGGCTCCATCTCAAAGACATCGAGGGCAGCTCCTGCGACTTTGCCAGACTTGATTGCTTCATAAAGTGCCGCCTCTTCAATAAGACCACCTCGCGCACAATTAACGATGCGCACTCCGTCTTTCATTCGTTTGAAAGCATCGGCTCCGACGATGCCACGCGTTTCGGCGGTCAGAGGAGTGTGGACCGTCAGGAAATCGGCTCGTGCGAAGACTTCATCAAGCGGCTTGATTTCGATCTCGAGGTCGCGTGCTTGCTCGGAAGCTATGAACGGATCATAAGCAACGATATTCATCCCGAATGCTCTCGCGCGACTGGCAACAACTCTACCAATGCGACCTAATCCAACGATGCCCAGAGTCTTTCCCTGAAGCTCGACACCGATGAAACGTTTACGTTCCCATTTTCCTTGTCTCAAACTCGTGTTTGCCTGCGGTACACGACGAGCCAACGCGATGAGCAGAGCAAGCGTGTGCTCAGCCGTAGTAATCGTGTTGCCGTCAGGTGCATTCATCACGACGACTCCGCGCGCGGTGGCTGCATTAACATCGATGTTGTCGACACCGACGCCGGCTCTACCAACTACTCTCAGGTCAGGCGCTTTGCCAAGGAGATCTGCGGTAACTTTTGTCTCGCTGCGAACGACCAGACCTGAGTAGCCGCCCATCTTCCTTGCCAGTTCTTCTGGAGAGAGTCCGACTTGTTTGTCTATTTGAAATCCAGCCTCTCGAAGTGGTTGCAGTCCACGTTCACTAATGTCGTCGGAAACAAGAATGCGCATAGGGTGTCATTGTCGATTGCCAATTGACGATTGTCCATTGGCCGAGAATTATTTTTTTAGGAGAGCATTCCTCGATTGCTTGATTTGATTATCGCCCCCCAACATTGACGGTCGCGGCGACCGATTGCTTAGACAGTGAAACTTCAGTCGTAGCGAATAAGGCATTAAGCACATTGAACGCGGCTCGTTCACAGAAGAACTCGCAGATGTCTACGACTGCTCGTCGTTGCAAATGTGTGCGCAGTTCCGTATCGGTGACTAACCGATCTAGGGCGGATAGGCATTCTGATTTCGACTCGGTGTCCACCATCATCCCGTTCTCTCCATGAGTGACAAACGATGCTGCGCCGCCCTTCTTCGGAACTATCACTGCTGCCCCGTAACACATTGCCTCCATCGCCGTCAGGCCCATCGCCTGCCAATGTGAGAAATCCGCGAATACATCTATCTCGTTCAATAAAGCAGCAAGCCGGCGCCGCGGCAATATTCCAAATAGCTGGTAAGAAAAATCCATTGGCACTCCAAACCCACGTAAAGCTTTTTCTTCGCAACCAAATAGAACAACTTCAACTTCAGTAGAGTGGCGTGTATAGATGTCGCGTAGGATCTCTAAAGTCAAAGTGCCTGCTCGATGAGGCGAGCTGGGACGAATCATCGCAGCAATACGCAAGGGTCTACGTGGCCACTCAGGACCTTGTCTTCTTCGCGGCCGATGCAAATCGATGTTCACACTCGGGCCCACGAGCTGACAATCTACTCCAATCTGCTCTCTTACCATTAACTGGTTCCAAGCCGTCTTGGTTAACCGAATCAGATCTTCATATCGAGTGTATGACTGCAAAGCGCTTTCGTAATCTGCGGATTCTTTAGGAAAGAACAAAGGTTCGAAATCCTGTATGTAGTAACCCCGGACGAACTCAGCGGCATCGGATTCAGGGAGTCGCATCCAATCTACCGAACTAAAAAGGGTCGCGACTACTGCATCGTAGTTTTTCAGCAGTTTGGACATCTCAACCTCATCATCAACAAACATCACAGGCAATGAATTGTCCGCGTAGGCGTGGTCAAATCCATACTTATACTGCGCAAGATTTAAGATCGTGACATCAACGCCCATGTCCCTCATTGCCTCAGCTTCGTCGAGCACGACATGGCTTCCTCCGGCGCCGCTTGCTCCCGGCAAAAGAAAGAGCACCTTGTTGCCACTCCAGCGAGCATGTCCTTCCGCGATATACTGCTGACGCTCCAACATCACTCGGCTACGAGCGCGTATTCCCTCCATGACTCGATCCCAACGACACTGACTGACTCCTTTGTTGACGATTGATGGTCCATAATTCTGGATCAAAATATTGCCCGCATGTTTAGAAAGCTCAGCTCTGCGTTCATCCGAATAACTCCGGGACTGCGAATGGTAGACATACGCATCATCAGCAACGGCGAGCTGCCAACGGCACTTTGTTGCTCTCAACGCGTAATCGTTCTCTTCGCCGTAACCGGGACCGAAGGCTTCTTCGTCGAAGTAACCGATCTGATCGATCACTCTGCGTTTGATCATCAAACAAAAGCCATTCAGGAAAGGAACCCGAGGGTACAAACGAGCTGAGTATTTCGCAGTCAGTCTTCCCAAATCTTCAGCACTCTGACCGGTGGACAACTTATTCTCAGCAAACTGTCCGTCGATCATAATTTCGGGAATTGACTGCCACGTCGCAGCATTTGATAGCGGCCCAACTAATCCTATTAGGTCATCGGACTCTCCACACGCGATCATTCGATCGAGCCAGTCTGTAGTCACAATAGTGTCGCTGTTTAGCAGCACAACGTAATCTGCATTCGACCGGTGCAAGCCCTGATTCGCTGCAACTGTATAACCGCGGGCATGCTCGTTCCGGATAAGCACTGCCTGATGTTCCTTTGCAAAACTCTTCAGGTAGAGCTGACATTCCTGATCGCTTCCATCATCAACCAGAATGAGTGAGTAAGGCTGACTCGTATAGCGAGTTACAGATTCGAGACAAACGTGCACATCCGGTAATGCGTTGTGGACGCAGATCACAATGTCGGTATTAGTTAAGTGTGGTTCAAGAGGAGGCGTGGGTTTGACGTCAAGCAGAGTACCGACACCATCAGTCTGAGCAACTGTCGGAGCAGGTAAAGTAAGACCTAATAGTCGATAGAGCGGCAAAAAATACGGATACCTGATGCGGCGATAAAGTGAGTAGAGTCGTAGGAATCGATACGTCAGGAAGCCGCCGAGAGTGTTGGTTAATTCCGCAAACTGAGCATTCTTTTCATTAAGACTCCGCGTTAGGACTTGTACTAATTGATCTTTTTCCGCGAGCTCAGTTTCCAATCGTTCTAAATCCTGCTCCTGTTTCATGAGTTGCTGCGACAGCCGAACGATCGTCTTTTGAGACTCTGCTTCTGTTGCATCAATGAGACTAGAACATGTTTCTGGCTCAACACTGACGCTTGCAGGATTGATCTGAATGTCCCGATCTTCGCTGAACATATTGGGTTGAGAGTTAAGCAAGCTTATTCGGGGATCTTGGCCCAGGGATGGAGGTTGTCATTTCCATTAGCCCGATGACCGTTTCCAGCAACGCGTTCGTAGGTATCGAGGATCAAGGGCATCACAACTTTTGGGGAAAAGATTTTTTCATATCGAGTGCGCGCCGCCTCACCCATGCGATTTCTTAAGTCCGGGTTTTGAGCCAGCGTGATCATCGCTTGCCCGAGTGCCGCGTGATCACCTGGCGGAACGAGAATACCGGAATCTTCGCCAACCATATCCGGAATTCCACCAACGTTTGAGGCGATCGTTGGTTTACCACATGCCATAGCTTCAACAATGCTGTTCGGTGTACCTTCAGTGAACGATGGCATGATGAAAACATCGAGCTGTTTCATGAACGCTCGGCAATCCTGCGGACTATTGTAGATGCCTCGATAGTTATAGCCCGAGCTCACTCCGAGATCCTCTGCGCGCCTGGCAATCGTCTGACGTTGTGAGCCATCTCCGGCAATGTTCAACTGGATATTGCGGCATTTCTGATGAGCGACTCCGAATGCTTCCATCAGAACAATCGGTCCTTTTAGCTCCTCCATTCGTGCCGCAAAGCCGAACGTGATCTTGTCAGACATCGGCGAGTTCGACTCATTTCCATTGGGCGGCTCGTCCGACATTATTGGGAGAATCGAAAGTGCCTGTAGCGCAGGTAGTTTCTCGTGGCAATGCTGTTTGAGTGTGGGTGAGAGCGCTGCTATTTCGGAACACAGCGGCAGTACGGAAGTAAATTGTTTGTAGTAAGACTCGAAGTGCGGAGGGTGATAGGGAATACCCAGTTCCTGGTAGATCACTGGAATGCCGGCATCGTGACCAGCGCGAATCATCACCATCGCGCTCGGGTCGGGTGTCATTACATGGATCAAATCGGCATTTTGTTCCTGGAAGAACGAACGGCACTGTCCGTAGAAACGACCAGCCATTCCAGTGACTACTCGCTGCGCACGGTTGCGAATGAACTGTTTCGACGCAGGAAATACATCAAAGACCTTGTTAGCAATCCTACGGCCCGCGCCCATTGAAGTGTGCGCGAGGCTTGAGGCCATCCACGAAACGGGGATACCAGCGTCTAACAAGCGACGGTAATACTGGTCCTGCTCATTGTGAAGAAACATCAACAAGACAGAGACGGAGTGACCGGCACGCTGAAGCTGCGTTGCATAAGTCACGAGCGTTTCGTCAGAACCACTAATTGGGCCATATAGTTGACCCTTACAAAGAATTATTCGCATCCGATTCATCAACGGGCCCGGGTTTCGATCGAGTCAGAACTCATTAATAGTTTTCCCTGGCTGCTTGTCCGGCTAAACAGAATTGACAGTGTACGCTTCTTCGCAATACGAACCAGCGCTAATGGATCTACTCGCCGTGTCGTAAGCAAATTTTCCAGCGCCTGGTGGGGCTTGCCATGACGTATGGCGCGTGCTGCCTCGCAAAGCAGATGTTCAGTCATGGTTTCGGAAAATCCACGCCAGGCGGAGCGCCTCTCCTCACTTGATGCCTGAATAGCTCGCGGCAGATTCATCCAGGAGCTCCAGAATCTTTCAACGGCAAGTCGGACAATATCTGCCGCAGCTGAACTTCCCTGTTCGGAAACGGGTGTGGATCGTCGCCACTTGACTACCGGTGTGTTCAGAGCAGCAACAGGCGAGTTGGCCGCAACGCGCAACCACAGGTCCCAATCGTCGATACCTGATATGTCTTTATCTAGCATGCCACCCCGCAAAATCGATCGGCGAAAGAGAACACTGCCACACGGAATAAAGTTCCGCCGTAGAAGCGGCCAGAAGATGTCGCCGGTTAGACATTCAGATGGATAGAAACGTCTGGGCAACTGGTGTGAATCGTCCTCAATCAAAGCTTGTGCATAGATCAATCCAACTGATGGGTCTCGCTCTAGAACTTCAACCTGCTGATCCAAACTGTTCTCAAGCCTGGTATCGTCATCATCCAGAAATGTGATGTATTCCCCACGACTCTCGAGCAAGCCAACATTTCGTGCACATGCTACACCTTGATTGTGGTCCATCCGAACGTACCGGGCCTCGAAAAAGGATTTGCAGACGTCTGCCGTGTTATCCGATGAAGCATCATCTACGACGACGACCTCGATGTCCGTGCCTGCCGCAAATGCGCTGTGAATGGCGCGTGGTAAGAAATGCGGCCGGTTGTGCGTAGTAATAATGATGCTTGCCCTGATCATTGAAAGCCAGTCCGTAAACAAAGATACGAGGTCAGATCGAAAGGCGTGGCGTCTCGGTTCTAATCGCGACGAGTACGAATTGAACGTTTGATGTTCGTGACTCTGGTCGTATCGATCCGGACCATCTGGTACTGAAATCGGATCAATGCGTCCACGAAAATGCTTGAAAATTTCGCGAGTCAGTATCTTAAGAACATCACAATGCGTCAAGCACCATTACCGATTGCCAATTTCCGATTGCTAATTTGAGGATTATCAAAGTCAGCGAGTCGTTCTCATGTACCGATCCAGTTACAACGAAATCCAATTGGCAATTGTCAATCGTCAATTGGCAATTCATAGATCGGTGTGCTAACACTCTGCTGATTGGCCGAGTAGACCTTTGAAAAGAGGCGTAACGAGATGGAGATTATCGTTTATAAAGAAGGCGCCGAGAGAGTTATGGAAGGATTTCAGTGCGCAACTTCCTGAGCTTTTGAAAAACGAGAGAGCAATTATCTGGGCCGACATGGAGGCGTCCACTCTCAACCACGATCGCGTGCTTAGTAATTGCAATGGTGGCTCTCCCTTTCGAGTTGATGATAAAGCAGCTTTCAACGATAGTAATGCCGAGTATATCAGACAGCTATCGGAGGTTCTCCCGCCAGTGATAAGCACCATTTGCTTGAACACTTCTTCCCGACAGTTTGCGGAAAACTGTGTGGCGGCCGATATTAGCGAACTACGATTGGAGAAACACAACATTGTCTGGGCGGACGTGAGCGATCCTACGAGCAAGGACTTCGAAGAGTTAGCGGAAGAATTTGGCTTTCATCATCTTTCGATCGAGGATTGCCGCAATCAGCATCAACGACCGAAGGTTGAGGAGTATACGGGTTACTATTTCATGGTCCTGTATGAAGCTGAACTTGCCGGGCCAAATGACCGGCTCGAATTAAGAGAACTGAATATCTTCCTCGGCGGGAACTATCTCGTCACAGTCCACAGTCGTCCCATCCGTGCTATCGAAACAGCCAGACGACTTTGGCACGAATGGACCGATCGTTCGGAGCAAGGCTCCGGCCTCCTTGCCTATTTGTTGATTGACGCGATAGTAGACGACTACTTGCCCTTGCTCGACGTGATAAGCGATCGCATGGACGACCTCGAAGATTCTATCTTCGGCGAGTTTCGAGCGGGATCCATCGAAGAGATTTTTATCATCAAGAAAAAGCTGCTTTACCTGCGCCGCGCAGTCACTCCGTTACGAGATGTCTTCAATACAATTCTCAGACGAGAGCAGCCAATCGTCGCGCGCGAGAATCAAGTCTATTTTCAGGACGTCTTTGATCACCTCATTCGGGTGGCGGATACCATAGACACCTTGCGCGACATGCTCAGTTCAACGATGGATGCTTATCTATCGGTCTCAGGCAATCGAATGAACCAAGTCATGAAGCGGTTGACCTCGATTTCGACAATCCTGATGTCGGTGACTTTGATCGCCGGCATTTATGGAATGAACTTTGTTCTGATGCCGGAACTGAGATGGCGCTATGGATACGTCTTTGCTTTGCTGTCAATGGTTGGGGTGGGTCTGGCGTTATATGCGTATTTGAAGAAGGTGAAATGGATATGAGCAAACAGTTCTTCTATTTGCTGCAACACAGCAAGAAACGCAAGAAGGGCGACAGGTCCCAGCTGGCGGCCCAACTAGCGCCTCTCGAAGAGCAGGATATACCCGCTGCGAAAAAACAGATCGCTGAGGCTCCAACATCTGGCAGCAAGGATGGGAATCACGGGTCTATCGTAGTCGATAGCGGTAGTTTGAAACTCCCCAGCGTCGCACTCGAGGGAAGAGAGGAGAAAAGGTTTTTCGGAATCGAGCCCGTGGTGCTGGTCATCCTCATCCTGATGCTGGGCTTCATCGCCTTCATCGCCTGGCAAATCTCCCTGATGCCGCCGGAATAAAAAACTGCTCACATTGGCCCAGCATCATCGTGCTTCTCTCTAGCACCATCTGGTTCTGAATCAGGCGACGGTACCTCGCGCTCTGAGACCTTTCGCGCGTCGCCAATCTTCTCAGTCTTTTCTAACTCGCTCAGCGTTTCATCATTGGTTGCTTCAGATTGCCGCTCAACAATTTTTTCAGCATCGGTAGCCTTCTTCGGACTTTCCATATCTCCTCCTCAAATAGACCGACTAATCACCAGTCCGAGCGAAAGCAATAAACCGGCATAAACGCCAGCAACTAGATCATCAGCCATGATGCCGAGACCGCCCGGAAGTGATTCCAGTTTACGCGCAGGATATGGCTTAACTATGTCGAATAAGCGAAAGAGTAGAAACGCGCCCATCAACCAGACGGGCCATTTGCTGTCTGCTGAGAGTGGGACAGGCAAGAGTGCAATGAGCTGACCGGCGACCTCATCGATTACGACTCGCCCGGGATCCTTGATTTTGAGAATGCGTTCGGTCCGTGATGCTGCCCAGATTCCCAGAGCCGTTGCCGAAGCGATAAGCACAATTTGAGTTGCTACAAACCGTCCATATGCCCAAGACGCGCTCGTTCGTAGGACCAGGTAAATGAGAACAGCAAGTAAGGAGCCCCAGGTGCCTGGTGCAAGCGGGAGATAACCGACACCACAGGTGCTAATCGCTAAGGCGGCGAAGTCCTTGAAGGAGCGAACTCGTTTGGCTGGAGTTATCGATTGAGCTGCTGATGAGGTTGTCGAGTCTAAATCGTCACTAGACTCTTTTGGCAGAGTCGGTTGTCGATCAGGCGTTGTCATCTTGTGTGATCAGTCAGAGGCGCAATCATTTTCCATTCATCATTTGGACATTTTCCATCTGGTCATCTGGTAGAAGGTGTTATTCGTGGTCGTTTTCTCTGAGCGTTCTCTGTGTCTTGTGGTGTTCTTTTGCTTGAGGGTCATTTTACGAATAAGAAAACCACAAAGGCACAGAGACACAGGGAAGGCACAGAGAAAACGACCCACGAATTACACGAACTACAGATGAGAAATTCAAATGATGAATGGAAAATGATCGTAACGAACGGCGAGGCCACTTCGAATCAGACAACTCTTCCTACCAAATCGTATTCCTGCGCTTCAGTTATCTGGACATCAACCAGCTGACCCGGCAGCGGCACGAAACCCTCAGGTGCATCATTAATAAGGACACAGCCATCGATATCCGGCGCCTGAGTTTCCATTCTTCCTTGCCACAACAGATCGCTTTCGTTCGATTCGCCTTCGAAAAGAACCCGAACGGTTTCACCTATGCGGGTCTTATGGCGACGCCGAGAGATACGCGACTGTTCTTTCATCAATCGCGCGCGACGTTGCCGTGCGACCTTCGGATCCAATTTATTCCCGAGCTCGAACGCCGGCGTGCCCTCCTCGTCAGAATAAGTAAACACACCTACACGATCGAATTCGACATTCTTAACAAACGATAACAACTCTTCGAAGTCAGCTTCGGTCTCTCCCGGAAAGCCAGTGATGAACGTCGTTCGCACCGCGATACCCGGAACCCTTTCGCGCACTCGTTTGATTAATCGCTCCAAACTCGCTCGGTTGCCCCCGCGCTTCATCAGCTTGAGTACATTCTGCGAAGCGTGCTGCAAGGGCATATCAAGGTACTTCACCGCCTTTGGCTCTGTTGCCAACACATCCAGGAAGGCATCGCTGATGTGTGTCGGGTACGTGTACATCACACGGACCCACTCGATGCCGTCGGTGTGCGACAACTCGCGCAGCAAAGACGCGAGTGCATCCTGCTTACCCAGATCCTCGCCATAGCGTGAAGAATCCTGCGCAACCAGAATCAACTCCTTAACACCCTCCTCTGCAAGCTGGTGTGCCTCGGCAACGATCGATCCGAAGCGACGGCTGCGAAAGTGTCCGCGCATCTGCGGTATGAAGCAGAACGCGCAAGGTCGATCACAACCCTCTGCAATTTTTATAAACGCGTAATGAGAAGGAGTCGCGAGAATGCGCGGGGTGGACTCATCGTAGAGATAAGTTGCGCTCTGATTACCGAGCGGTACGACTGGAAGCGACCGAGTTTTTGTATTTGGATCACAGACGGTAAGGATGTCATTGATCTGGCTAGTGCCGATGAATGCGTCGACTTCGGGCATCTCTGCTTTTAATTCGTCGCGATAACGCTCGACCAAGCAACCTGCGACCACAAGCCGGGTTGCCTTGCCTTCGGTCTTCAAACGGGCGGCTTCGAGAATTGCTTCGATCGATTCCTTCTTGGCTGAATCGATGAAGCCACAAGTATTCACGACTACAGTGTCGGCGTCGCTCGCGTCGGCTGTGATCTGATAGCCCTTCTGCTTTAGTTGGCCCATCATCACTTCGCTGTCCACGAGGTTCTTGGGACAACCTAAACTTACAAATCCTACTTTGTTCATATTCTCGACCAGTATTCGCGCATTGAACGTGTCGAATCTTGAGCGGGGGTAAACCACCCTTCCCAACTATGAGACTCCAACACTGGAGTCTGATTATCCAATCCTGAAAGCCGTTCAAGGGTAGCCGCGAGCACTCAAGATTGAAAGTCTCCAAGTTGGGAAGGGTGGTTTACCCCGCTCAAGATTCGCTGAATCCAATACTCGTTGTTCTAAGACTCTAACCTTAGTGACTGCCAGCACTATTGCGAGGTGGTGCTGACCTCATCATGCTCCAAACTAGCCAATATCTCTTCTATCTCTTCCTGCTCGGAGCGTGACAACCTATGCGCACCAAAACGCACGCGATTGTAAACAGTAGTAAGCCTCTTCGCTTCAGCCGATCCCAAACTCGAAGCAAACTCCAGTGGTGTCTGTTCCGGAGAGCGTTGGATGCCTTGCCGCGCCAACAGTTGCATCAGCCTTTCATAAAACTCTATCGCCGATCGTTGCTGGCCTTCACTCCGCGAATATCTGAGCCCACGCCAGCCAAATCGCTTTACCCGTATCACCAGGAGCGTTAGCAACGCCACCGCAACTAACAGCCCGCCAATCAACAGTGGCAGACGCCATTCAGTTCTCTTCAACGTATTGAACCAGCCCGAAATAGCGCGCTGATATTGGAACGCCTGCGACTGTACCGCTGTCGCAAGTGTTCGTTGTTCCTGCTTGTCATACCCGATCACATATTGAAGCCAAAATAGTTCCAACGCCTCCGCATATTTCCCCAGCTGAGCCGTAATGCCTGTGTTCTGCGGTTCAGTGCGACCCGCGGAAGGAGTGGGATCAAACGTCACCCATGCTCCCGTCTCAGGAAAGTAGACCTCCACCCACGAATGCGCGTCGCTTTGCCGAACGGTGAAAGCGCCCGCTGCTTGATTGAACTCGCCGGGAAGGAAACCGTTGACGACACGAGTTGCCATCCCCTGCGTCCGAAGCATGATGGCCATCGCAGTCGAGAAGTACTCGCAGTGACCTTTACGAACGTTGAAAAGAAAATCGGCCAGTGGATCTGGACCAGTCGCTTTCATCTCGAGCGTGTAACCATAGTCTTCCTGTAAGCCCGACTCGATAGCTTTCGCAATATCGTAACGAGTTCGTGCCTGATGGTTGACAATCATCGCTCGCGCCAGGTCACCGATTCGCGGATCGAGCATCACAGACACGCGACGATAACGATCAAAGTCCGCCGGGTAGGGTTGGCGGTCCTTGCGAAGAGTATCGGCATCCGGCTCAGTGGTATCAGAGAGTGCTTTGTAAATCATTCGCTCAAACGCCGGTCTGCGGGACTGAATGGACTCTTCTGCGTCCTGACGGAGGGATTGAAAATCACCCTGGATCGCGATCGCACGAGGAAGCGCAAATAGGACTGAAGATTCGAGCGGTTCAAGAAAGATCGTTTGTGTAGTGAGGCGATGTATGGAAGGCGTAGTTCCTAGTGGAAACAATCCGCGCTCTAGATTTATGGGTGTTAGTCGTCGGGCTTCAGGTGATTTTCGCCAACTCTTGCCAGTGAATTCATCGAGAGCCACACCGCGCCAGCGTAAATCGCGAAGCGGTTCAGATCGCGCAGCCTCAACGCGAACGCGCATTACGATCTCATTGTTAGTCTTGAGCGTACCGATCTCACCCAGCGTCACGTTCTCAGAGAACCCGATGAAGTTACTTAAGCCGGCACCAGCGCGAGAGATCATCGCTGAGCCGGCACGCGGCGCAACGAGAAACAGTGGCAACGCAAGAACAAAGATCAGAATGAAGAGCACGGCCGCGACGAATGGCAGTCGTCGTGCTTCTCTTCCTGCGGTACTGCGGGTCGTAGCCAGTCGCTGGAACAGCTTTGCATCGGGTGCAACAAGCAGACGCGTCTCTACTGCAGCGACAGTTCTGCGAGCTTTCCGGATTTCAAAAGCAGTGATCGTTGAAATGCCGCAGAACAGATAAAGAATAAGAGTGCCGAGAAAAATAGGGCTGAAGCTGAGCCCAGCCGAAAGTAGTACTTCAAAGAATGAAATTAGATACAGGAAAACCCAGTCGCGATCGGACTTGACTTGCAGCAACTTGATCGCAGAAAGAAAAACAATGAGATGGGCCAGCGCACTTACTCCGATGTGATCGGGACTGGCACCAGCTAGCCGCTGGACCTGCCAATCAACAAAGAAGAGCGGTATCGAAAGCAGAACCATTATTAGCCCGGCTCTCTCCGAGAGCTGCCATTTTCTTCCCTCGAGTCTCCACGCAAGTACGAGCAGTGAGGAAAAAGCGAGCGCCAACGGGATGGGAAGTCCGCCCGCAAAGATGAGCGCCAGCATCGCAACGGCAATCATTGCGTAAGAGGACGCCCGAAAGTACGTATCAAAACTCATCGCTACTGCTTCAATCGGATCTCAAAAAGTTTTGGCCACAGTTTGCCGGTAACGAATAGTCTCTGCGAAGTAGCGTCGTAAGCAATTCCATTCAAGACCGCCTCTTCATCTGAAACTTCGTCGGGCCGCAAAAGGCCGGTCAGGTCCACTGCGCCGGTAACCCTTCCTGTTTGGGGATCAATGATGGCCATTCGATTGTCATGCCAGATGTTGGCGTAAATCTGACCTTGAACATATTCCAACTCGTTAAGTGAGTCGATCGGGACTTTGCCGGCCATGACTACGATCACTCGTTTAACGCTGAAGTTGTCTGGGTCAAGGAATTTGAGTCGGTTGGTTCCGTCGCTCATGATCAAGGAAGTGCCATCGTTCGTAAGTCCCCAACCTTCTCCTTCGTACTTGAATTCACCCTTCTTTTCGAAGGTGTTCGCGTCGTAAATGAAACCTATCTGATGTTGCCACGTGAGTTGGTAGATCTTCCCGTTTAGAAGCGTGATGCCTTCGGCAAAATACGGGTGCGGAACATCTACCTTCTGCTCGATCTGGCCGGTCTCAAGTACCACTCTACGCAGGCTCGAATGATCTTCTTCGCCGGTACTTTCCAACAACTTCCCGTCCTGAAATTCAAGACCTTGAGTAAAGGCGTTTCTGTCATGCGGAAAGGTGTTGACGACTTCATATGTGTACCTTACTACGCCCGCTTTATTTGAATTTGTGACTGTCGAAGGGTTCGCCGCAGGTTCAGAGCGGCAAGCAGATACAAACAAAACTAGTACGAGGGCGAGCGGCAAACACCGTACGGTCATCTGAGTGGCCCACCGAAATCTCTTTGGGACTGTATAAACACAAACATGCTTACCCAGCTTAACATTGAGCCCCCCGTCAACGGAGTCGAGA
>JBKPAL010000022.1:0-13302 GCA_046726395.1 Acidobacteriota bacterium
TGAGCGACTTAATCAGTACGAAAACCCGGAAGACCGTCCGGATTGCTTCAGCTTGTCGAGGGCTCTTCCACGAGAATTCCGCTCGAGTTGTTGCAGATTCGCGCGTTCATGAACATAATCGCTTCGCAACAAATTCCAACCGATCGTCACGTTAATCCCACAATGCAAATAGTCTTACGGGTGCCCGGCACTTTCAATTTTAAACGCACGGTTCTGAGCCATGGTTGGTGCGAGTTGCTTCCGTTTTCCTGCGACAGGGAAAATTGGGTGCTCACTCGAGTATTGGATCTGCCAAGCCAATCGGCACTCACGATTCAGGTCTCAGGTAAAAAGAATGAGCTGCGAATCAAGGCGTCCCGCCGCGTCAATCAGGCCACGGTTGACAACGTTATCAAAGACGTTCGGCACATGATGCGACTTGACGATGACATGACCGGTTTCTACCAAATGGTTAAAGAGGTTCCGGATTTTGAATGGATAGCCAGAGCTGGGGCTGGCCGATTGCTTCGTGGGCCGACGGTGTTCGAAGACTTAGTAAAGATGATTTGCACTACGAACTGCTCCTGGTCCTTAACTGAGAAGATGGTTACAGGTCTAGTGCAGAACCTTGGGCGCGAGACGAATGACGGCGGGCGCACCTTTCCCACCCCGGAGGCGATGGCGCTAATGCCTCTGAAGTTTTACGTTAATGAGGTCCGTGCAGGCTATCGCTCTGTCTATTTAAAAGAGTTGGCCGATCGCGTAGCCGATGGCTCATTAAATGTAGAGGCCTGGCTGAAGAGCGAGTTGCCCACAGCCGAGCTGATGAAGGAGATGCGTGGAGTGAAAGGCGTTGGACCTTACGCCGCCGAAAACTTGCTTAAGTTAATCGGACGTTACGACGGTCTTGCGTTAGACTCATGGACGCGGGCCAAATTCTTCACCGTGCGAAACAACGGCAGAAAAGCGAGCGATAAAAAGATTGCTCGGTACTATTCTCGATTCAACGAGTGGCGCGGTCTCGCGCTGTGGTGTGATATGACAAGAGATTGGTTGGATGTTGATGGTCAAGCAAAGTGGTGAACCCCGTGAGGCTTTGAGTTTACCTTCCCCCAAAAAAGAACTTCTCGTCGGTACTCAGCCAACCCGGACCCGAAAAGAACAACCAGACCAGGATTACCACGTAAAGGACTTCCGGTTGATACAAGAAGTCTCCCACCCAGCCGAATAGCGATTGGGCTTTTATCGAGGGCACAACAGTCGTAACCAGTGCTCCTATCATGACGCAGATCAGCATGAAACAGCTGAGTGGCGTCAGAAAACCGATAACTAAAAATGCGCCAAAGACAAACTCGACCAGTGACGCTACAGCGGCGTTGATTTCAGGACGCGGAATCTTCGCCGCGCGCAACGTTTCGACCATCGTTTGCCGGCGCGTGGGCACAAACAGCTTTCCACTGCCAGACAGAACGAAGAGAAGCCCTACAGCGAGTCGCGCAAGCAGCTTTCCGATCCATTCCCATTGACGGAGAGCAGCGATCAAGGAATCCCACGAGTCCATCGGGTTCACCTCTGTGGGCCACCTGTAACATCAAGACTGTGTAACGGGTTCGTCTATTCCTTCTTATTAAAAACCAAGGTTGAATCTTGTGGTCCACGAGGACCTTCGCTGTGCCGAGCATCAGTCAGTACTTTGCCGTCAGCGCTCAGCGACAATTTATCCGTACTACTTGAAGTGACTTCACCGTTTGGAGTACTGAAAGTCCGCTTTGCACTGAGTTCCAGGGCAGTTCCGTCTTTGGACCATGCCGCCTTTGTGATGCTCTTACCTCGTTCGCTTTCGGAAGTAACCTCACTACCATCAAGATTGTAAGTCGCTGGTCCCATCATCCCGCCGGATCCGCGACCAGCGTATCCACCGGCCATCGCCGCTGCGGTGACTTTTGGCTCGAGAGTTACCTGTTTCTCATTTTGCGTGATGACCATGCTTACTGCTTCCGCCTCTTGCCATCCGCGCGGCAGGTTCTGGCTCTTCGACTTATCCAGTACCCAAGTACCCGCAAAGTTCGGTGGTGCGGTCGCACTAACACTCAACACGACGAGCAGCGGTAGAAGTATTACGACAAATCCAATTAGCTTTTTCATCTGTTTCCCCCCAATCTGAAGCTAAGTTGATGTCAACGTCGGGAGTTCTTATAAATGATGCCATTCTTCATCACAAAGACGGTATGTTGCATGCGGGTGATGTCCGCGAGCGGATCACCTTCAACTGCCACGATGTCAGCAAGCTTACCAGTTGTCAGTGAACCAATCCTATCGTCCCATCCTAAAAGCTTTGCGCCATTGGCAGTACCGGCCTGAATGGCTTGCATCGGCGACAGTCCACCCCAATCGACGAGTAGAAAAAATTCACGCGCGTTCGTTCCGTGAGGAAAGACTCCTGCATCTGTGCCTAATGCAATTGGCACACGGTTGGCGACAGCAAGTTTGATTGCCCTGCGCACAGCCGTCGCCGCCGCTAAGGCCTTCTCGGCACGGTGACCCTTTAGGATTCCATTCTTTGCGGCGCGTTCTACTGACTCGGCCGCCATCAAAGTTGGAACTAGAACCGTTCCGTGGTCCACCATCATCCGCGCACCTTCTTCGTCCAGAAACGATCCGTGTTCGATGGAAGCGACACCGGCGCGAACCGCCAGCTTTATACCTTCCGTCCCGTGCGCGTGTGCTGCAACTTTTCGCTCGAGTTTTGTTGCTTCGTCGACCAGCGCTTTCAACTCTTCGTAGCTGTACTGTGTTGCACCAACCGCGTCGCCTTCTGAAAGGACGCCTCCGGTAGCACAAGTCTTGATCACATCGGCTCCGTACTTAACCTGATAACGCACGGCAGCGCGTATTTCATCTGGGCCATTAGCGATCCCGTCTTCAATTGAACGATCCAGGAGACCGGGACGAAAGCCGTTGTCATCGCAATGCCCACCGGTGATGCCCAACGCATGACCGGCAGTCTGCATGCGTGGTCCTACCATCCAACCTTCGTTGATCGCCTTGCGCAACGCCATGTCGTCGAAATGTCCAGAAGCACCTACGTTGCGGACGGTGGTAAAACCCGCCATCAGCTGTTCGCGAGCATGAACAACTCCCAGGATGGCGCCGAACGATTCGTAGTCTCGCACTCGTGCATTGTCACCCTCCGGATCGCCCAGCACGCGACCAATCAAGTGCGTATGAGCATCAATGAAGCCCGGCAGAAGGGTCACGTTTCCCAAGTCGATAACATTCGCGCCACCCGGAACGCGAACTGTATCTGCTGGACCAACGCCGGTGATCTTTTCATCAGTGACTACGATCAGGGCATTTTGAATCGCTGGCCGACCCGTCCCATCGATCAATCGGGCGGCTTTCAAAACAACGACTCCTTTTGCTTGGGGCGGTTGAGGACGAACCAGTCCACTTGGTTCTTCTGTTGTTTGTGCGAGTGACGTGGCGGAAATCAAGAAAGTAAGTGCGAGAACAGACAACAGGGATTTTAAAGAGTTCATTCCGAGACTCCTTAACAAACTGCAGGATGGAAGTGCTGGGAGTGCTGTTAAGAACTAACGCGTGTGGATTCTAGTGGAGATCGCAAGTTGCGGCTAGCGAGTTTCAAACGTTTACGAAATCTGTGGTTTTATAGGCTCTTACTAAAACGCGGCGATGACAGAATGAGACCGTATCAAGAACGCCCACTCGTCAAACTTTCGTCAACCCATCCGATTTTCTGCAACAAACTTTTCGTCACAACAAACTGGAAAGCGGTGTTAACACTATGTCTGGCTCGACGTCTAACTGATTGATAGTGGCTCATAAGAAATAAGGAACTTCTCAATGCCACCTTCGTTAGTCATCGAGTGAAAAAGTTCTCCCCTCATCGATGGTACTGTCAATTTAAGGAGTTTGGTGAGATGAATTCGCGAGTTAATCGGTTACTAGTAATGCTTTTGATCACAGTCATGACAGGCGTTGTGGCGTTGGCCAAAGGTAAAAAGGAAACAGTTACATTTGGGCAGGACATGAAAGTGAATGGCACTGTCGTCAAGAAAGGCACTTATGCAGTAACGTTTGACGAGCAGACCTCAGAGCTTTCAATCCTGAAGAACAACAAAGTGATTGCCAAGGCACCCGCGCGCGTTGAACAGCGCGAGAACAAGGCGCGGAAATTTGAACTACGATCCACCGGTTCGGGTGAGAATACCGAATTAACCGGTGTGGCGTTTGGCGGTAGTAATCAAAATATTGTGCTTACTCCGAGCGCGGCCAAGAGTAACTAAATTACAGCCAAACTAGTTGAGCACAATGCGTCCCGGAACCGCGAGGTCTCGGGACGTATTGTTTTTGGCTGTCATTGTGATCAACTAACAAGTGACGTCCCGCTGACCACTGCAAACTTATTGCGGATATACTCACGGCCGGAGGCAAAACATGCGCTATAGAAAATTCGGACGCGTAGGATGGCAGGTAAGTGAGATTGGATTTGGAATGTGGGGAATGGGTAGCTGGTCGAACTCGGAAGATCAGCAGTCGCTTCATTCTCTACAAACGGCTGTCGATCGTGGGTGCAACTTCTTCGATACAGCTTTCGCTTACGGCGATGGTCACAGCGAAGGTTTGTTGGGCCAGACCATCCGCGCTAATCCTGGTAAAAAACTCTATAGCGCCACCAAAATACCGCCAAAGAATAGGGAATGGCCCGCACGTCAAGACTCCACGTTGGCTGAGTCATATTCTCCAGATCATGTCGAAGAGTTTGTACATCGCAGTCTCGAGAATGCTCGCATTGATAGTTGGGACTTGATGCAGTTCCACACTTGGAACGACGAATGGTTGAGAGACGATCGGTGGTTCTACAAACTCGATGATCTGAGGAGTCAGCGACTGATAGCGGCGATTGGTATCAGTCTCAATCGTTGGGAACCCTGGAACGGCGTGCGCGCTGTTAGAACGGGTCAGATCGATGCTGTGCAAGTCATCTACAACATCTTCGATCAAAATCCTGAAGATGATCTCTTTCCCGCGTGCGATGAGATGAACGTTGCTGTAATTGCACGTGTACCATTTGACGAAGGGACGCTCACTGGAACGCTTACAAAGGAGAGCAAGTGGCCAGAGGGTGATTGGCGAAATACATATTTCGTCCCTGAAAACTTAAACGCCAGTGTCGATCGTGCAGAAAAGATTAGGGAGTTGCTTGCTCGGTGGACTCGAGAGCATAAAGGCGAAGGTGAGATAACTATGCCGGAACTGGCCTTGCGATTTATATTGAGCAACCCGACCGTCAGTACGATCATTCCCGGCATGCGCAAACCGAACCATGTCATGTCAAATATTGAGGCAAGCGATGCGGGACCATTGCCTAAACCTCTACTGGAGGAACTCAAGACTCACCGCTGGGTCCGCAAGCCGACGCCCTGGTCGCAGTAGATCAGGAATCAGAGATCAGAAGTCAGAGATCAGAAGTCAGAAGTCAGAGGTCGGACGTCAGGCTTTGCCGTTTGGACTTGAGGAAGTGGCTATGCCCTTCCGGTAAGACTGCAAATAGATTCTAGGGCTCTGCTCTACCCCAAATTCGAAAGCGCGAAGGGCGGAGCCCAGAAAATAATTGGGAGTCTTACCGGAAGGGCATAGCCACTTCCTCAAGTCCAAATGGCAAAGCCTGACGTCCGACCTCTGACCTCTGACTTCTGCGCTAAGCAGCTTTAATCTCACGCACGCGTTCTTGACCAAGGTCGCGCATCAGCTTAGCGAAACCCGGTAGATCGAGCGATTGCGGTCCGTCTGAAAGCGCCCTCTCCGGACACGGATGCACTTCAACAATCAAACCATCTGCACCTGCAGCACGAGCCGCTTTGGACATAGGTGGAACCAAACTTCGCAAGCCAGTGCCATGAGATGGATCAGCCAACACCGGTAAGTGTGACAACTCCTTAACCAGGGCGATCGCCGCCAGATCAAGAGTGTTTCGCGTTGCTGTTTCAAATGTCTTGATGCCCCGTTCGCAAAGAACCACGTTGTGATTGCCGCCGGCTAGCAGGTACTCCGCAGCGAGCAGCCACTCCTTGATTGTTGCCGATGGTCCACGCTTAAGCAGAATCGGATGCGTGCATGTCGCAAGCTTTCTAAGCAGAGCAAAGTTCTGCATATTGCGCGCACCCACCTGCAACATGTCCGCATACTCTGCGACAGTCTCTACATCTACTTCGCTCATAACTTCGGTGACAACGGGCAACCCGGTTTCCTGTCTCGCTTCGCATAGGAATCTCAGAGCTTCGACTCCTAACCCCTGAAAGTCATAAGGAGACGTGCGCGGTTTATAAGCACCACCTCGCAGCATGTTGGCGCCTGCTGCTTTGACCGCAACGGCAGTCTCCATCAATTGCTCACGTGACTCGACCGAGCAGGGACCAGCAATTGTGACGAAATCACTCCCGCCGATTTTTACTCCGCGGACATTAACGATGGTCCGTTGTTGCCTCAACTGACGACTTACCAACTTAAACGGATGTGCAATCTCAATCACTGCGTCAACTCCGGGTGCTGCGCGCAGTGCTTCGATTTCCGCCCTTCGACTACTATTACCGACAGCTCCAATAACAGTTCGTTCGGCACCGTGAATTACATGCGCTTGAAACCCGCATTCTTTAATTCGGTCGATAACGTGATTGATCTGTTCAGTAGTTGCGATTGATGACATGTTGACGATCATGATCTGTTTACCTCGTTTATTAAGTTAGTGAATAGCGTGGGCCGCACGATGTGCTCTGTTCGCAAGGAGAAGAAACCTCGTGTGGTTTCCGGGCCGATCCTCCAGGTTCTTCTTGAGGATGATTCCCGCATAAAGTTCAGCGGCGCGAATACCTGCTATTGCCGCCCAGCTCAGATCTCCACGAGCTATAACTTCAGCCACACTGCCCGCCGTATCGTCAGCTTCGACTGCTTGAATATGTGGATTTGCCGCAAAGAAAAGTTGACATTGAGCGAGAGCAGCCGGATGCGATTGAACTGCAGTTATCTGTTCGAGGCGGGAACCCGGACAGCCGATTAATTGATGTTCGATGGAGATGTCGATCTCACCAGCAATCACAAGTGAGCTGGTGCGGATCAAACTAGCGGTCGCTTCGATCACTCCAATTGAACTATTCTCAACCGGCGCGAGAATGTAGTCTGCCAGTCCTTCATCCACACATGTAAACAATTCAGCGAAGTTACGACGGGGCACGAGCTGAACGCCTGTGCCGAGCAATTTGATTGCAGCTTCTTCGCTGAATGCGCCGCGCTCCCCCTGAAATGCAATTCTGGGTGGAGAAATGGAACTACTCACAACAGCACTCCTTCGATCATCAGAGCTTCATGATGACGACGTGACGTCTGATGTGTTGGTCTTGCTACTTGTTCGCGTTCGCGGTTCTGTTCACTTTCCTCGATACGTCTCGACTCGCGGATAATTCGGCGAAAGAGTTTTGTCACTGCTTCATGGTCAAGAGGACCAGGATTCGCGGCTTGAAGTTTTCCCAGTACCATCCGCTCGCGTTCGGGATCACAGCAGGGCAAGCCGGCTGCCGTCTTGATCGCGCCCACCTTCATCGCAAGACGCGCTCGACGGTTGAGTAGGCGGAGTAACTCGCGATCGATTTCGTCGATTTCGCTGCGCCAGTATTCGATGTTCATGGCTGTTCCTCGTTTTCAATATTTCGGTCCTTCGATGTGATCAAAAAAAGCCAGCCGCGAATTCCGGTTAGGAGTCGCGGCTGGCTTTGAAGCTTGTGCTTAGCTCTGTTCTAGGTCTTCAGCACTTTTCGCTCACTTTTCGCCGGCCCGCTCCTCTCCGTAAAGAAGAAGCGGTACGTAAAGGCGAAGTAAAAAAATGTGCGCGTGCTGTTCATTTGAGCTCCTCGCTTGAAGCGAGGTGCTAACTATAGGTAGTCGCTTCCGGTACTGTCAAGAGTTTCTAAGGAAGTCCCTTCTGGTGCGCCCTAAAAAAGGAATAGCCGTCGAGCCTTGCACAGCAATCGTAAGTACAGAACCGGGAGCCGTAGCGACCGGAAGCCCTACTAAGCTAACCAGTTGAATTGACAGGACAAGATCGAAATCCCGTCGATTTCTACGTCCCCTTGCGACCTTTGGTGAAAGCCGGGGCGTCCACAGAGAGACGCCCCTACAGATCAGGTCTTGTGGATGTGTTCTCAACTACGACCCGCATGTTTCGCCCGAGACTGTTTTGCCTCGGCAGCTTCGATGGCGGTCTCGACGTCTTCCACCTCTTCAGGCGGCGGTAGCACAGCTTCCATACCTAATGCCTCAATCCATAATTCACGAGTCCAGCCTGTCGTGTGGTACAGGTGCTCGTCCTCTTCGTCTTCCACTTCTTCGTAAGCCTGCATCAGCACGTCGCCAACGGCATCGTCCTCGTGGCTCGAAGCCAGTTCGCCAATCAATTCCCAATTGAGATGGTCTTTTGTTTCGGCGAAGACAACACACTCGCAAGCCACGATCTGTGCTGCATTCCGATTGCCTTCTTGCAGAGCCATCTCCATCGCCTGCACCAGGGATTTGCCGATATGCCGAACTACCTTTCGACCGGGCGTCTCAGCCTCCGGATCGAGCTTAAGGTCATTAAGAATATCCGAGCAGATCTCGACGTGATTTCTCGTTTGTTCTAGGTACTTCTCCCACTCCTCTTTAAGATCCTTATTCACAGCGCATCTCAGTGCGGTGGTGTAGATCTCGACACCACCCTTCTCAGTCTCCAGAGCTTGATAGAGCAGCTCCTTGACCTCTTTGGATAACTTTTCGCTGGCCATATTTCGTCCCCCCTTTGTTCGGTTATGAAGGTCGCGGCGAGCCTTCCTAAAATTTCGAAGTCGTAGCCATTTGACGCATCGTTGCGACATGACTTAGGCGAGCAAGGAGAGTGCCGCCGTTATTTCCTCGATTTATGTCGACAGTGCTGTATTTGGGTGTAGCCGATATGGTGAGTTGGAATTGGCTGAAACGATGTCGCTCAGTCTCGTACGATTAACGAACGATGTAACGTGCCGAACGGCAGCGGATCAGATTGCCCGGAGGCGAGTTTCAAGATGTTCTCTTCTGGTGCGGCTGAGCTTCAGTTGCGCTCCATCTTCCAAAACCACAATGTAGTCACCGTTGAAGTGCGGGTGCATCTCTTTAACGCGGTCAAGGTTCACAATTATTGAGCGATGAATGCGAACAAACTTCTGCGGATTGAGTTGCGCTTCCAATTCATTCATCTTCTCTCTCAGTAGATGCGCTTTGCGTCCCACGTGCAGTTTTGCGTAATTGCCGTCAGCTTCAATCCAATCAATCTCATTCACATTCAACAGAATGACTCGGTTTGCCAGCTTGATCATTAGCCTCGTCAAATACTTCTTCCGATTAGCAACGTTATCTCGCGACGTTTCACGACCTTCCAGCAGCGCAAGCAGCTTCTTACTCAGCTTATTCATCGAGCGCTGTTCGATTTGCCTTTTCGCCTGCGCCAGCGCGCTCTGAAACCGGGAATCGTCAAAGGGCTTCAACAAATAATCGAGCGCATGTACCTCGAATGCCTTAAGCGCGTATTGATCAAAAGCCGTCACAAAGATAATTGCGTTGATGTTCTCGGTCCCGACTTTCTCCAACACATCGAAGCCATCCATTTCGGGCATCTGAATGTCGAGGAAGATCAGATCAGGAGAATAACTCTCAATCGCTTTTATCGCTTCTCGGCCATTGCGGCATTCATCAACGATCGCGATTTGTGGATCTCGCTCGAGCAGTAGACGAAGATTCCGCCGGGCTAGCGGCTCGTCGTCGACGATCAAGGTTGTGATTTTGTCTGACATCAGACCGCGAAACCGGTCGATCTTAAATTCTCTGGTTCAACAACAGTGCGTAACGGGATCACCATAATCACTTCAACGCCACCTTCGTCACGATTTCGAATGTCAAAGCGATGATTTCCGTTATAGAGCTGTTCGAGACGCGCTGCCGTGTTAGCCAAACCAATACCTGCACTGCTTTTTATTTGCCAATTGCTTGGCAGCCCTACGCCATTGTCAAAGACCGTCAGCTTCAAGTTCCCATTCTCAGCTTTAGCTTTAATCCCAATTAGACCAGACGAAACACTCTTGCCCAGCCCGTGTCGCACGGCGTTTTCGGCGAGCGGTTGCAGAACAAGATTGGGAACAAGCGCGTGCTTCGTATCGTCATCAATCTCCAATTTTACTTGCAACCGATCGCTGAAGCGCATTTGCTGAATACTTAGATAGAGATTGATGAAGTTGAGCTCTTCTTCCAATTCCACTTCCTGCTGATCGGAATGCTCCAGCGCGTGACGCAATAGATCACCCAGACCTACCAACATATTAACGGCGATGTCATTCTTGTTATCCCGCACCAACCCGACAATTCCATTCAGAGTATTGAAAAGGAAATGAGGATGCAGCTGCATCCTTAACGTGTCGAGTTGTGCTTGTGCGAGTTGCGCTTCTAACTGGCTTGCCAGGAATTCCCGTTCTCGATACTTGCGGTAGTAGTCGATCGCATAAACAACGCCAATCACTCCACCATAAACAAGCAGATCTGATCCAAAGGAGCCTTGCAGCCGTGAGAGGAACCTGGGCCAAAATGCGGTTGGACTCGTGCCCATGCTGTCGAAAGGATTGATCGATAAAGTGATTGCCGTTGCGACTGCACTGTGAATTGCGGAAATAAATAAGAACGCGGGGACGTGCAGTAGAACGTTGCGTTTCCAGTTCGGTCCTAATAGTGAATAACGCCGCGCTAACCAAACCATCGCCGGTGTCAGTGGAGCCCACGCGCACCAGGTCAATACTCCCCAGGTGAAAATCCTCCAGGCAGAGTGGTTCATCTTTTCCGCCTGGACCTCGAGATAGATGGGGCCCGCGTATATGAAACCCAACAAGACCCAAATTCCCAGGATCAAGGCCCATCGCAAGCCGCGATTCCTTGCGAACGTGCCGGTATTAACGTGCTCTAATTGGGAATCCAAACGCCGCATAGCCATGATGAATTACGTAGAAGCGACTACCTCGGTTGCTAGAGTGCATAGCTACTACCGATCGAACCTAAGACTCGGCTTTGTCTCAAAGTTAAATGGAGACTTTCAACGGCAATTCCTCTTCTCTATACCCAGAACTACAACTAAGAAGTTCTCCGGTCCCCGCGACTTCGTGACGAGCGCGTTGCTCAAGGGACTCCTCACGAAGCCACGGGGAAAAGAGAACTAAAGAACATGGGCAGTCCGTCAAACGATCCAGCCCCTGCTCTGATACTCCATGTATGTAGCGGTTGCCTGTGCTATATCGCGTCCAAAGTATCGGTCGACAACTCGCAGCGCCAGATCAATACCGGACGATAGACCACCCGCAGTCGAAATCTTTTCACCTTCGACAAATCTCAATCCACGTTTCACAGTCACATCCGGAAACGTCTTCGCAAACCGATCGATGAAATCGTGATGCGTTGTTGCAGTCTTCCCTGCCAGCAGGCCGGCCTTACCCAGCTGAAACGCGCCCGTGCAAACAGACATGGTGACGTCAGTAGTTGGTGTGACTTTCCGTAGCCACTCGTGCAGCGCTTCTGATCCTCTCTGCGCAGGTACGACTACAACTTTAGGTGCCGGAGCCGACGCGAACGTGTAATCGGGAACAAGCTTGAGACCTCCTGAACCAGTTAATGGTTCAAGCCTTTCTGAAACGGTGAACAGTTCGAACGGCATCTGTTCATTCATCTCCTGACCACGTTTCTCCACGTGAACATCCTGAAAAACTTCCCATGGACCAGCAAAGTCGATCACGGTGACTCCCGCCGAAATGGCGAAGGCTACCGGAATCTTTCCCTTGGCTGGTGGAGTCAACTTGTTTTCGCCAGGCGTGCTCAAAAGAAAAGTTTCCCGTCCATTAAGTTCAGCCGTGTTGGCACAGTCGGAGTCACCTTGGGTCAGTTTGGCCGCACCAATCAATGAGGGAGAAAGAGAAGCTGTGGCCAAGAGCATTCCCAATCCAGCGCTGTTATGCATGAAATTTCTTCGGTTCATTTTCATTTCTCCTAACGAACGGGCATGTAGCACCCGAAAAAGATCCCACTGGTTGATAACGAAGTGGATTGTAGCTGTGGCTGGCAAGATAAGAAATTTCTTTGCAGCAGAACGAGTGGAGTATGACGTGGATTACGGATTTCCAGTGACGAGTTGCGCGGAAGTGAGGTCAGTACCGTATCGCGGTAGCGTCGGGTCAGATCATTGACGATTGCCAATTGTCGATTGTTAATTAGTCATTCGATCAGCGATCAATCGGCAATTGGCAATTTACAATTGGCAATGACATGACCCGACGCTACCGCGTTACGGTACTGACCTCACTGCCACTCGATCTTAAGAGTCTCGTGGTTAGGAAGGGCGGTTCACCTCCGCTCAACTTTCGTTACCTTCAATGTTCGAAAGCTTCAATCCTAGATCATTTCGCAGATGTTGCCGCTTTCTCCTCTTCAGTCGGGTCGATGGATGCTGGCTGGAGTGCGGCCCTGCTGTATAATTAAATCAACTCAGAAGTTTTGGAGGTTTGAGATGAGCTGGAATCAATCATCTTGGAATCAACCGTCGTTGGCGGCGCCGGACATTCGCGACGAACGCGTGGGTGCATTCTTAAGCAAAGTTTACGGCTGGATGTTCGTGGGCCTACTAGTGACAGCCGGCGTAGCTTTCGCCGTAGCTTCCTCACAAACCTTGATTGAGACCTTGGTGCTCAACCGAATTTTGATTTGGGTGATTCTGTTCGCGCAGCTAGGGCTAGTGTTTTATCTCTCTGCGCGAGTCGATCGAGTTGCGCCAGCAACCGCCGCCGGTCTATTTCTCGTTTACTCTGCGTTGGTCGGAGTTACATCTTCAATAATCCTGCTTGTCTATACCGCGACTTCCATAGCTTCAACATTCATCATCACCGCGGGAATGTTCGGTGCGATGGCCGTGTTCGGCACAGTCACGAAGCGCAGTCTTGCTGGCTGGGGCCAATTTCTGTTCATGGGTCTGATCGGTCTAATCCTCGCCATGATCGTCGGAATCTTTTGGCAGAACGATGCACTGCAGTTTGTGATCTCAATCGTCGGTGTTCTGATCTTTACTGGTCTCACCGCATACGACGCACAGCGATTAAAACAGATGGCAGTGGCTCTACCTGATGGACGAGTCGGGTCGTATGCCGTCGTGGGTGCGCTGTCGCTCTACCTGGACTTCATAAATCTGTTTTTCTTCCTGCTGAGATTCATGGGCAA